>DATKDU010000422.1:0-10517 GCA_035512595.1 Pirellulaceae bacterium
GTACTGGCATTGTACGCATCAGTGGCTTTTTGTCTAGACCACGGCAACGAACAAAATGGGGGCTCTATCCGCCCGCCGCTCCGCGGACGACCGCTTGTTCCCACGCTCCGCGTGGGAACACGAGCGGCGACGCTCCGCGTCGAGTGTCGGGACGCAGAGCGTCCCCGCTGGCGTCCCCACGCGGAGCGTGGGAACGAGAGAAAGCCCTCAATGCTCATCAGCGCTTCCATCGCCTTCTTGTTGTTCATCAGCCGCGCGAGCGTCGCGTTATCGACGTTGACCAGCAGGGCGCTCTCCCACCGCCGCGCCAGCAGCGTCGCGCTGGTGCCGCTCATGGCAATGTCGAGGATGCCCGCCGCGTCGATCTGCTTCATTGAGCTACCGTCGTACGCCAGCACCGGCAGGAAGCTGATGAACTCCTCAACCTTCTTGAGCGGGTCCGTTTCATCGACGTTGAGCCGCGCCGCGTACTCCCAAATCTGCCGTAGTGCCCGGTCCGGAGCAAAATCAAAGACATAGGACTCCTCCTTGATGATTTGCTCCCGATTCGGATCGTTCCCGTCCGGATTCATCACCGTCCACGGCGACTGCACGCGAAACGCCGCCTGAAAATACGTCTCCGGCGTCGATGAGTTGCGCAGCATGAAGATGCCTGTCCACGGCCGGACCGTAACCCCCGTGCAGAGCTTGCCACACGTGAGCGTGATCGACTTGCTCGTCAGCGGGATGTCCATCGCCTCCAGCACCGGCGAAGGCATCGGCATCCATTCCGCCTTCGGGACTCGGAGTGTTGGGAATAAATGATTTCCTGAGAGTTTCAGTAGGCCAAGCCTCTTGCCTGGCCTATTCAACAGGCAGTTAGGCGGCGTGCGCAGCTAGTCGACGCGGTCACTCTCGTCGGGCGGTACATCGGGAACGGCAGCCAGGTACTTGTCGAAGTCCTCGCGCCGTCCGGCGGCCGCCTCTCGGCGCAGGTAATCCATCGTCAAGACGACGGCCAGCTTTTCGCCCGCGGCGCTGGCGAGAAACTGGCTGACGGTGTAGCCCTCCTGTTCCGCCAGCGCGGCGATGCGCTTTTGGAGCGATTCTGGCAATTGGATGGTCAGCGTGCTCATGATCTTTTTCCGATCTGCTTAAGGAATTCTCGCGGCGGCAGAGCGGTGACACCCAGTTGTTCCGAGCCGCGGAAATCCGCTACGTTATGAGTGATTATATACGGGCAATTGGCGGCGAACGCGAGTTCCAGCACCATGTCGTCGTCCGGATCCGTCAGGAACGGCCGCCAGAGAAAGTGAATTTCCTGCAAATGCGACTCGCCGGCGAGATAGCGAATGAAAGCCAGGGCATCCTCCGGCGAGCCTCCCGGGGGTAGGTTTTCGGGGCGTGTCAGCACTTCTTGCCACTCGGCGTAAAGGCCCACCGACAGGCAAGGCACAAACTCGGGCGCGGGAATGGAACTGACCAGAGCGAAGCTGGCGCCGCGCCGGGACCGTACCGCCGCCACCAGCACGCTGGTGTCCAAGACAATTCTCAGTGGGGTCGAATCAGCCATGGTCAATCAGATCGCCGTCCCATCCTGACCCGCGGGGGGCACTGTCGGGCCGCAAGGGACATTGTGACAAGGCTTAGCCCCGGGGGCAAAGGGTTGTTTTGACGATGGCGCGTTCAGCCGTGCCCGGAATTCGGCCGGCGAAAGGCGACCGCATGCCGAGGCGGATTGCGGACGCCCTTTCAGGGCGGGGTTTATTCTTTTGCGCCCGTTTTCCCAGGCCGTTGGCCTGGGCTATCGTCGGGTCGCACGTTCCGTGCTGCATGGTCGGTCACACGTTCCGTGCCGCATGGCTATCGTCGGGTCGGTCATGCGGGACTGCAAGGCAGTGGAAGACCAGCGGTCGCGGCAATGTCCTCTCGCGGAGCGAGAGGACTACAGCGGAGCGAGAGGACTACAGCGGAGCGAGAGAGCGTAGGGTGCGCCGCCGGAGCCGGCTTGTCCCCACCTTACGGCAACACCCTCACCCGGCCTGCGGCCACCCTCTCCCAGCGGGAGAGGCTTACGCCGCGCCGTGCGGAAATGGCATTGAGTGTGCGGATCGCGCGCGCAACAATGGACCGCTTTTGAGCGGTGCTGCCATCTGCAGAGACGCTCCTCACTGGAAATTGGCGAGAATTCCGTTCTCCCTTTCGCCAGTTGGAGGAAAAGTCGAATCCGGCATGACACCTGCCAATGTTCGCACATGAGCATGTCAACCGATCCACGCCGGGCGTGTTGCGGCAGGGACGACCGTCTCAGTTGAAGCGAAGGCGGCGAACTGGAGTGTTTTCCCTATGCCGAACCGCCGACTTGCCGCAAACGAACTTGGCGCATTCCTGGGGGCGATTGCCCAGCCGCGGCGGATTCAGATCATTGAGGAACTGAGGGGGGGCGACAAAGATGTGGGAACCTTGGCCAGCACGTTGGAGCTGGCGCACTCGAATGTTTCGCAGCACCTGGCGGTCTTGCGGACGCTCCGAGTCGTGTCGGAGCATCGGGAAGGAAGGCGCATCGTCTATCAGCTTTGCTCCCCGCCGTTGGCGGAATGGCTGGTGGAAGGAATGCAGTTTCTGCCCGCGATGGCTCGGGAGGGGGATCAGGTGAAGAACGCCCTGCAGAATGCGCGGGCGGCCTGGAGTCTGCCAAAGAACTCGAAGCGCAGTGAAGGTTAGGTGAGGACCAAAGGATGCCGAACCGCAAGCAGGAAATCCGGCCGTGGCACTCCGAGAGCCCGGAGTCGATTCTGGAGGCGCTGGGCGCATCGCCGCGCGGCCTGACTCCAGCGGAAGTCGAGCGACGGCAGCAGGAGTATGGTCCGAACCTGCTGCCGGAGAAAGGCCCGACGCCTCTGTGGCTGATCGTGCTGCGGCAGTTCGCCAGTCCGCTGATCTATATCCTCGTGGCGGCCGCGGTGGTCTCGGCGTCGATTGGCGACATCAAGGACGCCGCCTTCATCGCCGCCGTCTTGGTGCTCAATGCCGTCATCGGGGCGTACCAGGAGTGGCAGGCGGAGCAAAGCAGCCACGCGCTGAAGAAGCTGCTGCGAATGCACGCTCAAGTTGAACGGGACGGCGAGGTGCGGGAAGTCAAGGCCGAAGAGGTTGTCCCTGGCGACGTGCTGTGGTTGGAGTCGGGAAATCGAGTGCCGGCAGATATCCGGCTGCTGTCCGCGCAAGGTTTGGAGGTGGACGAATCCCTTCTGACTGGGGAGTCTTTGGCGGTCCGCAAAGACTCCGCGTGGAAGGGCGCGGAAGGGGCGACCTTGGCGGATCGGCAGAACATGACGTTTGCCGGCTCTTTGGTCGCTCGCGGCCGGGCGAAGGGAGTCGTGGTGGCCACCGGGACAGCAACCAGTGTCGGCCAGTTGGCGTTGGATGTGATGGGCAGCGGCGGCGGGAAGCCTCCTTTGCTGGTGCGCATGGAGCGGTTCACGAACTACGTGGCCGTCGGCACCTTGGTCGCGGCGGGCGGCATCGGCCTGCTGGGGATTGTGCTGTGGGGCTACACGCTCGTGGAGACATTCTTCTTCGTCGTCGCGCTGGCCGTGTCCGCGATTCCCGAAGGGTTGCCGATCGCAATCACCGTAGCGCTCGCGGTGGCAACCACGCGGATGGCCAGGCGGAACGTGATTGTCCGCCAACTCACAGCCGTGGAAGGCCTGGGGAGTTGTACGCTGATCGCGACGGACAAGACGGGGACGCTCACCTGCAATGAACTGACGGTGCGCGAGGTCTGCCTGGCCAACGGCGATGTTTTTCCAGCCACGGGCCAGGGCTTTTTGCCCCAAGGCGAGGTGCAATTCGCCGGACAGGCTGCGGACTTGGCCAATCACCCCCGGTTGGCGGCAACGGTCCGCGCGGCCGTGCTCTGCAACGAGGCCGATTTGCATCACCGCAATGACGAGTGGGTCTGGCGCGGGGACGCCGTTGATATCGCGGCGTTGAGTTTGGGGGCAAAGCTGGGAATCCAGCGAGAGCAAGCACTCGAGGCCCTCCCGTTGGTAAGTAGCATCCCCTTCGAACCGGAGCACCAATTCGCGGCGACGTTCCATCGAACGGGCGAGCGAGTCGAGGTTTGTGTCAAAGGCGCGCCGGAGCGCGTATTGGACATGTGTGGCGATGAGCTTTCGGGCGCCGAGCGGACGCGATTGGATCAGTTGGCGCTGGGCATGGCGGCTCGGGGACTGCGGGTGTTGGCCGTGGCCCGCGGACAACTCGCCGAGACACTTCATCCCGAGGATGTCCCGCCGCAACCCAAAAACTTGACGCTGCTGGGATTCCTGGGAATGATCGACCCGTTACGTGCGGGAGTGCGCGAGGCCGTGGCGGAGTGTCAACAGGCCGGTGTCCTGGTCACGATGGTGACAGGCGATCATCGCATCACGGCATTGGCCATTGCCCGGGATCTTGGCCTGGCGGATCGGGACGAGCAGGTTGTCACGGCCGCCGACCTGGACGGCAAGTCCGTCGATCAGTTGGCGGAAATGGTGCAGCAAATACGCGTATTCGCTCGCGTCACGCCACGCCAAAAGCTGCAAATCGTTGAGGCGGCGCGAAAAGCAGGGCACTTCGTCGCGGTCACCGGCGACGGTGTGAACGATGCGCCCGCTTTGCGCGCAGCCAACATCGGTGTCGCGATGGGCAAGTCCGGGACGGACGTGGCCCGTGAGGCGTCGGAACTGGTCATTAGCGACGACAATTTCAGTTCCATCGTCGGTGGAATCGAGGAGGGCCGAATCGCCTACGACAACATTCGCAAGGTGATTTACCTGCTCGTATCGATGGGTGCGGCCGAATTGCTGATGGTGCTGTTGGCGGTGATTACGGGTCTGCCGGTGCCCTTGCTTCCCGTCCAATTGTTGTGGCTGAACCTCGTCACCAATGGGATCCAGGGCGTGGCCTTGGCCTTTGAGCCGGGCGAAGGAGACAGCCTACGACGAAAGCCCCGTCCGCCCGGCGAAGCCGTCTTCAACCGGTTGATGGTGGAGCGGACGCTGGTGGCGATGGTGGTGGTCGGAGGTGGAGGCTTTTTGATCTACGACATCGGCTTGAGGCTGGGCCTGGACGTGGCAAGCGCACGCAATCTGCTGCTGTTGTCGATGGTCTTGTTCGAGAACTTTCATGTCGGGAACTGCCGTTCGGAGACACGGTCAGCCTTGGCACTGTCGCCGCTGCGTAGCCCCGTCTTGTTCTTTGGGACGCTCGGCGCGTTCCTCGTACACGTCGCGGGAATGTACGTGCCATTCCTGCAAGACATGCTGAACACCAAGCCCGTTGATCTGTGGATGTGGGGCGTTGCGATTGCCGTCAGTGTGCTGATCGTCCCCGCGATCGAGCTGCACAAATGGTGGTGGGCGAGGCGAACGAATCCAAGCGAGACATGAGACGCAAGGAGCATAGTCATGATGAAGCGCATTTTGGTTGGATTGGCAGGGACAACCTACACGCCCGTGGCGATTCAACGTGCCGTCGCGTTGGCGAAGGCACACGACGCCGAAGTTACCGGAGTGACGGTGCTGGACCCGCGCCGGTTGCGTTGCGGGGACCAGCATGCGCCGCAGCCGGAACCTCCAGGTGGCCCGATCCCGATTTCTCCGGATTGCATCGAGGAGTCGATCCAGCGGCTGGAGCAGTCCTGCCAGGAAGCAGGCGTGAAACACCGAGTGCTACGGGAGTCCGGCGACACGTTTACGAAGTTGATCGACGCGGCGCGTTACCACGACCTGCTGGTGTTCGGTCTGCAAAGTGTGCTCAAGCACGGTCTTCCAGGTGGCGACCCGCATGGCCTTCTGATCCGGCTCGTGGGCGCGGGCGTCCGGCCGCTGATCGCCGTCTCTGAGGAATTCCGCAGCATCTCGCGAGTGCTGATCGCCTACAACGGGTCGATGGAGTCGGCCAAGGCCATGAAGCACTTCGTTCAGATGCGTCTCTGGCCCGGCGCCGAATTGAAGATCATGACGTTCCACTCGTCGCACGACAAAGCTTACGAACTGATGCTGCCTGCGGAAGAGTACTGCCGCGCGCACGGGTTCAGGGTGTGCCACCAGTCCAATCCGGGCGATCCGAAAGTACTGCTTTCGGCTGCGGCCACTTTGTGGCAAGCCGACATGATCGTGATGGGCAACAGCGCTCGGAGCGTCCTGGTCCGGAAAGTTCTGGGCGACACCCTCGTGGAGACGCTCCGCGACAGCAAGATTCCCCTGTTTCTGGCACAGTGACGTTTCAGCTTTTTGAAGGAATTGTCCGTCGCATTAACCCAACAGGAGCATGGCCACGACAAACACCATTGCGGGCGGGCGGCACAACTTGAAAGTGTGGCACGTACACCTTGCACGTGCGGACCCGCCGCGGCAAGGCGGCAATGCAGAGCCCGACCCCGGGAATGGCTTGGGGTTTGGCCGGTCACGTCTGGACTGTGGCGGAGCTGCCGGCGAAAATCGGCAGCGGGCAATAATGGCTTTGCCCCCAAGTTCGGCTCCCAACGACACAGGAGTTTTGCCATATGGACTTCGATTTAGGGAAACTTACCGTGGTTGGCTGGCTCGTTCTCCTGGCAACCGCCGGCATATTCCTGGCGGGTGCCTATATGGTCGCAGTGACGCCTGGAGGACAGGAAGCGGTTGATGCGAGCCGTGGCAGCCGCAGGATGATCGCCTACGTCTTGATGGGGGTAGCTGCGGCGTTTTTCGTCGTGTGCCGGCTGGTGCTTGGAAAGATTGGCCTGCCGATGTTTCGCGGCTAAAACCGCGGACCCGCTGAATCACCGGCTACCTGAATGCAAGTCCCCAACGGGGGAGTGGCAGGCGTGCGTAAGCTGAGGCCGGCCAAACGTCAATGTCCTAAAGGTCCTAACCGAGGAATTAGTCGTGAATTCTTGCCCGAGAATCGTAATGATGGCGTTGGCTGCGATCCTCATATCGGGGTTTGCGTCATGCCGTCCCCCGCCAGTTGGCACATCACCTTCTTCCCCGCAGCCTTCCCCTGCAGCGCCTCAAGCAAGCCAACCTGCACAACCGGCCGTTCCGAAAGCGACTTCGGGCGCCGTCGCGTCAACAGAAGACACGACTCAACCGCAAGTTTCTGTAAACGGACCGACAGTGCCCGATAATGCGGTGTTTCGCCCGTCGCTCGATACCACCCAGGGAACCGTTGATGCGGGAACTGCATTTGCGGTTCAACTGGAAGGTCGGTCACAACCCGTGGTGCTCTCGGCGCTCCACCTGCTCGGTCCGGCGGGCGGATTGGAGGAGCAAGTAGCGGCGGCCGATGTCGGCAAAGTGATAAAAAGCGTCGAACTTGTTGACTGTTTCAAGGAAGGAACGCCCATTGAAATTGGCAACTCCGTAATCGTGATCGCGGACGCAGCTCCCGTGGGCAAGCCAGCCAAGGCGGGCGATGTTATTGCGTTTTTGTCCCCTGAAGGTTCCGGAGTCCACGCCTACCGACTGGCCGAATCGTTTCCAATACCAGGTGAACGTGTCTGGCTTGCGGCGCAGATCTTCGAGGGCGCACCAATCGACCAGCGACTCCACGCTGCGACCGTGACTGGAAAGTTCCCCACCGGTGAATGCCAGTACCGCTTCGACAACCAAATTAAGATAACCGCGACAAGTGGTGCTCCAGTCCTGAATGCCGCAGGTGAAGTCGTGGCGATCAACCTGGGGGGACTCGATGTCGAAGGCAGAATCCACGGAGTTGGCAATCCCGTCGAGGTGTTTCGACCGGCGATTATGGCGGCCATAGGGTCGAGCTCCCGACCTTAGAACGCCTGATGCCGATGCGGGTTCCAGATGCTTTCAGGGCGAGGGAAATTCATGTTCCGGCAGCCCAGGGGGGCGCTGCGCTGGCCCTGGCCTATCGTCCGGTGGGCCCGGCGGGCCTGCAAGGGAGTGGCTGTCCGGCGGTCGCGGCGGTCGCGGCAATGTCCTCTCGCGAAGCGAGAGGACTACAGCGGAGCGAGAGGACTACGCCGGAAGGAGAGGGTTACGCCACGCCGTGCGTCTTGAACCACTCCTGCAGCCGCCGCCAGCCGTCCTTGGCTTCTTTTTCGCGGTAGGTGGCGCGGTAGTCGGCGTAGAAGCCGTGGGGCGTATCCGGATAGAGAACGATCTCGGAGGGTTTTTTCGCGTCGGCCAGGGCCTGCTTCATTTTTTCGACCGTGTCGTTAGGAATGCCTTGATCCGCGCCGCCATAGAGGCCCAGGACGGGCGCTTTGAGGTCGGCGACGAGGTCGAGCGGGTATTTGGGCTGGAGGTCATTCGTCATGCCGGTGAGCCGGCCGTACCAGGCGACGCCCGCTTTCAGGTCCGGATTGTGGGCCGCGTAAAGCCACACGATCCGCCCCCCCCAGCAGAAGCCAGTGACGCCCAGCTTCGTGGTGTCCCCCTTGTTTTTCTTGGCCCAGGCGACTGCCGCGTCGAGGTCGCTCATCACCTGCGAGTCGGGGACTTTGCTGACGACGTCGCGAATGATCGCCTGGATGTCGCTCTTGCCGGCGACGTCCCCTTGGCGGGCGTAAAGCTCCGGCGCCACGGCCAGATAGCCCAGCTTAGCCAGCCGGCGGCAGATGTCCTTGATGTGCTCGTGGACGCCGAAAATCTCCTGGACGACGAGGACCGTGGGTAACGATTCCCCTTTGGCCGGCATCGCCCGGTAGGCGGGAATTTCCCCGTCCTTGACCGCGATTTTTACTTCGCCCGCGGTCAGCCCTTGGGTATCGGTGGTGATCGTCTCGGCACTCACGGGCCGCACGGCCAGGGCGAAGCCGGAAGCGAGGGTCGTGCAAACGAAGCCGCGGCGGGTCCAGTCGGTTTTGGGCAGGAGGCTGATGATTTCGGGATGCATCGGATGGTCCTTGGGATGGTGAGATGGTTCGCTCGGCAAAGCACGAAATCCGAAGCACCAAATCCGAAACAAATTCAAAAATACGAAAATCGAATGTTCAAAACTTTAGAGGCGGACAGTTTGGGACCTTCGTATTTCGGTCATTCGTGCTTGTTTCGGATTTCGAGCTTCGGATTTCGGGTTTCTCTTGTCCCCGCGCGGAGCGTGGGAACGAGGGCTGCGTCCCGCTATGATAGGCCCCTGAAACCCCTGGAATCTACTCCCATGAAACTCGGTTGCACTGTCAGCCTGCTCCTCTTCGGGGCGTTCGTGTACGGCTACTACGTGTGGCTCGGACAGACCTTTGATTCCTCGTCGCGGGAGGTGTGGATCGCGTCGTTCGTCGCCGGGCTGATCGCGACCGGCGGCATTGGGGCGCTGATGAACTCGTATTACGCCTGGCGCGACGGCTCGGTCCTCAGCGACGCGCTGGTCGATATGCCGCGGCGGGACGGCCGGCGGACGGCCGCCGCCGGGACGCTGGAGCCGCTGGGGGAGCCGCTGGTCGCGCCGCTGTCGGGAAAAGCCTGCGTGCTGTACGAGTACGACATCTATCGCAACGTGACGCGGAGCAAGAAGGGGGGCGGCACCGAGACCAACAAGTCGGTCGATTTCGCCGGCCTGGGAAAGGCCGAATGCATCATCCGCTCCACGTCGTCCAAGCTGCGGCTGATCGGCTTTCCCGACCTCGAGCCGGTCGCCGACGAGCATTTCAGCGACCAGGCCGACGTCGAGCGGGCGCGGCAGTACGTGCAATTCACTGCCTGGGACGACGCCAGCGGCCTGGGAATCTTGCAAGGGGCGCACGGCATGTGGAGCGCGCTGACCGGCAGTGAAGAGTCGCTCCGCAAGGACTGGCGAATGATCGGGGTCAAGGAATGTCCCTGGCTTGGGCCAGCGCCGCAGCAACCGGCCGCCGAGTCGTACCCAGACGCAGCCGTTGAAACGAGCAGCGCGCTGGACGCGGAGGACCACGAGCCGGAGCCACTTGACGAGGACTTCGACGACGAGGAGGAACTGGACGACGACGATGACGTGGAGTCCACATGGCAGGACGGCAGCGGCTATCATCCCCTGCTCGCCGAGAAGCGGATCGAACCGGGGCAGCAGGTCGTCGCCATCGGCCGCTACGACGAAGTGCGGCAAGGGCTTGTCAGCGGCGGAACGCAGACGATCAAGATCTATCTCGACGACGTGCAGTCGGTCGCCCGCAAGCTGGCCAGCGCCAAGTGGAGCTATCTGTTCGGCGGCATTCTCACGCTGGTGCTCGTCAATGCGGGCGTGGGGGGGGCCCAGCAGATCTACCGCCGCAGCGACACCGCCCAGCGGAAGTGGCGCGGCGAGCTCGAGCAGGCGATCCGCCAGGGGGACGCGGCAGCGATCCAAAAACTCGAGCAGCGGGGGGCCGATCTGAAGGCGCTGTTCGCCGCGGGCCGCCAGCCGGTCTTGATGAGCGTCCGCGACCCGGCGATGGCGAAATTGCTCATCGAGCGGGGGGCCGACGTCAACGCCGCCGACGAAGACGGCACCACGCCGCTGATGCAGGCCGTGCGGAGCAAGAACCCCGCGCTGGTCAAGCTGCTGATCGAGGCCAAGGCCGATCT
>DATKDU010000423.1:0-3651 GCA_035512595.1 Pirellulaceae bacterium
TTGGGCTTCTTCGCGCCGACCGGCGGATCGTTTCCCTTGGCGTTGCCGGTGTACCAGGCGTAATCGTCGATCTCCTGGGCATCGTCGCCCCAGGAATATTTGGTGGTGGTTCCGGCGCGGGCGCAGTATTCCCATTCGGCCTCGCTCGGCAGGCGGATCAACTGGTCTGCTTCGATCAACTTCGCACCGCGCATCAGCTCCGTCGCCTTGCGGCAGAAATCCTGGGCGTCGTCAAAGCTCAGCATCTCGACCGAGTTCCGCTTTCCTTTCCACTTGCTGGGATTGCTCCCCATCACCGCTTCCCACAGGTTCTGGGGAACCTCGTACCTGGCGATGGAAAACGAGTATCCGAACGTGATCTTGACGGCCGGGCGCTGGCTCAGGTCGTCGGACTTGTCGTCCCCCATCGTGAACGACTGCGGAAAGTCCCCCTTGCCCGGCGTGATCTCGACGAACTCGCTGCGAAACGTCTTGAGCAGCTCGAGTTGCTCGGGAGCTGGTTCAGCCCCCAGCGCAGCGGCAAACACCAGCGCGGCAATCATGGTGACACTCCTCGAAGTGAACGACCCGGCCCACTGTCAGTGTAATCATCACGCCCCGCCTGATGAACTCCCTCGCGCGGAGCGCTAGGGTTACACTCTTCCGGCCACCGTCAGATTTCCCTTGCGAAATGCGTCCGCCATCGCCATCGGCACCTCGGCCTCCGCCTCGACCAGCTTGGCCCGGTTCTCGGACACTCTGGCCTTCATCTCCTGCTCGGCGGCAATCGCCTCGGCCCGCCGCTGCTCGGCTTTGGCACGGGCCACTCGCGTATCGGCTTCTGCCGCGTCGGCCTGCAAGCGGGCGCCGATGTTCTCGCCGACGACCACGTGCGCGATGTCGATCGAGACGATTTCGAATGCCGTCTGGTTGTCGAGCCCGCGGTCGAGCACGGCGCGGGAGATGCGATTGGGATTGGCCAGGACTTCCTCGTGCGTCTCGGAGGAGCCGATCGACGTGATGATCCCTTCGCCGACGCGGGCGATGACCGTGTCCTCGGTCGCGCCGCCGATCAGCCGCAGGATATTGGTGCGGACGGTGACGCGGGCCTTGACGCGGAGCTCGACGCCGTTCTTGGCGATGGCCGCGAGCACGTCGGACGTGCTTCGCCGCGGATCGGGGCAGTCGATGACCTTCGGGTGGACGCTCGTGCGGACGGCATCGAGAACGTCGCGTCCCGCCAGGTCGATGGCGGCTGCCCGATCGAAATCCAGGTCGATGCCGGCCCGATGGGCGGCGATGATCGCATGGATCACGTTCATGACGTTGCCGCCGGCCAGGTAATGCGCTTCCAGCCGCTGGGTGCTGATGCCGGTGCGGCGATTGATGTCGAGCCCGGCCTGGGCGGCCATGATCTTGGCCTGCACGATGACGCGGGAGTTGACCTGGCGGAAGCCCATGCCGATCAGGCTGGGCATGCTCACGTCGGCGCTGGACATGTACGCCTGGAACCACAGCTTGCCGTAGATGGCGAACGCAATCAGAGCAATGAACAGAACAAAGACGACGAATAGAACGAACGCGGCTACCAAGATGTACCAGGGATTGAAGCCGAGCCCTTCGTCTTGTGCCAGGAGAATCATCACGTCGAGCATGGTGCGCGTCCTTGGGTGAAGATTGCGCGAAGCCAACCGGCCGCCGGCGAAATGCCGAAGGACGAGTGCAGTTGGCGGATATCATACAGGACGGGTGCCGCGGAATAAAGTTGCCACGGCCAGATCGCGGTCAAATCCGCTCGCGGCAACCGATGAAGGAATGAGCATGCGTGCTCCTTGACTTTGATCGGCTCCCCTTTACACTTTTGGGCCTCTTTGGAAGCGCTGGCATCGGCATTCGCCCGGTGCGTGCTCGAGGCTGCAAGCGTCTACTTTCTTTCACAGGAGTTCCCGTATGAAACGTGCATTGGCTCTCGCCCTGTTCCTGTTGGTTCCTGCGGTTGCGTCGGCTCAGGAATACCCTCAGCCGGGGCCCGAGCACGAAATGCTCAAGGCAACGGCGGGGGAGTGGACCTGCCTCTGCAAGATGTCCGACGGCACTGAGTCGAAAGGGGTATCGACCTCCAAGATGGAATGCGGCGGACTGTGGCTGGTTTCCAATTTTGAAGGAGATTTCGGGGGCGTAAAGTTCCAGGGGAAGGGGCTCGACAGCTACGATGCCAAAAAGAAGAAATTCGTAGCCGTCTGGATCGACTCGATGTCCACAACGCCCATGACCCTGGAAGGGACCTACGACGAGAAAACGAAGACGCTGACGATGATCGGCGAGGGAAAAATGCCCGATGGCACGCTGGCCAAGCACCGGATGGTCACCACATACAAAGACAAGGATCACCATACCTTTGAGATGTTCATGACCCTGCCGGACGGCAAGGAGATGTCGATGATGACCATCGACTACACGCGGGCGGAGAAGAAGGAGTAGGGTGACAAAGCCCGCCCGGTCTGCCTTGAATGACCAATGACCAAATCCCAATGACCAATGAATGAAGACCAGCGGCATTGGTCATTGGGATTTGGTCATTGGTCATTCTTTCGAGACCCCCCTCGGTTTTAGAAGACGCTAGTAATTCAGCCGCCCCTGCGGCAGCGTAGCGCTGCGGGGCGGCGCGGCGGGCGCGGGGGCGGGCGCACCGGCACTTCCCGTCTGGCGCTGAAGCATGGCGACCCGCTCGGCAACCCCCGGCTGGGACTTGTTGAGGGCGTAGGCCCGCTGGTAGTTGATCAGCGCCTGCTGGTAGTCCCCTTTCTTCAGCCGCAGTTCGCCGAGTGCCGCATTGGCCCGGGCGTTGTGTACGTCCAGTTGCAAGGCTTGCTGCAATTGGCCTTCGGCGGTCGCCAGATCGCCGTACTCCTCGTACAAACGCCCCAGCTCGATGCGGGCATCAGCCAAGGTCGGGCTTCGCACGCTCCAGTTGCGCAGCAGCGTAAATGCCTGCGGCACTCGCTGCGTCTCGGTCAGGAGCACGGCCAGCCCGCGGTGACAGGCGACGTGATTCGGGTCGCGATCTAGGCACTCGTTGTACAGCCCCTCGGCCTGAACCATCAGGTTCGGGTCGCGGTTTTGCAGCGCCAGCCGGTGGGTCGTCGCCGCCAGGTTGTACTTGGCGTCGGCACTGTTGGGATCGGCCTGGACCGCCTGCTGGAATTCCCGCATGGCAACCGGATATTGCCCCTGCTGGAAATGCCGCACGCCGGCCACATTCTGCTGCCGGGCGACCATGCCGCAGCCGCTGAGCAGGCCAATTAAAAGCAACGACGGCCCAGTCAGCCGCTGCCGGTTCCAAACACCGAGATAGACGAGGGGCGACATGGCGGGGCTGCCGCGGGTGAGGGCCGGAATCCCAAATCGAGGGGGGAGAGTAACTTGAGCGAAAATGCGCGGCAAGAGGGAAATGGGGCGATTTCGTAATTGGCCGCCTACCGGGAGAATTTCGACGCTAGCGGTGACATTGGCAAGCAGCCTGCGGTCATTCAGAATGACGGAAGGCGAGGCACCGAGCCTCGCTGCCGACGTTGTAACCACAAAAGCATTCAGACCTTCACTCCGCCCCTTTTGCCCATGTCGATCGAGATCCGCCGCAATCCGACCCGCACGGTCCGCATCGGCTCGGTC
>DATKDU010000424.1:0-6284 GCA_035512595.1 Pirellulaceae bacterium
GACCAAGCGCTACGCCACGCCGTGCGTAGCTACGTCCATTTCTACAACCACCAACGACTGCACTCGGCGCTCGGATACCAATCCCCCGTCGAGTACGAACTACAATGCGCATGACTCGCCGGTGTCCACTTTTTCGTAGGAAGTCCCACCTGCTTCTCCGGTCGGCCTAATTCAGGTGTTAGACGTCACAGGAGAGAGTGGATGCATCCGTACAGAAATTTTGTGCTCATGATCATGGTGGCATCTATTTTGATGTTCTGCCTCATGTACCTCCATACATATCAGCTCAGCCATGTCTGGTTCAGCCAAACCCGCATGTTTATGACTTTCATCATGGCGGGCTCAATGGCGTTGGTCATGCTCTTGTTCATGCGCCACATGTACAGGGACAGGCGCGCCAACCTCGCAATAGCCATCGGCAGCGTCGCATTGATTGGATTGGGAATCTGGCTTGTTCGGAGTCAAGCAACCGTCGGGGACACCGCGTGGATGAAGGCAATGATTCCTCATCATTCGATTGCCATCCTCACCAGCGAGCGTGCACATATTTCAGATCCCCGAGTGAGAAAACTCGCTGACGAAATCATCGAGGCCCAACGGCGTGAAATCTCCGAGATGGAAGTGCTCATCGACGATTTAGAGCACCAGAAGACGGCAGCAGCGAAGCTGTGACGTCTAACAATTCCGTAAGGAGCTTCCCGTCAACCCCGGCAGCATGACGCTCTTGCCTTGAGCTTTCAGGCGCTTGCTGGTGTTCCTGTTTGACGTGCGGTGCTGCGGTGTTGCTGCGCGCCGGCCTCGGCCTGCTTGAGCACGGCGAGGATCTGGCTGTCGCTGAAACGGGATCTCTTCAGGGGAATCTCCTCGGGCCAGGCTACGAGTAAATTCCACTTTTGACTGCTGCTACTTTTTGGGGGGATTGCCAGTACGCTTTGGCCTACCCGGGTGGATCGACGACAAACTCCACCAAGCACTTCATCCGTGCGACCATCATCTTGCGCAGCCGTCTTCGTTCCGGTGAGATGAAGGCGTCAATCGTCTCCCGATCTTGTCTACCTTCCCGGAGAAGCTTCATCAATCCGTCTAAGACCACAGCTCCCCCAGATTCCTCGGGCCAGTGCAAACGGTCGTAATGTTTCGGAAAAGGAGTTTTCTCGGAGTCGAAATAGCGACGCCAGACGAAGTCCTGGGCCGAGGCCGGATGCATTACGCCAGTCAGCTCCATGGCGCCTGCAGTGGCTATCTCGGCAGGAACCATTTGCCGTTCGCCTTCGACCTCAATAGTCGGTACCCCGCCTTCCACAACAGCCAGGATGCCGAAGCGACGGCGATACTCCTGCGTAGGGATCATCGAGTGGTGCACGAAGCAATCCGCCTCCATGATTTCCTGAAAGCTGATTCGACCATCCGTGCTTACGGAACGCTCCATTCCGGCGCAGGGGTCCAAATAGAAAGTGAAGCGATGTCCGGGCTGGGTCAGTGGCAAGTGTTTGTACCAGCTATGCATGGTCGCAACATGGCCAGCAAACGCAGCCATTTGTTCATCGGTAGGTATGGAAAAGGATTGAAGGAGGTCTCGATATGCTTTTAGAGACTGCTGGCGGAGTGGATACTCCATCATGAGATACCCCCTAGTCGGCCAGGAAGATGTGTGAACCGCCCCGGGAATCCCGTGTGATCCCCCCGCTCAGGAACGCCCCACGCACAACGCCCGGTAGCTGGTGGCATTGCCGAGACGGGTCGCGGACCGGTAGCCATTGACGAGGTGGATGAGCCAGGCCCCGTCGGAACCTTCCTTCGTGCCGCTCAAGAACCAAATCGAGGTCAGGCGGAACAGGGGCGAGATTTTGCAGGTCAGTCCCCTTCCGCAGTCCGCCCTGCCTGCGCCCGGCCGATCGTGGATCGCCGCCAGTTCGTCGAGGCTCGGCAAACGCATGCCCTTGCCCCGACAGTAGGCATCCGCTGCGTTCCAGTCGATATCGCGGCCGTTGTCCGACTGCGTCCAAACCAGCCCGGTCCGGGTGTCGCGCAGGCGGCCGTTGCCGAGATCGACGAAGCCGCCGTTGGCCGGGGCTTCTTCGGTCTCGGGCTCTTCTTCCCATGTCGCCGCCTCCATTAGCTCTCTCGAAGCCCTCTCGATGATTTCCATATCCGCAGGGGTGGCCGCGGCCCAAGTGGCTTGGTCTCGCTTGTCCAGCGCGTTCCTCAGTGCGCGGACCAGCAGCTCGTCCGGCGTACCGGTGACCACCAGCTTCTCCTGCTGCTCGAACGCCTTGATCGCCTCCACCGTGCGCGTATCGGCCTCGCCGCTTTCCGCCACCCGGTAACCGAGATCACTCAGGTAACTCTGGATCGTCCTGATCCGCTCGATTTCGCGCTGGGCGTCGCCGGTTTGGGCGAGGCGCGCCTGCTCTTCGAGCTGGATCTGCCGCTGGCTGGCCTCGCCGGCGTGCCTGCCTTGCGGCCAGCGAGCAAGATACTGGGCGTAGCTCCCGGCCTCGTCGGCCTGTTGCGCCTGCTGCCAGGCCACGGCCTCTTCCTGCGCCGCCGCATCGGCCCCCTCCCGTTCTTCCGCGGCGATCTGGCCCTGCCGCCACTCGAGTACCGCCCAACCACCTCCGGCAAGCAGAAGGATGGCCGCCAAGGCGCCCAGCAGTTTGCCGTGGCCCTCCCTGGGGGAAGCCGAGCGAGATCGGATGTCCTGGGCACTCGACGACGGTTGAGGCGTGGTGCTCGCCGTTGGTCCGTTGGGCCTCTGGGCGGCAGGAGGGGCCTGCTTCGAAGCAGCAGCAGGGCTCCGTTCCGCTGGCATCGCCCCTGGGGCCCCTGTCGGCTGGGTTGGCACTGGTTCGGCAAGGCTGGCGCGCAACGCCTGGACAAACGCCGAGGCGGTCGGCCAGCGGTCCTCAGGGCGCTTGGCGAGGGCGCGGGCGATCACCTGCCGGGCGCGCTCGGGCAGATGCTCGAGCGGCGGCATCGGAAGCGGCGCACTGACGTGCTTGAACATCACCGCGTAGGGCGTGTCCGCATCGAAGGGCAGCAGCCCGGTCAGCCACTGGTAGACGATGATGCCCAGCGCGTAGATGTCGGCAGGCGGGCCGACCGCCTCGCCCTTGGCCTGTTCCGGGGCCATGTACTGCGGCGTGCCGAGCGAAGCGCCGGTCTGCGTCAGCCGGGTCGTCCCCTCGAGCATGGAGGCGATACCGAAATCGGCGACGTAGCACTCGCCGCGTTCGCCCAACAGGACGTTCTGCGGCTTGAGATCGCGATGGACGATGCCGTGCGAATGGGCGAAATCGAGCGCATCGGCAATCTTCGCCAGGTAGTCCAGTCCGACATCGCGCTGCAGCGCACCGTTCTCCATCCACTCCCCGAGGTGTCCACCCTTGACCAGCCGGAGCGCCATCCAGGGCTGACCCTCGTCGATGCCGTTGGCGTACAGTGGGACGATGTGGGTGTGTTCGAGCCTGGCGATGACGCGCGCTTCGCGCACGAAACGCTCGACGAAGCCAGGCTGGTCGAGCAGGTCCTCGGGCAGGACCTTGAGCGCTACCGTGCGGTCGAGCGCGTGCTCGTAGGCACGGTAGACGGTGGCCATGCCGCCCCGCCCGAGTCGGGAGACGATCTGGAAACGGCCGAATGTTTGGCCATCGACGATCTGAGCCATTGTCCCGAGACCCCTCGCCCCTGTCGCCTACTTCCGCGGCAAACCGAGCATACGCGGTTCGGGTAGCGGACGTAGTACTTGGCGGGGAAGAAATTTGGCGTCAGGGGCAGTCAGAGAGCCTTTCCAAACGACCGCTTCTGGCCGAATTGCGACGCGGGCCGGCCAGCAGCGCACAAGGCGTACCTTCAGCACGGTTGCTACTGCCCGGTGCGCCGGACGCCAGCTCGTGAAAAGTTGGCCTGTCATTGGATGGACGACCCAGAGCAGCTCCGCAGGGCTCGTGTCCTTCCACGGACTGTCCGGGATAACGGCCCACCTTGGACACCGACGCACAGCTACGCTGCGTCGTCAGACGCTGCATCGACTACTACAACGAGCACCGGGGCCACACCAGCCTGGGGCACCATTCCCCGGCACGATTCGAAGCGGTAGGATGCTAACCATGGGGTTTCAACGAAACCGGGTGAGGATCCCCGCGGGGAGAGGCTATCGTGTTCTCTGATGTTGTATCGGCCCGCGGCCGCTTAACGCGGCGTTGGGCGTAACCGACCGTCATGTGGCAGATCGTCGCTAAGGTCGCTGTCACGGCGGCAGTTGTGGTGGCTGTCTCGGAAATCGCGAAACGCAGCACCTTGTGGGGCGCTGTCCTGGCCTCGCTGCCACTCACGTCTCTGCTGGCGTTCATGTGGCTCTACGCAGAAACGGGAAACACACAGCGCATCGCTTCTCTTGCCCAGAGCATTTTCTGGCTGGTGTTGGCGTCTTTGCCGTTGTTTCTGGTGCTTCCCCTGCTGTTGCGGTCAGGTTGGCCCTTTTGGCCCAGCCTCGCCAGCGCGTGTGTCGTCACCGTCGGTGCATACTTTGGCCTCGTCTGGGTATTGGGCCGATTTCATGTCCAGCTATAAGGCGGTTACGCCCAACAAGCGGTCCCAGCCGACGGTCCCGCTTCGCGGGCCCGCGGCTGAACTGCAGCGTTCGGCGGCAGGAGGGCTTCCGGGGTGGGTCCAACGCGGGGACACCCGATGAGCAACGGGAACACGAGCGAAGATCCCGACGCGAAGGCCACGGACGAGGAGGTGCTGAAACGGGAGCGATACGAGCTGCTCCAACGCTTGGAGGACTGGCTGGAAACGCCGATGCTGGTTCTCGCGTTCGTGTGGCTGGCGCTGTTGGTCGTGGAGTTGATTCGGGGCGAGAGTCTGCTGTTCTACATTCTCGGCACGATGATCTGGGTCGTCTTCATTCTCGATTTCGCTGTGAAGTTGGTCCTGGCCCCGGACAAGGGCGATTACCTCAAGGGTAACTGGCTGACCGCCATTTCGCTGCTGCTCCCCGCGCTGCGGATCTTCCGCGTCTTCCGTGCGTTTCGACTTCTCCGCGTGGCCAGCACGGGGCGGGGGTTGCGGCTGGTCCGCGTCGTCAGTTCGCTGAACCGAGGGATGAAGGCGCTGGGAGCGAGCCTGAGCCGACGGGGCTTCGGGTATGTGATCGCCCTCACAGTGCTGGTCACGTTCGCCGGCGCAGCCGGGATGTACGCTTTCGAGAACGAGGCACCCGGCGGCCCGAACAGCTACGGCGAGTCGCTGTGGTGGACCGCCATGATCATGACGACGATGGGCTCGCAGTACTGGCCGCAGACGGCCGAGGGGCGTGTACTGTGCGTCTTTCTGGCGCTGTATGCCTTCGGTGTCTTCGGCTACGTGACCGCGGCGCTCGCCACCTTCTTCGTCGGCCGCGACGCCGATAGTATCGACGCCGAATTGGCAGGGGCAAAACAACTGGCCGTGCTCCGGGATGAGGTGATCGCCTTGCGCGATGAGATCCGCGCCCTGTCGCGACAACCGCCGGGGTTGTGAAACGTCTTCGAGGGACATGAAGGCACGCCGAACCAAACGCTGTAGCAGACCGGGGCCGCATGTCGGCTTTCTGTGGTTCCTTGTCGCTCTGGCGGCCCCGGCTGCTGGGGGGCGACGTCAGGCGGTGAACGTCCATGGCAGCTAGATATTGGTGGCAGTGCATCGCTTGCGGCGAGCGGCCGGGTTGGATGGCAGTGTGCCAATCCAAGAGCATCGCCGCATTCATCCGGGATGAGTTGGCGCCCAGCGGCTGGGATCAGCGCCTGTTGCGGCGAACCTGCACATGCAAGCGTCGCTCGCTGTACATCACCTATCGTCTGAAGCGCGGCGATCCGGAGAGAGTCAGTATCAAACACATCGCCGGCTTGATTCTGGAAGACGACTATCTACCCATGATCTGGGAGACCTTTCGCCATGCCACTCCAAGAACCCGGTGGATTGACTTCAAGTACCAAAGAGGCCGAAGCCCTTGGGGCCTGACCAAGCGACTTGTCCTGACGCAGCCGCAACTGTCACGCTTGCTACGCACATATGAGAAGGCCACGGGGCGGCGTCTTGGTCCCGCTACCTGACCATTCATGTATGGACTCCCTCCGCAAGTAGTGCCGAGCATCGCTGGTCAGGCGCCGTTGAAAACGCCGAGCGAGCCGCCGGCGTTCTGCGCGCACCGGTAGGTTCGTCAACCTGGAGTGAGCATGCGCCATCTGGTCGCGGTTCTGCTGGTCGTGGTCGGCATCATCCACCTGCTGCCGCTGTCGGGC
>DATKDU010000425.1:0-45039 GCA_035512595.1 Pirellulaceae bacterium
CGCTTCGTCGAAACCCTGTTGACCGTCGTTGAAACCTGCCGCCAGCAATCCCGCAACGCTTTCACCCTCATCACCACTGCCGTCGAAGCTCATCTTCGCCGTCACTCCGCGCCGTCACTCACCGAGGCGTGAACGGCTACAGGAGCGAGTAAAGACGCTTTTGTCTGGTGGATCATAAAATGCCTGACCACATGACTCCCGAGCAGCGATCACGCGCGATGAGTCGCGTCAAACTCAGGAACGGACCGCTAGAGAGGTTGGTTCAGTTCGAATTACGCGCCCGCGGGTATCGGTTCCGCTGCAATGATCGGTCACTACCCGGTAGTCCAGATATCGTCTTTCGTAACGAGCGCGTTGCCGTGTTCGTCGACGGCGATTTGTGGCACGGCTGGCGTTTGCCAGCTTGGGAACACAAGCTCGCGAAATTTTGGCGCGACAAGTTGCGCGAGAACAGGCGGCGCGATCAACGGAATTTTCGCCGATTGAGAGCGAGGGGATGGAAGGTGATTCGAGTGTGGCAACATGAACTGAGAAGCAAACATCGTTCAAGTTACCTGGAACGAATACTTCAGGCATTAGACGAGTGAACTCCCGCGATATGACCGTCTTCCTTCGCGGGCCCTTCGGGTGCGGGCGGCCGGCAATGTCGGTGATTGATTTGGGTGCCAGGCGGCTGCCGCCAGTGTGGACGGACAGACCACGCTGGCCACGGGCAAGCGGCCGCCAGCGGCATTCGGACAACACGCGGCCCCGGCAGCACGGACAGGGGTCAGGAGACACGGGCCAGGGGGCAGTGGTGAAACAAGCCCGACGCGCCAGCGAGGGAAACGGCGGTTTGGCGAGTGGGGGTTTTCCCTCGCTTGCGCTTCGGGCTTGTGATTCTCGAGGCTCCGCCTCGGATTGGCGCGCTTGCCAGGCCGGAGTCTGGGAACAAGTTCTAAGACCCTCGCCCGGCCTCTCCCAGACGGAGAGGGGTTTTGCACGTCCTAGGGGCGGGGATTGTCCCGGTGCGGCGGCGTAGGGTTCGATCGTCGCTCATTAGGGCCGCCGGCCACTTCGGCACCCTTCGCTGGCCGCTGGCACGCGGTCCTCCGTCGATTGACGCTGTGGGTACGCCTGTTTAGACTTTTCGCTTCGCTGTCGGGCAGAGGGAATGCCGCACTGCATCCTGCAATACGGCATCCTCGTATCTTTGCCCCCCTTTTGCCGTTGGACAAATTGTAGGGCACTCGCTCCGCGAGTGCCCAATTGGACGCGATGAGAGCATTGATATGGGATCGCGCCCGTTTTTCAGTACGGGGCACGTTTTACGCACTCGCGGAGCGAGTGCACTACATTTAGCAGGCACCCCCCTTTTTCCGCAGAAGGCACCTCAGAATGGCCAAAGCCAAGCCCGCCGCTCGCTCTACCGGCAAGATGATCTACTACTTCTCCAAGACCAAGACCGAGGGCAGAGGAGTCGGCAAGGACATTATGGGTGGCAAGGGGGCCAATCTGGCCGAGATGACCTCCATCGGACTGCCGGTGCCGCCGGGCTTCACGATCACGACCGAAGTCTGCGACGCGTATTATAAGCACGGCAAGAAGCTCCCCGCGGGCATGATGGACGAAGTCCGCAAGAACATCGGCCGGCTGGAGAAAGAGCTGAATAAGAAGTTCGGCGACTCCAAGAGCCCGCTCTTGGTCTCCGTCCGCTCGGGCGCCGCGGTCTCGATGCCCGGCATGATGAATACAATCCTCAACCTGGGCCTGACCGACGTTTCCACCGCCGGCTTGGCGGCCGCGACCGGCAACGAGCGGTTCGCCTACGACGCCTACCGCCGGCTGATCAACATGTTCGGCGACGTGGTGATGGAAGTCGGCCACGAGCATTACGAGCACGCCTTCGACGCCGTCAAGTACAAGTACGGCGTCACGCAGGACACCGACGTTCCCGCCGCAGGGCTCGTCGAGCTGTGCCACGCCTACAAGGAGGTCTACAAGAAGCACACCGGCAAGGAGTTTCCGCAGGATCCCTACGCCCAGCTCGAAGCGGCCATCGAAGCGGTCTTCAAGAGCTGGATGCAGCACCGGGCCGTCCGCTACCGCGAGGTGGAGAACATCAAGGGGCTGCTCGGCACGGCCGTCAACGTCCAGTCGATGGTCTACGGCAACATGGGGGACGACAGCGGCACCGGCGTCGCCTTCACCCGCAACCCTTCCACCGGCGAGAACAAGTTCTACGGCGAGTTCCTCGTCAACGCGCAAGGCGAAGACGTTGTCGCCGGCATTCGCACGCCGCAGCCGGTTGCCGAGATGCCCGCCTGGAACAAGCGGGTCTACAAGCAACTGCTGGAGATCAAGGACATCCTGGAAGCCCATTACAAGGAGATGCAAGACATCGAGTTCACGGTCGAGCGGGGGACGCTGTTCATGCTGCAAACCCGAACGGGAAAACGAACCGGCGCAGCCGCGGTTCGCATCGCCTGCGACATGGTCAAGGAGAAGCTGATCGACGAGAAGAAGGCCGTGCTTCGCATTCCGGCTAACGACCTGACGCAACTGCTCCTCCCCAGCTTCGACCCGGCCGCCAAGAAGACGGCCGACGTCCTCACGCGCGGCCTGCCCGCATCTCCGGGCGCTGCCGTCGGCAAGCTGGCTTTCACCGCCGAAGAAGCGGTCGAACGGACGCACGCCGGCGAGTCGGTCCTTCTCGTCCGCAAGGAAACCAGCCCCGAGGATATCGACGGCATGCACAGTGCCGCCGGCATTCTTACCAGCACCGGCGGCATGACCAGCCACGCGGCCGTCGTCGCCCGCGGCTGGGGGCGCTGCTGCGTCGCCGGCGCTGGCGAGATCACCATCGACGAGAAGCAGCGCCGCATCACCGTCAAGGGAAAGACCTTCACCCAGCACGACATCCTCAGCATCGACGGCAGCACGGGGGAAGTGATGGCCGGCGCGGTCGCCACTCATTCGCCGAAGCTCTCGGGGGACTTCGCCACCGTGATGAAATGGTCCGACAAATACCGCACGCTCAACGTGCGGACGAATGCCGACACTCCGGAGGATTCGCAGCGGGCCCGCGACTTTGGGGCCGAGGGAATTGGCCTGTGCCGCACCGAGCACATGTTCTTCGGCGATGATCGCATTGCGGCGATGCGGGAAATGATCCTCGCCGAGGAAGTCGAAACCCGCAAAAGGGCCCTGGCGAAGCTCTTGCCGTTTCAGCGGGAGGACTTCATCGGCATCTTCACGGCGATGAAAGGACTGCCGGTGACGGTACGCCTCTTGGATCCGCCGCTGCACGAATTCCTGCCGCACGAAGCGCAGACGCAGCAGGAGCTGGCCGATCTCTTGGGCGTGGACGTGGCCAAGGTCAAGCAGCGCGTCAGCCAACTGCACGAGATGAACCCGATGCTCGGCCACCGCGGCTGCCGCCTGTCGGTGACGTATCCGGAAATCCTGGAGATGCAGGTACGGGCGATTATCGAGGCGGGCATCGAGTGCAAGACCAGAAAGGTCGATGCCCGGCCGGAGATCATGATCCCCATCGTGAGCACCGCGCCGGAGCTCAAGTTCCTCCGCGGCCTGGTGGAGGAAACGATCGCCGCCGTCAAAGCCGAGAAGAAATTCCGCGGTACGCTCGACGTGCAAATCGGCACGATGATCGAAATCCCGCGGGCGGCACTGACCGCCGATCGCATCGCCGACCACGCCGAGTTCTTCAGCTTCGGGACCAACGACCTGACGCAGATGACGTTTGGCTTTTCTCGCGACGACGTCAACAGCTTCCTGCCGGACTATCTCCGCAAGGACCTGCTGCCGTGCGACCCTTTCCAGTCGCTGGACACCAGCGGCGTCGGCCAGCTCGTGCAGATGGGAGTGGCCAAAGGCCGCGCGACCCGCAAGGACCTCAAAGTCGGCATTTGCGGCGAGCACGGCGGCGACCCGGCTTCGATCTGGTTTTGCCACACGGCGGGGCTGAACTACGTGAGCTGCTCGCCATTCCGCGTGCCGATTGCCCGGCTGGCCGCCGCCCAGGCGGCCATCAAGGCGGATGGTAAGAAGACGAAGTAGCGCCCCTGAGCCAACGACAGGATTCCGGTCGCAAATCGACGTCGTACAAGGATTTGCGCCCCGATTTGCCTGGCCGCCCAGCATAACCTAGAGTTTAGCGCGCGGAGCGCAGGGGACGATCGGTTCCGATCGTCGGGCGTCGTTATGGGGTCGCTGCGCGGTAGCAGTTGCAACATGGCCAGTGGGGTCGCCATGAAAAAATCATCGTCCGATTATCGACCGAGCATGCTCGATGCGGGGCTCTATTATGACGAGCCGCCGCCGCCGGACCTGCCGCGCGACCGCGGCTTGACCTGGGCTATCCTGGGCGTCATTTTCCTGGCGTCCACTGGCATCCTGTGGCGCGAGCTTTCCCGCATGGAAAACTCCGGCGGCGCGATCCGCATCACCTGGATGGTCGTCGAAGCCTACGAATGGGGAGGAAAATGGGTCCCCTGCGGCATCTCGCTGATGTGTGGCATCGGCTTTCTGACCTTCGGGCTGATGGAATGGCTCACTTGTAAAAAGTATGACGAGCCGCCGCCGCCGAAGATGGGGGATCGGGCTCCCTAAAAGGAGCGCTTTCATCCCCGCTGCGTGCTGCGACTGAACCACGCTCACACCAGCTCCCCAATCACCTCCCCAAACGGCAGGATCGGCATCGGCCGTCCGTGGTGGTCGGGGAAGGCGTGGTTGTAGTCGATGCCCAGGTGCGCAAAGACGGTGGCCCACAGGTCGTTGGGGGTCAGCGGGCGGTCTTTGGGCCGTTCGCCTTTGCTGTCGGTCGAGCCGACGATCTGCCCCATCGCGAGGCCCCCGCCGCTGACGATCAGGCTCATCGAGTTCGGCCAGTGGTCGCGGCCGGGCTGGCGGACGCCAGTCTGCGTGCCGATCTGGTTCTCGATCCGCGGCGTGCGGCCGAACTCGCCGGTGACGACGATCACGCAGTCTTTGTCCAGACCGCGGGCGAAAACGTCCTCGATCAGTGCCGTCACCGTTTGGTCGTAGATTGGGAACCGCACGCGGGCATCGTCGTAGATGTGGCAATTGACGGCGTGCGAATCCCAGTTGTAAACCCCTTGCTTGAGGTGCGGCACTCCCGAGACGAATGGGTTCTCGAGGACGACGGTGACGAACTTGGAGCCGGCTTCGACCAGCCGCCGCGCCATCAAGAGGCGATAACCCCAGGCGTGGTGGCCGTAGCGCTCCTTGAGGCTGTCGGGCTCTTTGGACAGGTCGAACGCCTCGCGGGCCTGCTGGCTGGTGAGGAGCTGTGCCGCTTGCTTGCCGAACTTGTCAAGGGCGTCGATCGCGCCGCTCTGGTCCACGTCGCGGCGGAGCTTGTCGAGGCCGCCGAGTAAACTCGACCGATCGGCGAGCCGGTTTTCCGTCCCCGCGTCGAGCGCCAGGTTCTGCACGCGAAAACCTTTTTCGCTCGGATCGCCGGGCACGGTGAATGGCCCGAAGGCCGGGCCGAGGTACGCGGTGCCGAGGCTGAAGGTGTCGATATGGGCCCGGCCGGCATCGACGATCAGCGAGTAATTGGGAATGCCGACGTTGCGGCGCTCCAGCATCTTGGCGACCATCGAGCCGACGGCCGGATAGTCGTTGACGAAACCGGCCGGCTCCTTGGGATTGCGGCCGGTCATGAATCGCTTGTGTCCGCCGCCGTGGTCGGCAAACGTGTGAGCGATCGAGCGGATGATCGAGAACTTGTCGGCGATCTTCGCATGTCGCGGGAACAGCTCGCAGACGTCGATCCCCGGCACGTTGGTGGGAATCGGCCGGAAGTCGCCGCGATAGTCGCTGGGCGCTTCGGGCTTCATGTCGTACATGTCCAGATGCGGCGGCCCGCCGGGCAGCCAGACGAAGATCACCGACTTACTGCTGGTCAGTGCCGAGTCGCCGGCAGCCGCCTGAGCCTGAAGGGCAAGAAGATCGGCCAGCCCCAGGCCGGTCAGGCCGGCGGCACCGGCCAGCAAAAAGCTGCGACGGGAAGGGGGGCCAGGACAGCGGAACGTCATGCTGTAACCCAAGCGAGGAAGGCGGGAGCGCGGCATAGCCGCCGCGCCAAAACCGAGTCGGAACCTCTATTTTGACCCGGAATCGGCAAACATGTCAATTCTTTTATCGGTTGGGTAGTGTCCTAATTTGCCGGGAGTGCCAGCGTGAGTAAGCCCAAAATCACTTTCCCCCTTGGTCGCCCAATCTCTTTTGGAGGTAATCCAGAACTTGTGAAAAGGGTATCGTTTCCAGCGGGAACGTGCCATCATCAAATACCGGATCAAACGCCACCAGGCTCACCTCCGGAAATATCTCCCGCTCCTGTTGTAGAGTTGCGTGCAACCGTTCAGGAGTGCACCCAACAATCCAGCCATTGAAGCCAGTTTCGCCGCATTGGTGTTGAGTGAATAGCTCGGCCAGCGCCTTGGACCTAAACACGATAAAGCACGCCGCCCCATCCTCCATTGTGAATCTCACAAACCCGTCAAACAGCACTTGGCCATCGTGGTCATATCGCGTTGTTGCGACCACCCACACCGGGAATTCCAAGTCCGGCATTTCGTCCATAGGCCGATTCTAGCCGTTAGCGCAAAGAAAAGCCCCGCCTAGAGTTAGGGGACAAGTGGACCAGATGACCGAACGGTTTGGGGCGAAACAATTTGAGTTACCAGTACCAGGGAATCCGCAATCCCTGCCAGAGCTAGCGAAGCTTCTGCGGGAGAACGTGAGAGCTATGGACTCCGCGCTGCTCGCCAAGTTGGCCTTTAGTGGGGACCTCGACTACGACGTTTTTTCATGGCGTCGGCGCAGGGAGACGCTACTGACTGTTATCGCCTTGCTCAGCTAGAGGCTAACTCCGTCACCTGAGCTCCACACTTCTTCCGGCCTGTGGCCTTTCAGTACGTCCATACTGTGAATTGCCGAAAGAACGGATTGCACCATTTGAGGATCCAAAACGTCAAAAAAATACTCGCGTGAAAAATACAGGCGAAGCGAACCGTCTCCCTGGATGCCATAACACGAAACTTTATCCAGGTTGACTCCCTCATCCTTCAAACAAGCAAAGTGCGGCATTTCTCGCTCCCTCAACGGAGAATCTAGCCGCGCACGGCGACGCGCGACGAGTCGTGAGGACGTGGGCCAGCAGGGCCAAGAGTGGTCAGCGTTTACACACCCCGGGTCACAGCGGACCGTCCATCAAAGATCAATTCTGCTGGATTGGACTTTGATTGGTCAAGTCGAATTGGCAAGAAAGAGTGAACCCCGGCCAAATTACTCTGGCCTGGGTTCGGGGGTGTAAACGCTGAGTCACAGTCTACTTTTCGGAAAAGCCCCAAGTCAATAAATCATCCCGCAATCTGCTTTGCCGGCATCACGGCATTGAAT
Organism: Pirellulaceae bacterium; assembly: GCA_035512595.1. Classification (GTDB taxonomy): domain Bacteria; phylum Planctomycetota; class Planctomycetia; order Pirellulales; family Pirellulaceae; genus DATKDU01. Next base: position 7,429 of record DATKDU010000425.1, read on the forward strand.
AGCTCGGAGAAGGTCCAGACGTGCCCCGTGACCTTCGCGGCCATTGCTAGGCCATACGCCGCTGCCGTGGCCATGTATCTGGCCTACTACAACTACTGCTGGCGGTAGATCATTCCCAGTCTTCGGCGTGGGCCGAAACTGTACCACTACCATCGGTTGGGGTGGAAGCAAGCCGCAGCCTCGGGGACCGGCGAAAGACCCCGTCCGTCTTGCAAGGCGGATGGGGTCGGCCCGTATTACAAATACGGCGTTGCCAGCCGGGCGATGCCGTCGCGGAGGCGGATGGCCAGCGGGCGGCCGTCCACCTCGGCCAGCGTGATCTGCTTGGACTGAGCCCGCTTGCGATCGATGAATTCGCGCAGCTTGCCGGCCAATTCGCGGTCGTAGCACTCGAGGTTGAACTCAAAGTTGAGTCGCAGGCTGCGCGGGTCCCAGTTTGCGCTGCCGACGAAGCTCCACGCGTCGTCCACCAGCATGATCTTGCTGTGGTCGAACGGCGGCGGCGTGAGCCACACCTTGCACCCCCGCTGGAGCACCTGCCAGAGCTGCGCCGTGCAGGCCCACTGCACCAACAGCAGGTTGTTCTTCTGGGGTATGTAAATGTTGACGTCCACGCCCCGCATCGCCGCTACGTTGAGCGCCACGATCAGCGTCTGGTCGGGGAGAAAATAAGGCGTCACGATGTGGATCGACCGCTGGGCGCAGTCGATGCCGCAGTGCAGCGTCAGCCGGATCTTGTCGAAGTCGAGGTCGGGACCGTCGGCAATGCCGCGGGCCAGCACGTTGCCGCGATTCTCCAGGCGGGGAAACCAGGCCGGCCCCTCGAGGACCTCGTCGGTGCAGAATTCCCAGTCGAAAACAAACGTCTCCTGGAGGTGGGCCACGACGGGGCCTTCGACGCGGAAGTGCAGATCGCACAGCGGGTGGCGGCCGCACTTGGACTCCATCGTTCCCTGGCGGATGTTCATCCCGCCGGTGAAGCCGATGCGTCCGTCGATGACCAGGATTTTGCGGTGGCTGCGGAGGTTGCTGTAGTGCAGCTTCCAGGGGATGAGCGTCGGCAGGAACGTCGCAAACGGGATGCTGGCCTCGCGCAGCTTGCCTTTGATCGACGGCCAGGTGTAGCGCGTGCCGACGTCGTCGATCAGCACCCGCACTTCGACTCCCCGCGCGACCGCCCGCTGCAAGGCATCCACAAACAGCTTTCCCGCTTCGTCGTTGTCGAAGATGTAGGTCGTCAGCGACACCGTTTTTTCCGCCGCATCGATGGCCGCCAGCTTCTCCCGGTAGGCCTCGTCGCCGCTGGTGAGCGGCGTGACCGCATTGCCGTCGAGGAGCGGCGAGCCGGTGACGCGGCTGACGAATTCGGCCAGCGGCGCGAGATTGGCCCGGTCGTGGCCGAGCGCCCGCTGGACGTCTTCCGGGGCACAATGCGCCAGCCCCCGCGAACCTTTTCCCTTGCCGTAAATCTTCACCAGCCGCCGCGCCTTGCGATGCAGCCGGTTGACGCCGAACATGAAGTACAGCACCGCCCCGAGAAACGGCGTCAGCACGATGATTCCCGCCCAGCCGATCGCCGAGCGGTTGTCGCGCTTGGTGAGCACCACGTGCGACGCCGCGACGATCATCACCACGAAGTGCGCGAGGCCGAAGAGATAAGGCCAGACGGTGAAGAAGATGTCGGACATCAAGGCGGGCGGTTCCTCGTAGGACAGGTTTTCAGCCTGTCCTCTTCTGATCAGGACAGGTTGAAAACCAGTCCTACGCGGGCGGGCTCTCCCGCACCAAGGCACTTATCTGCTTGAACTCCGGCGTCCCCGCCACCTCGCACCATTCAAACAGGGCCGCCTCGGTCGTGGTGATCGTCGCCCCGGCCGAGTCCATCCGGCGGATGGCCGTCTCGTAATCGATCGCATGCCGCGCGCCGATGGCATCGACGGCAAGGAAGACGCGATACGCCTCACTCAAAAGGTCCATCACCGTCTGCTGCACGCAGACGTGGGCTTCAATGCCGACGACCAGGATCTTGAAAATCCCCTGCTGCTGCCACTGCTCAAAGAGCTGCGCGCACTCACCGCAGCTAAACGCCAGCTTCGCCGGAATCCCCAAAAGCCGCGACGCCAGCTCGCCCGTCGTCGGCCCCAGCCCCTGCGGATATTGCTCCGTCGCGGCCACCGGAATGCCGAGGATCTTGGCCCCGTCGATCAGCCGGCGGCAGTTCCAGATGATCCGCTCGTGGCCGGGGATCAGCTTGAGCAGCTTTTCCTGCATATCGACGACGAGCAGGCCGGTATCGCCGCGGCTCATCAGCTCGATGCTCCGCGGCAGTCGGGTGGGAAAGGGATCGCTCATGCTTGTCAGCATAGCGGGGAGCGAAGCGCGAAGCCTAGGGCAGATGTACGACGGCCCTTCTGGGCCCTCGAGATGGACGGCCTGGAAGGGCCGTCCTACGTGGAAGCCGCCTTCCGCAGCTCCGCCAGCTCGCGCTCGTAGCCGCCGGAAAGGATCGGGAAGCGGCACCAGGTCTTGGGATCGAGGTTCTCATCATCGAGGTGAAAGCTGGGGGCGTACCGCTCCCGTTTCCACTGGTTGCGGCACCAGAGGCGGAAGAACCGCTCGACCCACGTGGCCAATTGCTCGCGCGAAAACTGCGGGAACTCGACCCGCATCACGTGAAAAATCTCCACCGGCTGCATTTTGTCGCGAATGGCCAGCCGCTCGACCTTGTCGAGCACCTCGTACGGCATCAGGTCGGCTTCGTCGGTTTGATGGGCCGACGGCGGACGCAGCTCGGCAGTCGGCTGCTGGTCGTTGACGGCGGCCAGTGCGGGCATCGGGCCGATTCCTTCCGGGCCGACTTTTTCCATCCAGCGGAGCCACTGGCGGAGGAAGGCTTTGTCGATGCCGGCGATTGGGGCCAGGCCGCCGCTGGTATCGCCGTCCATCGTGGCGTAGCCGACGGCCGCTTCGCTGCGGTTGCTCGTGGAGAGGAGCAGGGCGTTTTTGATATTCGCCACCAGCCACACGCTGGGCGAGCGGACGCGGGCCTGGATGTTTTGCAGCGCCAGGTCGTCCTGCTCCCAGGTCAGCTCGCGGCCGAGCGACTGGGAGACGACGCCGATGTAGCCTTGCACGAGCGAATCGACGTCGAATTCGAGGAACTCCGCTCCAAGCGCTTCGGCCACGCCTTTCGCCGCGCTGCGCGTCACCTCGCCGCTGTTGCGGGTCGATTGATAGACGCAGGTCAGCAGCCGGCGAACGATGGCCGCGTTGTCCGGCAGTCTTTCCAGGCCCGGAATGTGCTGGAGTTTGGCGGCTATAGCTTCGCGGTCGATCTCCTTCGTGCAGAAATCCACCAGCCGCGCCGCCAGGACCGACACGGCCGCCGAATCGGCCCCGCCGGAGAGCGACACGACGAAGCCCTGCGAGCGGCTCTTGCGGAGGTAGTCGAGGAGGGCCAGCGAGACGGCCCGCGCGAATTCCTCTTCCTTGACGTACGGCGACTGCTCCCACGACTGGACGTGCAGCTCCTGGTGCTGCGGCGCAAGCTGCGGATAGGTGAAGTCCGCCTCGATCAAGTAGGACGGGCTGCCTGGCCCCTCCTGTGAATCGTCCCCGCCCATTGCCGGGCGAATGCCTCCCGCCCGAGCGCGGCTCATCCGGATCGCGTCCAGGTCGAGGATGGCGTGGATGAGCTGAGCGTCGGCATACGTGAACCGCGCAGCGGTCGTGAGCAGCTTGCCCGCCGCGGCAATCATTGCGTCGCCGTCGTAGATCGCCCGCCCCGCCTCGTTGCCGACGAGGTTGGCATACACATAGCCGACGTTGAACGCCCGCGAGCCTTCGATGACGAACCGCTTGCGAATCTCGTGCTTGCCGAAGGCAAAGTGGCTGGCGCTCGGGTTGAGGATGATGTCCACCCCCCGCTGGGCCAGACGGCTGCCGGGGCGATCGGCGACCCAGGCGTCCTCGCAGATCTCAAAGCCGATGCGAATGCCGCCGCAGTCGAAGATCAAATCGCCGATGGGGTACTCATCGTCGCCGATGCGGATTTCGCTCCGCACGCGGGCCGGCCAGGGCTTGAACCACCGCGGCTCGTAGTGAATGCCGTCGCCCGCCAGGTTCTGCTTGCCGACGAAGCCCAGGATTTTTCCGTCGGCAATCAGGCAGGCCGTGTTGTAAAGGCCGCCGGAATGCCACAGCGGCAGCCCGACCGAGAGGATCAGGCCGCGCGTCCGCGGGACGATTTCGGACAGCACGTCGAGGGCCGTTCGCTGCGTACCGGGGGCGTGGAAGGCGTCTTCGCAGCCGTAGCCCGTGATGCACAGCTCGGGGAGGCAGAGGATCGAGACGCCACACGCTTTTGCCCCGTCGATCGCCCCTTCGATGCGGCTGCGATTGCCGTCCCAGTCGAGCGGCGTCGTGTTGAGGATTTCAGCGCCGACGCGAATGAGCTTCATCGAACCACGTCTCCGGTCTCTTCATACTAACCCGAAGCGCGAGCGAGGGGGATGCTCGTCGTAGGACGGCCCTTCTGAGCCGTCCAAGAAACTGCGAGCGCGGCAGGAGGCCTGGAAAGGCCGTCCTACCAGGGGCGCGACAGGGCCACGATCACGGCAATGGCGCCCAGCACTCCCAGGGCGATCCACCACCACGATCGTCCCTGCCAGGCGGTCGCCCGGCCAGGCTCGTCAAGAATGTAGAAGCCGCACTGCGGGCACTGCTGGGACTCGATGTGAATCTGCTGGCCGCACTCGGGGCAGTCGATCAACTCCTCGTCTTCGTCGGCCCCTTCATCGTCCCAGTCGCCGGGATCGTCGTCGTCCCCCGCGGGGCCCCACTCTCTTCCAGAAAATCGTCTTCATCTCGGTAAGCCATGCAGTCAAGCTTACCTTCCAGCGCGGCCGCCGAAAATCGGCCCGCTCCCCTCGCGGAAGCGGGCCGGTCCATGAATCGATTTCATGCGTCGGCCGCAGCGCACTATCCTCACTTGCTCTGCTGTGACTCCAAGTCATCCGCGAGCAAGGCCAGCACCTCGTCTTCCGAGCTTCGGCTCCGCTCACCCAGCGTGCTGAAGAACTCGTCCGCCTCCCCTTCCGGGCTGGGAAGGGCTGCTCCCGACGCCTTAGCATTGAGGTAGTTGACGACCGCCAGCGCATCGCTGGCCGTAATCGTGCCGTTGCCGTTGACATCCAGGAACGGCGCCCGCGGGAACGCGGTCTGCACGACCGGAGTGCCGGGGCCATGCTGGTTCATGTGGTTGATGATCAGCAAGGCGTCGAAGGCCGTGATCTTGCCGTCGTTGTTCACGTCGCGCGGATCGCGGTCGCTGCCGCCGACGATCGGCGTTCCGGCGACCACCGGCGGATCGAAATTCCCCAGGATCGGCAGGCCGAACTCGTCTCCGTACTGGATGTAGAGGTCGTTGCCGAAGGGAACCGGCGTGAACCGCACGACGTTCTTGCCGTCGATGGGATCGGTCACGATCCGGTCGATGATCGACGGGCCGAGGACGGCCGGGCCGTTGTTGTCGTTGTTCTGCACCTGGCCCGAAACGAGAATGTACCACTCGGCCGACTCGTCCGGCGAAACACCGGCCCGATTGGGAACGTACAAGCCGATGTCGTCGAAACCGTCCTGGTTCATGTCCGCCGCCACCGGCCGCTCGTTGGGGCCGGGGAAGCCGAAGCGGAACGACCGTTCCACCGTGCCGGTCAGACCGACCAGGTTGGCGTTGAGCGTCGGACCCGTGCTGCTGAGGTTGAAACGGAACGTGTCGTCAGTCCAAGCCCCCAGGTCCTCGAAGCCGTCGCCGTCGAAGTCGCCGACGACCGGGTAGCCGACAAACCCAGGCGACGCAGCAATCGAGAAATCGAGTTGGAAGTCGTGGTTCGTGTCGAACCACCACGTCGTGCCGGTGAACACGCCCACCTCGTCGCCGTTGGCCGGATTGCCGTCGAAGTTGCCGGCGAACGGCAGGCCGTTGATGCCGGCCGGATCGACCTGATTGATGTTCGGCACGCCGTCGTTGTCCGTATCGATGAGCCACCGCCAGACGCCATTGAACCGCCCGTAAGCGGCCAGCTTGTCGAAGCCGTCGGCCACGTCGCCGGCGCCCAGGGCGAAGTTGCCAGCGAACAGGTCGTCGCTGGTGAAGCCCATCATGTAGGTGATGTCGCGATTGGTGAAGTCGGCATTGGTCGGATCGAACGACGTATTGCCGTTGGTGTCGATCCAGGCGCTGCCGGCGCCCCAGGTGCCGACTTCGGGCCGGCTGTCGATCGTGAAGCGGGCGACAAAATCGCCGCCGGGAATGCCGTCGCCGCTGGGGAACGTCGGGTTCTCGTGCGGCTCGTCGGCATTGCTCTCGCCGTCGAGGGCGTTGCCGACCGGATCCGAGATCGAGTCGGAGATGCTGAGCGTAAAGCGATCGTCGGGAAGCGGCGTGGCAAACACCAACTCCACCGTTGCCAGCGCGGGCTGGCCGCTAACGGGCGGAATGTTGGTGACGATCACCTGGGCGATCGGGATAATGCCGTTGTAATCGCCCACGAGCAGGTAATGCCCCGGACTCTCGGCCACGTCCTGCTTGAGGGCCGGGAACAGGAAGTCGGGGGCCAGCCGGTTGGGCAGATCGCTGAAGCTGATCACCAGGCTATTGACCAGCGGGGTCGGCCCGTCGGTGCTCGGCTTGGGATCGAACAGGTCATACGGATTGCCGGCGTTGTTGATGTCTACGTCGGTGACCCGCGGCCCCTGCGTATCGACGAAGATTTGCAGCGTGTCCCCGGCGGCGCCCCCAGCCGCATTGACATTCCCCGCCACGTCCTCGGCGGTCACGAAGATCGTCCGCAAGCCGTCGGGAATTGGGAAGAAGTTCGGATCGTTTAGGCTTACGACCGACTCGATTTCCCAGTATCCGTCCGGTTCCTGGTTGGTGCCGTCCAGCGGAATGGCCGTGTCTTGGCCGAGGAACACGTCGGTGCCGATCTCCAGCGTGCCGTTGCCATTGACGTCGGCATAGACGCGGATGATGGCGTTGGCTTCGGCGCGGCCCCAGAACGTGGGCGTCGTGTCAAAGGTCACGTTATCAACGATGGTATGGGGATTCGGCGGCGAGACGCCCGTATCGCTGTCGGAAATGACGCCGTCATCGGGAATGCCCGGCTCACCGAGCGACACCGGCGGCGGGACCGTGTCCACCACGATTTCCAAAAGTGCGCTGCGGGCGGTGAAGCCCGTTTGCTGCGGGAGAGCCGGATCGATGAGCTGCACGCGGGCCGACAGGAAGTGACTGCCGTCCACCAGCACGGGCGTGGTGAACTCATAGACTCCGGGGCTGGTCTGCGTGGCAAATCCCAGCGGCACTTGCGGCGCTGTGCCGGCGGGATTCGGATTGGGGCCCTCGTCAAAGATGGCGATGGCGTACCCCGGCAGCAATGGCTGCGCGGGCCCAGCGCGGAACGGAATCGGAATGACCTCGTCCGGCGGGCTGTCGGGGACGGGATTCCCCGGCAGGTCGTTCAAGAAGAACGCATCGTCCAGCCGGATGACCAGCGTCGGCGTGTTGTCGCGGGTGATGTTGTCGAACTGGGAGCGGCCCGTGTCGCTGTTCAGTCCGTCTCCCACCGGCTGATCGTCCAGTTCCAGGCCGTACGGGGTCGGGCCGGCATCGTTGACGACCGTGATACTGTAATTGTTGATCGCCGTATCGACGCCAAAGACCCGCAGGAAGTAAATCTGGCCTTGCACGGCCGGAATGCGGATTCGCTCGTTGTCGGTGGCGTCGTTGACGCCAAAGGCCCCCAGGCCATCGACGATCAGCGTGCCGTCCGCGTCGTACAGTTCGATGTCCAGATTGCCGCCGTTGGGCAGCCCGGGCCGTCCGCTGGCGACGGTGGTGATCATCGTGAAATAGACCTGGAAGTCGAGCGTGCCGGTTTTCTCGGCCACGACGCGATACCAGTCCTGATCGCCGGGGAGCGGCGCGAAGCCGGCCGGCACTGCGGTAAACGGGCCCGGATCGATGTTGGGATCGACGTTGATCGTCTCTCCGGCGCCCAGGTGCGTGGCGTTGATCCGCTCGTCGTTGTTCTCGTACGGATCGTGCTTGAAGACCAGGAGTTGGCCGCCGGGTCCGGCGATCGGCTGGATGAATTCCACGTTCGTGAACACGGTCTCCAGCGATTCGGGATTGCCCGGGCCGACGCTGATCGAGCCGGCGCTGTCGCTCTCCCCCTTGCGATAAAGGACCAGATCGCCGGTGAGGCTGTCCTGCACGCTCAGGCGGTCGCGAGTCTCGGCCGAGCCGCCGTCGATGTCGAACAGGACCGCGTCCACCACCGCGGATTGTCCGAGGCTGTCCACGTGCATCACGAAGATCGTATCGTCGCCGCTGCCGGCTTCGATGCGGACCCGTTCGACGGTGCGAACGCCGCCGACGGTGACGAGCGTGTCGGTATCGATCACGCCGTTGAGCGTGGTCACCAGCGTGTTTGGCCCCGTTTGATTGGCGGAAATAATGTCATTGCCGCTGGTGCCGCGAACGAGGATCGTGTCAAAATCAGGGCCGCCGTCGAAGATGTCGTTGCCGCCGTTGCCGATCATGGTGTCTTCGCCGGGGCCGCCATTGATCGACTGGCCCAGTGCGCCGCCGATCAAGAGGTCGTCGCCGGCGTCGCCATTGAGCGTGCCAAAGCCGATCAGGGTGTCATTGCCGGCGCCGCCGTTGAGCGTCACGCCGATGACTCCGTTGAGATTGTCGGAGGACTCGACGCGGTCGTCGCCGCCGAGGCCATTGAACACGAGCAAGTCGGCGGGGGCGGTGCTGGTCAAGCGGACGTCATAAGCCAGCCCGATGAGGTCTACCGTGCCGGCGGCCGGCGAGGAAATGTCCACCGTGTCGGGGACCTGGCGTCCGTTGACGGTCACCGTGTCGGCCGCGCCGTCGCCGGGGCCCAGGTCCACCGTGATCATGCGGACGTCGGTCTGCGTCAAATCGTTGATCGTCACCGCGTCCACGCCGCCGAGCATGTTGAGCACGACCTCTTCCACGCCGGCCACGTCCATGTCGATGTTGCCGATGTTGCGGAGGAGCTCCAGCCGCGTGCCGACGGCATTGAGCGTGAACAACTCGGCCGCGGCCGAGCCGTTGAAGATCAAGACGTCGCTTTCGCCGGCGCCCCCTTCGATCAGGTCGCTGGCGTCCCCCGGATTCCAGATGAAGGTGTCGCTGCCGTCGCCGCCGAACATCTGGTCGGCGCCGGGGCCGCCGGTGAGAATATCGTTCCCCTCTTCGCCGTAAAGCACGTCGTCGCCGGCGCCGCCGTCGATCGTGTCGTTCCCGCGGCCGCCGAAGATCAGGTCGGCATTCGGGCTGCCGATGATGACGTCGTCGCCGTCGCCGCCGTAGATCGTCGGGTCGGCCGGATCGACTGCCACGCCCGACAGATCGACCAGGTCGTTGCCTGCGCCGGCGTCAATAATCTTGGCCAGGCCGGGGACCGCCAGCGAGAGGATGATGGAATCGTCGCCGCCCAGCGTGTTGAGGTTGAGCTGGTCGATTCCCGCGCCGATCGTGACTGCGGCGCCCAGGCCGGTGAGCGTATCGGCGGTCGATAGGACCGCATCCGGGCCCTCGGTGCCGTTGACGATCACCTGGTCGAATCCGCCCGCACCCGGATTGACCGTCACCTGACCGAACGAGCGGAAGTGGAACAGCGGGCTGGCGCTGGAGACGAAGCTGCCGGTGCGCGCCGCCGGGCTGATCGTGGTGGTATCGTTGCCGGCCGTGCCAGCGATCGTGATGACATCGAGATCGTCCTCGCCGTCGTACTCGACCAGCTCCACGCCGCCGGGCGATGAGACATGCGTAAAGTCCTCGTCCGGGCAGACGAAGACGAACGAGCCCAGAGTGATCAGCGTGTCGATGCCGGCGTCGAACGCGCCGTTGCCCGCTTCGTCGATGAGGAGCGTGCCGGTATCCGGTCCCGTCGGAGTGAAGATGAGGTTGTCCTGTCCGGGGGTCTCCAGGACGAGCCGGTCGGCTTCGTTGGTCTCGCCGATGCTGGGCGGGCCGCCCGCAACGCGGACGTGCACTCCCCAGGAAGCGCCGTTCGGCGCCGGAGCGCGGATCACGATGTCGTCGTCCCCGCTGCCGGCGTCGATGTAGAGGTCAGGTTCGTTGAGGAACAGGACTTCGATCCCCGCATTGACCGAGACGGTGAAATCCTGCACGCCGTCGGCCGCGGCATCGTAGGTCGCATCGCGCGCGATCACCGTGATATCGTCGTCGGCATTGGTGCCCAGGATCAGGAAGGGGCAATCGCCGTTGGAAGCGACAATCACCCTCTCGATGTGATCGAAGCTGACGGTCTCGCCGCTGGTCAGGAAGCCCCCTTCGTCATTCTCCGGGCCGGCGAAGAACGTGTGGGCGCCGTTGATCGTCAGCGAGTCGCCCGGAATCGTGCCGATCGGGTCGCCGCCGTCCACGAAGATCGGCATGGCGCCCGGCGTGACCGTAAAGGCATCGTTCCCTTCATTGCCGAAGACGCGGAGCGAATCGACGTTCGCAAAGTTGACTGTTTCCAACGCCGTGGCCGTCTCGTCGTTGGTTGCGGTGACCGTGCCGGCCGCGCCGTCGATGATGATCGTCTCGGGATCGCTGCCGTAGTGCAGGCGGAGCGTGTTGTCGCCGCCGAGCAAATCGACGGAGAACACGCCGACGCTCGCAAACGTCGTGACGGGAGCGCCCACGGCCGACGACGTCGCCGTGCCGCTGCTTTCGCCGGTGATCGAAACGTCGAGCGTTTCGTTGCCGGTCGTTCCCAGTGCCGTCAGGTCGCCGCCGGCGGCATCGATGTTCAGCAGCTCCACCCCGGTGAGGAACACGGGACCAAAGCCGGCTTCCTGGACGGTCCCTGCGCCGTAATCGACCGTAATGGCTCCACCCGTGCCCGCGAAGTTGACTACGTCGCTGGCGGAGGGATTGCCGCCTTGGATTTCGATTCCGACCGAGATCGGATGATTTCCGGGGATGTTGAACGAGTCGTCTCCATCGCGGCCCATCAATCGCAGGAAGGTAACCCCCGGCGTGTTGATTGGCACGGTCACAGGAAGGAGGAACGCCGGCTTGACGATCTGCACCACGCCCGCTGCACTGACGTTGAACTGGTCGTCGTTGTCCGTGCCGATGATGTCCAATCCGTCGCTCCGCCCGCCGTTGACGTTGGCAAACGTCAGGCTGCCCGTCTCGTCGAGGTTTTCGTAGGACAGCTCGAGCAGGGAGCTGGCATCGAACTGTGAAGCCGTGATCACTCCGGCGTCCGCAGTCGCACCGGGTGTCAATGTCACTTCGGCGCCGATGGCGGGAGTCGTATAAGTCAGCGAGTCCCCCCCTCCCTGGCCGTTGATCGTGAGGTGCTCGACCGTTTGCAGCGTTACCAGCCCCAAGGCGTTGACCTGGACCGTACCACCGTCGGCCGCGGTCGGGCTGTAGTTAATGGTGTCGCTGCCCGGCGTGCCATTGACGACGACCGTGTCGCTGGCGGTCGGATCGCCCCCCTGAATCGTGATGTCAACCCCAGCATGAGGTGTCACGGAAAACGAGTCGCTGCCGAAGCGGCCTTGGACGAGCACGTTCGTGAAGGCGCCTCCCGTCGTGTTGTATCCGACGACCGCGCCGTCGTTGATCCACGCCGCGGTGATGCCCCCAATCAGTCCCACGGCAATCGTGTCGTCGTCGTCGGTGCCACGGATGGTGAGGGTGCTGGGGCCCGCGGCCGCGCTGATGTTCACCAGCTCGACGTTGGCGATATTGATGTCGCCGACGCCGGCCTGGTCGATCAGCCCGGTGGTCGCATCCGCGCCTTGCGTGAATCGCGCATTGGCGGGGACGGCGACGCTGAGCACGTCGCCGGAAACCGGATCGCCGCCGTCCACGTTCACGGTCAGCCCAATGCGATTGGTCAGGCTGATGGTATCGGCGCCCGCCAGCGAGCTGATATTGATGCTGCCAAAGCCCGTGAAGCTCCGCAAACGGTAAAGGATCGCGCCGCCCACGGTATCGCTGACCGTCACCAGCGGATTGGCCACGTCGCCTGCCGCGGTGAAGTCTGCCACGATCGTTTCATTGCCGCTCGTCGCCACCGTGTCGGGGTTGGTGCCGCGTAAGGTCAACGTATCGCTGTCGCTGGCGAAGCCGTCGTTGTCGTTGACCACGATATCGAGATTATTCACATAGCTCACGACGACGATGACCGAGCCGTCCACGGCATTGGTCACAAGCAGCTCGCCGTCCTCAGGGCCGGACGGCTGGACGACGATCTTTTCCGACACCGGATTGGCGGCCACCGTGTTGTAGATGAGAAGATCGGCCTGATCGCCATCCGCGCCGTCCGGCAGCCCTTCATCGAAGGTAACCTGAATCCCCCAGCCCCGCGGCGGATGGCCGCCAGGATCCGCGTTGTCGGCATACGCGGTCAGCTCCAGCGTATCGACCAGGTCGTGGCCGATGACGTTGAGGAACAGCACGCCCACGAAGGAGATCGCCGGGCTGCCGTTGATGAGCAGATCGAAGGCGTTGGGGCCGGTGCCGATCACGACGAAGTTGTCCGTCTGGTCGATGGTGTCGTTGTTGTCGCCGATCAGGTTCACGACGCCGTTGCCGGGCGAGAGCGTGTTCAAGGAGTTGGCGTCGAAGCTGACCTGGCCGCTGGCGGTGGCGACGGTGACGATGGATGCATCGATCTTGTTGTTGAAGACGTCGATGGCGCCCGGAGTCACGACGTCGAACGGGCCGCCGGTCAGTTCTTCGATGTTGGAGAAGGTGACGGGCTGCACGCCAGGGGCAGTAATGCTGCCGCCGCCAATGCCGCTGGGAGTCACCGTCCCTGCGCCGATGTAGTTGAGCGTGTCGCCGGGCAAGGTGGGGAAGGAGGGCAAATGGCCGCGGACCGTGATGCTGACCGTGGCAGACGGGGTGACATTGAAGGTGTCGTTGCCGTCCAGTCCATTGAGACTGATGGTGGTCAGGTCTGCAACGCCGGCCAGGCTGTTGACGTTGAACGTGTCGTCGCCGCCGAATCCACTCGCGGAGAGCGATTCGACTCCGCCAATGTCCAGGGTGGTCGAATCGACGGTCACCGCCAGCCGGCCGCCGATGCCTGCTCCAATGACAAATGAGTTCGCAAGCAACGTGCCGTTGACCAGGACGGTATCGCTGCCAGTGCCGCCGTCAATGATCTCGGTTTCCAAGCCCAGGCCGCCGTTGACCAGCAAGAAGTCGTTGCCGGCGCCCCCCTGCAAGGTATCGTCGCCGAGGCTGCCGAAGATCGTGTCGTTCCCCGCCCCGCCCGTCATGGTGTTGGCGTTGAAATTGCCGACCAGGCTGTCCCCGGCAGAGCCGCCGATGACATGGTCGATGCTGGTAATGCCGCCGGTCCCTGTGGCCGTGCCTTGGGGTGGGTTGGTCGTACCCTGCGCGATCGTGAGCACCTGGCCGCGGATCTCGCCGCCGGGCAGCACGTTCGTGTGGATGTTCAGATAGGTGAGGCCGCCGAGGAACGCCGCTTCGTTGAGCGCCGGCAGCGGCACATTGGTGGCCGCGAAGGTGTAAACCCCCGGGGCGCCGGGCACGAAATCGGCAATGTTGAATGGCACAATGATGGGACCGGCGACGCCGACGGCCGCGATGTGCAGATGGAAGCCTGTGATCGTGTTGAACAGTCCGGTGACGGTGACGGTGATGTCAAACGTCTTTGTGATCCCGTTGTAGGTCAAGTTCGCCGAAGCGGAGGCAGCACTCGTGTTCGCCGGGGTCTCCTGCGTGCCGTCCATGGTCGTCGAGAGCGTCGCGGACGCCACTCCCAGATTGACGGCGACCGGGGCGCTATAGGCGGTGTAGTCCAGCGTGTTTTGGCCCGCGCCGCCGTCGATCGTGCCGCCACCCAGCGTGACGCCGTCGCCGAAGACGACCGAGTCGTCGCCGCCGCCGCCGGCAATCGTCAACGCGCCGCCGATCGTGGCCCCCAGGTTGAAGGTGTCGGCGCCTGCGCCGCCGCTGAACAGAGTGCCGGCGGCCGGAGCATAACCGCTGTCCACGGCCAGCGTGGAGACCGTCTCGCCGTCGTCCCCGGTGTTCAGCGTCAGCGAATTGGACGGATTGGGGAACACCGTCGTTTCAAACGTGCCGTTGCCGCTGCGAAGCTGAGTTAGTCCATTGGCGGCAACTCCGTCATCCTCCAGGATCGCCTGATTGTTGCCGTCGGTCGTGGGAAGATTAATGATCACGTCGGCCACCGTGCCGCCGATGGCAATCGGCTCCAGCCCCGTGTAGACGATCGTGCTGCCGTCCAAGACGATGCTGCCGTTGTTTCCGTCGGCGCCGGCGGGAGCGTAGTTCAACGTCACCAGGCCGAAAGCGCCGGCCACCACCGCCAGAGTATCGCCAGGCGCACTGGTTTCACCCAAACCATGAAACGTCAGTCCGCCGCTGGGAATCGGGTTTCCGCCGCCGGTGAAATCGACGGTCAGGTCGTCGTTGCCATTGGAGCCGTTGATCGTGAGCGTCGTCGGCTGACCGGCGAAGACCAGCACGTTGTTGACATACACTTCGATGTTGTTGGTGGACTCGTTGAAGTCCAGGCGAATGGATCCGCCCGCGATTCCGATGCTGGTGAGATCGGGCTGAAAGCCGGCAATGCCTGGCTGGGTGTCAACGCCGCTGGTGAGGAAGGGGACGAAATCGACTGTGCCGGGCGGGGCGACGATCTCCTGGCCGGTGCCAGCCGGGTTATCGGGGGACGTGGGGCCCGAGGGGCTGCCCCACCAGTTGAACTCGGCATTGAGCGTGCCCACATAGGCGCCGACTTCGACTTCCAAGCCCGCCAGCGCGTTGTTCTGAATGCTGTTGTTGCTGATGCTGATGTTCTGGTTGGGCACGCCGATCAGATCCAAGATCCGAATGCCCCGGGCATCGCCGTTCTCGATGAAGTTCTCGACGATGACCAGATTGCTCGCGCCGCCCAGAATCGCGATCTGCGAGCCGTTCGACCCCGTCATGACGTTCTGGGCGATCGACGAGTTGGTCGTGTTGAGCAGCGCCAAGGCGTTGCCGTTGTTGTCGAACGTATTCTCCACCACGGTGATATTCGACGTCGGCAGCGCGGGATCGGTAGAGCTGAAATTGATGCCCGCAGAGTTGTTGTTCTGGAACAAATTGTTGCTGATCAACACGTTGGTCACGGCGCCCCCGGCGGTGAACTGGTCGAGATAGATGCCGTTTCCGCTGCCGGCGCCGGGCTGGTTGTTTTCGCGGAAGACGTTGCGCTCGATGACCGTCTGGTTGCCCGCGTCGGCGTTGGCCAGGAACAGGCCGATGACATTGAATTCCACGATGTTGTTGCGGAACTCCGTCCCCGCCGTGCCCGGCTGCAAAAATACGCCCGCGCCGAACTGGTTCACGTTGGTCTGGTCGCGAACCGTGAAGCCGTCGATCTGCACGTCGTTGGCGGCGACGATGAACGACGTCGTGCCTGCATTGCCGGTGACGATCGATTCAGAAACGACACCGCGGGTTCTCGCATCGATCCCAAACTGGTTCCCCAGAAGCGTCAACGTCTTGTTGACAGTTACCAGCTCGCTATAGGTGCCGTCGGCGACGTTGATGACGTCGCCGGGTGCGGCAGCCGACACCGCGGCGGAGATCGTGGTGAACAGGTCGATGCCTTGGGTCAGATTGCCGACGTTGACTTGACTTCCACCGCTGGCCGTGAATTGATCGGCGCCAGGCCCGCCCAGCACCGGGGTGGAATCGACGTACAACGTCGCCAAGAGGTCGCGACGTTCCAATCCTTCGAAGGCCAGTCTCCGCGGTCGGTGAATCGGGCCGGCAAGCCCGTGCAAAAACGAACGGCGATTCTCAGCGACGGCACGACGAATAACGGGGCGGCTCTTCACAGCGAAACTCCTCACCAGGATCAGGTTATTGGCCTGGATATGAACGGAATAAATGCGCTACGACGACGCCAAAAAGGCGTAGCACGCCGCAGGGTTGGACCTCTGGGGAAACTGGGTAAGATGCTACACGGCAAGAAAGGGTCTAGTCAAGCGCCAAAAGCACAAAATCTATCAGGCTTATCTGGTTTTGGCGCGACTTTGGTAGGTCGCACAAAGAAAATCTTCAAAAACCCTGGGCTGTCTCCCACTCCCGGCAAAAAGGCGCCGTCGAGCAACAAGAAAATGAAAAAGGCCGGTCCAGAAGGACCGGCCTGCGGGAATCTCGTCAATCTCCACTGCGACGCGACGAAACCTTGCCGCCAGTTTACCAGCGGAGTTCCACGCGGGCGGTGAGACCGTCGAAGGACATCATGCCGTTGAAGTTGTCCGACGGGTCGGTGAAGTTGTTGTTCTGCACGGCGTTGATCCACTCGTTCGTGCGGACCACGTTGTACCAGAAGCTGAACAGGTAGCCGGCGCTCAGCCGCAGGTTGCCGCATTCGTTCTGCCAGCCGGCGCCCAACTCCAGGTCGTAGATCGTCACGACCTTGCCGGCTTTCCACCGCGTGTCCACGACGATCGGATCGAAGCTCCCCCCCTGCACGTAGCGGGCCTTGGATTCGCCGCCGAGGAGGCTCAGGTAGGTCTTGCCGTAGAAGAAAAGATTGCGCTTCGGGGTGTAGCGTTCGGCTTCCAGACCGGCTCGCAGACCGGCCCCATAAAAGTTGACTTCGCTCTCCACAAACTCCGTGCCGTTCCCGGAAAACAGGGCGTCGAACCGCTGCCGCATCTCGCCGTAGCGAAGGCCGAGCAGGTAGCCGATCTGATAATCACAGTTGTAGGCGATCAGGCTGCGAAAATCGGCGTCGATCAACTGGAACTGAACGTCGTAGTCGGCAAACGCGTCGAGACTGTCGGAGGCGGCATCGAAGGTGCGGGGATGCGACACCAGCGAGCGGATGACCGCGCTGCCGGGGGCCGTCAGTTGATCGGTCGTATTGCCGTAGAAATCGGTGTAGCCGATCTGAATGGCGGTGCATTCGTTCAAAAATCGCCCGCCGCCGAAGCGAAAGCCGGGCTGGCCGTCGATGTCCACCACGCCGACGCGGCCGACCTGAATCGGGGGCGAGACGGCCGGGTCGGTGTCGGTCGCGTCGTCGATGGCGACGCCGAAGGCCACTTCGCTGTTGCGCGGCCGCAGGTAGAGGAATTCGCCGTAGGCGAACCAGCGGTTTTCGCCGAAGCCCGGCTTGCAACACTCGCCGTACCCACCTTTGCCGTCGGCCAGCGGGGCCTGAGCAGGAGGCGGCGCCACGTCGTATCCCACGGGCATTCCGTAGGGGCTGCCATAGTTGCCCGGCAACATGGCAGGACCCGGATAGCCGAACGGGCTCGGTCCGTACTGGGCCTGCACAAAACTCCCTTGTCCAGAGAGCGCGACGATTGCGGCCGCAAATACGAACAGGTAGCGCTTCATGGAATATTCCCCCCTGTGATAATGGCCCGATTACTCCCATCGACCCGACCGTTTGACAAATCCAGAGGAACCCCGAAAGGCGAAAAAGTTTTGCCAGCTTTCCAGGATTGCCAGCGAGACGCAGTTTCGCGGACGCCGCCAGCAAAGGCTGAAGACGGGGAAATGGCGGGGTGCCGTCAGAAGCGGTCGAGCGCGTCGAGCCAACGGCCCAGTTCGATCAGCTCCGCATCGGCCAGGTCGCGCGATTGGTCGCCGAGTGCCGCGCTGGTCACGGGGAAGAGTGCCGCCTGCAAGCGCTGGCCGGCGGCTTTGATGGCGGCCGCGGCGGGAGATTTCTCCGCGCTGGCAAGGTAAAACGCCAGCCGAACGAGCGGATCGTTCTCGGGCAGGACGGTCCGCGCCGGCGGAGCGGCATCGACCGCGATCACCGCCCGCACGCGATCGAGATTTTGCAGCGCCACCAGATACGCCATCGCGCCGGCGGACTGATACCCGTAGACCGCGATCCGGCTGCGATCGACCTGGTAGTGCGATGCCAGGTCGTCGAGCGTCTTCCGCACGAAGTCGGCATCGGTCGGTTCCCATTTCGTGGCATTCGTCGCCTGGGGCGCCAGCACGATCAAGTGGTGCTTCTCGGCGGCCGCTTTCCAGCGCGTGGTCAGGGCCTCGCGGGACAGCCCCTCTGGCCCGTGCAGCCAGATCACCACGCCGTGCGGAACCTCCGGATGATAGCTGTCGGGCACCAGCGCCAGGCAGTCATTCTTCTCCTCCGGCAGCTTGATCTCGACGATTCCCGTCGCCGGCTTAGGATCGGGCGCATTGGCCGGCTTCTCCTGCGCCGGCGGCAACTCGGGCGGAATGTCGGTCGGCAGCTTCGCGGGCGTCAGCTCGAGCGTCAGCTTTTCGCTCCCGCGCTCCAGTCCCAGCACGACCTTCTGCCCCGGTTCCAGGAGCGCCACCTGATCGATAATCTCCAGCCGGCCGGCCACTGGCGCTTGATTCACCGTCGCGATCCGGTCGCCGGGCTGAACGCCGGCCTTGGCTGCGGGGCTGTCGGGATAGACGAACCGCACGCGGACCTCGGAGCCCGGCGTCCGCAGCGGAAGAATTCCCAAAAACGGGTGCTGATACGGCGCCAGCTTCTCGGCCAGCGTCACGTCGGTCTCGATCCGCTCGCTGCCGCGGCGCACGGCGACTTTCACCTGGTCGCCGGCATAATGCCGCCCAATCGCATGGCGGAGCTGCGCCTGCCGCTCAATCGGACTGCCGTCCAATTCGACGATCACATCGCCGGCCTTGAGCCCCGCCTTTCCGGCGGGCCCGTCGGCCCGGGCGGCGAGGACTTCCGCCGGCAGCGAATAGATGTCCCCTTTCTTGAGCGCCACGCCGAGCACGCCGGGATGAAGATCCTGGCCGGCCTGGAGCGTTTCCAGCCGCTGGTTGATGTCTGCCAGCGGAACGGCAAAGCCGATCCCCGAATCGTACCACTCTGCGCCGGCGATCTCGCTCTCCTGCCCTTGCGGCGACAGGGGGACGAGCACCCCCAGCACGCGGCCGCGAATGTCGATCAGCGGGCCGCCGTAATTGACCGGCGAGATCTTGGCGTCGGTCTGGATGGCCTTCCCCCAGATGCGGTCCAGCGCGCTGACGATCCGCACCGAGAAGTTGGGCTCCGTTTTGCTGAGCGTGCGGCCGACGGCAATCGCCCACTGCCCCACCTGCATCTCGCTCCGCGGCACGGCGGCCGGGACGGCGAGTTTCTCGTTCGTGGTCACCTTGAGCAGGACCAGCATCCGGCTGTGATCGCGGGCGACGATCTGCGCGGGCGCGCGTTTGCCGCTGGGCAGGGTGACCAGGATCGACGTCGGCTTCTGAACGAAGTTGAATGCGCTGGAAACGATGAAGCCATCCTCGGCAACGACCAGGCCGGTCGTGGGTCCGGTGCCGATCAGCAGCTTGCCGACGCGCTCCAGGCCGCCGACCGTTTCGATCTGCACCACGCTCGGGGCCACGGCGGCGACCGCGTCGCGGAACGCCTGCTCTTCCAGGTCGTCGAGCGTCTCCTGTCCACTTCCCGTTGACAGACCGACTAGGAGAATGACCAATGACCAAGTCCCAATGACCAATGGAAAGACAGCCCGACGCCGCCGACATCGATCATTGGTCATTGGGACTTGGTCATTGGTCATTGGAATCAATCCTCAGTTTGCTGAGGTCAGCGCCACATCCACCAGCTCCTGCCCCCGCTGCACCGTCAGGTGGATTTCCTCCAGCCGGTCGATCCAGGTCAGCTCCTCCGCCACCAGCTTGCACGACGCCACCAGCCGCCCGTTGACGAACAGGATCAGGTCGTCCCGCTTGATGCCCGCCAGGGCAGCGGGGGAATCGGGTTTGACCGCTTCCACAAACGGGGGCGTCCGCTCGATCGGACTGGAGATGAGCTGAATCCCCAGCCGCGCCAGCGTGTGCGGCTCCTTGGGCTTTTTGGCGTCTTCGTCGCGCGTCGCCGGACGCTGCTTGCCGGCGCGAATGTCCTCGATCGCTTGCACCAGCTCAGAGACCGGAATGGCGAAGTTGAGCAGCGTGTTCGTCTGGGCGTTCTTGAGCTCTTTTCCGAGGAGCCCGGCCAGAGAGCCGCGGCGGTCGGTCAGCGCCCCGCCCGGCGCGCCGGGGTTGTTCGTCATCGCGTCGAGCACATACACCGGCCCGCGGTAGTTCGTTTCGTACACGCCGCTGCGGGCCGACAATTCCGACTTGCTGGTGACGATCCCCGACAGCACGCTCATCGCCTCGCTGCCGAACGCCACGCCGTACATGTTGTTGACCGCCAGCACCCGCGACCCCGGAGACAGCTCCACCGCTTCGTCCAGATTGAAGTGCGGCACATCCACGGCATCGATCTTCAGGACGGCGATTTCCAGCCGCGGATCCATACCCACGAGCTGCGCCTCCGCCTTGCGGCCGTCGCTCAAGGTCACGTCCACCACGTCGGAATCCAGGACGTAGCTCCAGACGGTGAGAATGTGCCCTTCGCCGCTGATGAAGAAGCCGCTTTGATACGCCTCCAGCCCGCGAATGCCGCCGGCGCCGTAGATCTTCACCATTTTCGGCTGGATCTCGGCGGCCGTCTGGGCCAGCGAGCTCTGCGCGCACGCCACGACAGGCGCGAGCACGAACAAGTGCAGAATGCAGAGTGCAGAGTGCAGAGTTCCAAGCCCAAGCTGCCTCACTCTGCACTCTGCACTCTGCACTCTGCACTGGCGCCCCGATACGCTGCGAACTCTAGTCATTTACTCCCCCCTCCGCGAGCCAGCTCGACCTTCGTCCAGCGAATCTCGGCAAACGGCTTGTCCCCGAACTGGACGACGATTCGCGTGGGAAATTGGCGTCCATCCTGCGGCTGGTAATCGAGAAACCGGATTTCGCACGGATCCTGCTCGGCATCGCCCGACATTTCCACCAGCGCCAGCTCGCCGGTTGTCGGATCGAACGCAAACCGCGTTTCGACCACGTTGTTCACGCCGACCAGAATGTCCGCCGGCTCGGCGATGCCGGGAATCGGCGCGGTTCCATAATAGTGCAAGTCGCCATACGCCTTCGGCCCCTGCACCAAGAGCCGCCGCCACAGGTGCAGCGCGGGAAGCAGCCCCCCGCTGCCGGGCGGCCCGAGCTGGTCGCTGAAATCTTTCGCCGCATCGAGCGTCACTGCACCGGTCGGAAAGCTGCCGGAGCTTTCGCCGCTGGCCAGCGTCACCGACACCTTGCCCCCCTGCGTCAGTTCCCCTTCGAGCGTCCACGTGCCGGCCACCTTGGAAAAATCGCCCCGGCTGGAGAATGCCGACCAGACCCGGTCGCGATTGAGCTCGTTGAAGTAGTAATTTGCATAGCCCGGCTTGGCCTGGATCAGCTTGGCGGCCTCCGGCGGCACGGCCGGCTTGGCTTGCGGCGTCGGAATCGGGAGCCGCGGCAATGGGAGGGGCCGCGGCGTATCGCCCGGTCGTTCCCGGGGTTGATCGGGGCCTTCGTTTGGCCGGGGCTGCGGCTGCTGGCGCGGGGGACGCTGCACCTTGGCGATCAGCTCCTCCTCGCCGTGAACCCCCGCCAGACGGACGAAAATCTGCGTCTCCTGGCCGTCGCGGCGATAGGTCAGCGGCACGCGCCACCCCTTGGGATAGATTCCCAGTGCGTTCTTGAAATCGTTCTGCGAGCTGATCGTCCGCCCGCCGAAGGCCACGATTTCGTCGCCATACCTGAGGCCCCGCCGCCAGGCGTCCGACGTTTCCAGAATATTGTCCACCAGCACGCGGCCTTCGTCGCCGGCGGCGACTGTCGCCCCGAGCGTGGCGTGATCGACGATCCGCCCGCTCATGAGGCATCCCAAGAAATGCTTGATCTGGTTGATCGAGATCGCCCAGCCCACGCCGACGTTGATCCGCACCCGCTTCTCGAACGAGATGCGGCCGTTGATGCCGATGACCTCGCCGTTGGCGTTGAACAGCGGTCCGCCGGAGTTACCCGGGTTGATCGAGGCGTCGGTCTGAATGCAATCGGCATACTCGATGAGCGTGCCGGACGGGTACTGGTAGCGATGGACGCCGGAAACGATTCCCAGCGTCACGGTCGGCTGAAAGTCGGTGGCCAAGAGAAACGGATTGCCGACGGCGAAGCACCAATCGCCAGGCTGCACCGTGTCGCTGTCGGCCAGCGGCGCATGAGGAAAATCGTCCCGCCCGAGCAGCTTGATCAGCGCCACGTCGCCGACCGGATCGATGCCGACGACGACCGCATCGTACAGCTTGCCGTCGGCCATGCTGCACTTCATGTAGCTGCCGGCCGGCTGGACGACGTGAAAGTTCGTCAGCGCGTAGCCGTCGGGAGAAATCACGACCCCCGATCCGCCGCCGGCCCCTTCCTTGGCGAAGATGCAAACTGCCGTGGCCGCCGCCCGCTGGATCGTTTCGACCCGCCCCTGCTGCGCCGCCAGGACGGCAGCAGGAGGGTCGGCGGCTGCGGCGAGGGAGGAAATGGCGAGCGCAAGTGCCAATGCAGAGTACAGAATGCCCGTTGTCTTGATTCCACGCTCCACCGACCCTGGTCGGTGGAAAACCGATTGAGAGGCTAGAAGCGAAGAAGGAAAACCTGTACGACCTTCCCTCTTTTTCCCTTTCCGCCGCTTCGCGGCGGAAAGGGAAAAGGAGGGGGACGTTGTTTGGGCGCCGATTGCTAGCCGCTCAGTCAATGCTCCACCGACCAGGGTCGGTGGTGTCATACGTTGTAGGCAATAAACACGCCAATTTCCGGACTCTGCACTCTGCACTCTGCACTCCGCACTGGATTTGGCCATCATTTCGTAAACCTCGCCTCGACCAAATCGAGCTGGTCCGCAATGTCGAGCCCCGAGCCGTCTTCCACGACGATCGTCCACCGGCCGGCACTGCCCACTTCCAGGTCGATCGGCGCCGGTTGGCGAGCGTCGCCGGATGAGAACGTGCGGCGATAGACTTCGCGATTGTCGGCCAGGATGACGAGCGTCAGGTCGGCGGCCGGTCCGGCGGAGTCGTCGAGGCCGGCCAAGGCGCGAAACCACCGCATCCCCTCGGGGACGCGATACGACAGGCGCGTGCGGCTGGAAAGGGACATGCCGCGGGAAAATTTCTTGCCGCCGATGCTCAGCCCTTCGCCGCTGAAAGGCCGCTGGCCGCCGCCGGAGATCCACCGCGGCGCTTTGAGCTGCTTGAAGGTCGCCGTCATGTTCCGCGGCTGAAAGCTCCCCTCCTCCAGCGACGCCTCCTCCTCCATATCGCCGAGGAAGCTGACGTTCCCGCTGGAAAAATCGATCTGCGCCACCTGGGCCAGCGGCATTGCCACCTGCACGCCGGCAGCCGAGACGAATTGCAGCCGGCCTTCCTTCAGCTCGATGCTCTTGGCCGACCAGTTCGAGCGGCTGGCATCGACCACGCGGCAAACTGCCGCCGGAAGCTGGCGCTGGACCGGATGGTAATAGACGATGCCGTCGATCTTCTCGCGCTTCACGTCGAGCTGATCGCCGCTGAATTCAAACTTCACGCTCGTCGGCGAGACCTCCAGCACGACGCCGTCGAGCTCGTCGAGCGCCGTTTCGGTGACTAGCCGCGGGTCTTGCCCTGGTTCTTCGACGGTGCGGGTGGAGGTGCGGCGGATGACCAGCAGATCGCTCGTCGGCTCCCCCTGGACGATCGTTCGCCACTGCTCGACCAGCTCCCCTTCCTGCTCGCGGAAGCGGACGTGGCGGATGCTGCGCGTCGGCACTTGCACGGCCAGGCCGCCCATAATCTCCACGCTCGCTTGCCCCTCCGCCGCCTGGTACGACTGACCGGCAAGCCGCGAGCCATCGACCAGCTCCAGCCATACCGCCGGCTTGTCCACTGCCGCGGCAGCGCTGAACTCCAGCGACTGCACTTCCTTGACTGCCACCGTTCGCTCGCCGCCGGCGGTTGCCAGCACGATCTTGTCGGCCGACAGGGACTGAAGCTGCCCCTGGACCTTGTCGCCGACCAGCGGCCAGAGCACGACGTCGGCAGCACTGGCGGCCAGAGTCGTCAGCAGAAAAAGTGCAACGGCAGCCGCGACACGGGACGGCAACATGCGGAAAAATCTCATGCGATTACTTCACCCCGTCCTGTGCCAGCCGCTTGAAGTACTCTTCAATCGTCTCGCGGAAGTGGGCCGGCAGCTCGCGGCCGATCTGCTGCAAGACCTCCTGCCGGTCCTTGGGCGGGAGGTTTCCCCAACCATCCTTCTTGCCGATGTTCTTCTGGTCCACTTCCCCCTTGCCGCGCATGCTCGGCGTGCGGCTGTCTTGCAGCGGGGAGCTGGGCCTGGGGCTGCCGCTGCTGGCCTGCTGCTGCTGTTGTTGCTGCTGTTGTTCCATCTCCTCGATCATCTTCTCGAGCTTCTTGATGATCTCCTCCTCCTCGTCGCGGACCTTCTTGCCGGCGCGGGCCAGCGTCAGCCGCCGGCCGACGTCGGCCATCAGCCGCGAAATCTCATCGAGCGAATCGGTCTTGAGCGGCTTGAGGTCGGCCTCCATCAGCCGGGCCACCGTGGCATATCGCTTGGGAATCTCGTTTTCGTTCTCCATCAGCCGGGTGACCGCGGCCAGGCACGGCTCCTTCTCCAGCAGCCGATGATGCGCCAGCGCCTGGTGAAAGAGCAGCGACGCCGGATCGACGACATCGGCCGGATGGAGCCCCTGGAGTTGCTCCACCGCTTCGTCCATCAGTTCGTTTTGTGCCAGCCAGCGGCCGTACAGCAGCCGCAAATTGTTGCGGATCAGCGGCGGAGCTGCCTCATCTTTGAGCACCGCAAACTCCGGCGGCAGCCCCACCGTGTGCGCCATCTGGCAATGATCGACGATCGCTTTGTACTGCGGATCGACGAGCGCCAGCGATGCTGCCAGCCGCTCCAGCAGATCGGCCCCTTCCAAAGCGAGTGCCTCGTCGGGCCAGAGAGGCGCGATGCTGGCACGCAGGGCCTCGTCGGCCCCAAGGGCGGTCAGGTAGTCGTCGAGTGCCGCCTTGACCTGGGCAGTGGCGGGGACGGTCCACGATGCGCGCGGCGCAAGCTCGTCGGCAGACCAGGCGGCTCCGGCCAGAGCCACGCTCAGCATTCCAGCGATCAGCCAGCGACTTGCGTCCATGGGTTCGTCCTTTCTGCAAATTCCGGACCGGGGAGGAGCGGTGTCCTTTGTTTTCTGTCTCGACTCCACCGACCCTGGTCGGTGGGAATCTGACTGAGCAGCTAGCTGTAAAACTCGCGCCCCGCCGCCTCTCCATTCCCCTTCCGCCGCTTCGCGGCGGAAGGGGAATGGAGAGTGTTTCTTAAAATGCCGCTGACTAGCCGCTCAATCATGGAACCACCGACCAGGGTCGGTGGGGTATTCGTGTCTTCAACCTTTTTGTTTGGAATTTGGTGCTTGTTATTTGGTGCTTCTTCCGCGCAAGGTGAAGTTCCTTACTGATTCTTTCCCAAGACCAGGTCGCGGGTAATGCGGAAGATCTCTTGCTGCCGCTCGCTGAGCTTCTGGAGGGCATCGACCAGATCGGCCGCTTCCGCCTGGCCGACCAGGTCCTGATCGTCCTCGAGCAGGCGGGCGAAGCGGACGGTCCGCTTGTTGACCCGCTCCTGAAGGGACTTGATCATCTTCAGCTCGGCCAGCTCATCGACCAGCGGCTGATCCTGATCCTGCTGTTGTTGCTGCTGTTGCTGTTGCTGCTGCTCGAGATCCTGCTGCGCCTTCTGCAGCGCCTGGATCAATTCCTCGAGGGCGGCAATGACGTCCTCTTCGTAGCCGATTGTGATGTCATCGACCTTGACTTCGGCCAGGCGGTTGACGACCGCCAGCATGTCCTCGTGCATCTGCTCGACGGTGGCGGGAAAGGCGACCGACGAGCCTTCTTCGATGAGCAGCGACAGGGCCCGCTGGGCCTCGTTGGCAATGGCTCGCTCGTCGCTCGATAGTTTCCCCGCCTGGACGATGAAGGTCTCGCCGCGGTCGGTCTCGGGGCGCTGATCGAGCCGGCGAGTGGACTCGTAGACGCGGAGCTGCATCTCCAGCATGCGGCGGAAGCGGGCTTCCAGGTCGGCCAGTGTGCGGGCGACTTCCTCCTGCCGCATCTGGCGCAGGATTTCCTCCAGCTCCGCCTTGGCCTTCTCCAGCTCTTCGCGGGCCTGGCGTTGTTCCTCGACCGACTCGTTCCGCCTGGCCTCTTCCAGCCGCTTCTGCGCGTCGCGCATCTTCTGCTCGGCCTGCTCGATCCGTTTGCGGGCCGGGTTGTCTTGCTGCTGCTGATCCTGCTGCTGTTGGTTTTGCTGCTGTCCTTGATTTTGCTGTCCTTGATTTTGCTGTCCTTCAGACTGCTGTCCTTCGCTCTTTTGCCCTTCGGACTTTTGTCCCTCGGACTTTTGTCCCTCGGACTGCTGTCCCTCGGACTGCTGTCCCTCGGACTGCTGTCCTTCCCCCTTTTGCCCGTCCGACTTTTGACCCTCGTTCTTTTCCCCATTTTTCTGCCCCTCATTTTTCTGCCCTTCCTTTTCCCCCTTATTTTCCTGTCCCTCATTTTTCTGTCCGTCGGACTTCTGACCGTCCGATTTTTGCCCATCTCCTTTCTGCCCCTCCGACTTCTGGCCCTCCGACTTCTGCCCCTCCGACTTCTGGCCCTCGCTCTTCTCGCCGTCGGA
This sequence comes from Pirellulaceae bacterium, assembly GCA_035512595.1. Classification (GTDB taxonomy): domain Bacteria; phylum Planctomycetota; class Planctomycetia; order Pirellulales; family Pirellulaceae; genus DATKDU01. Next base: position 34,121 of record DATKDU010000425.1, read on the forward strand.
CTTCTGGCCATCCTGCTGCGAATCGTCCCCTTCCTCCTGCTCCTCTTCGCCCGCCTTCCCCTCTTCGTTTTCCTTGATCTTCTGGGCCAGATCGCCGGTGCGGGTCGCGAGGTCCCCCTGGTCCTTCGCCAGCTTCTTGGCATCCAGCCCCCCCTCGGTCTGACCTTGGAGCGACTTCTGGAGCCGGATCAGCCGATCGACCTCCTTGATGTACTCCTTGATCCGCTCCTGCTCGCTCTTGAGCCGGTCGGCCCGGTCCTCGCTTTGGAGCAGCTCCAACAGCGCCTTGAGATCCCCCTGCACGGCGACCTGGCCGTCGAGGGCCCGTTTGAGCTGCTTTTGCGACAGCAGCTTGACGACGGCTTCCAACTCCGTCTTGGTGAGACGCTCCTTGGACTGCGCGATCGCCCGCCGCAGGAGTGCCGCCCGCTTGGGATTCGTCGCGTCCTCCAGCGAGGCCATCTTGAACATCAGTTCTTCCAGCCGGGCGTACCGGTCCGAAACGCGGCTCTGATCCAGCGTCAGTTCATCCGTGGCCGAGGCGCCGCCGGTGGAAGAATTCGCTGCCGGCTGGGCCGGTTCTGCCCCTTCCTGAGCCGGCGCCCATGAAACCAGGGCCGCCAACGCGAAGATCCATAGCGCTCCCCCTGCCAGACGATGGCACGTGCCGCGGCATTCCATAACGGGGGCTCCTTGAGGGCTATTGTAAGTCTTCCAGCGCCTGGCGTTTGCGTTCCTGACTGGTGCGGTCGCGCAGCACCTCCTGGTCGCGGATCAAATCCCGCACCAGGTCCATCAGTTCATTATACGATTCTAAGTCGAGCATTAGCTTTAGAATCGCTTCAAGCTGTCCAATCGTTTCGTCCGCCTGGGCCAGGACGTCGTCCCCGGCACTGGCCAGCGGGGCCGGATCGGCCGGCAGCGGCGGGGCCAGACGCAGCTTTTCCTCGAAACTAGCCAGGTGCTGATCGAGCCGCGGAAACTCGGCGGCGACAATCGCCCGCAGAGGGTCGGCAATCTGCTGCTGGAGCCGCAGTTTCCGCTCCTCGGTATCGACCCGGTTGTTGATCAACTCCTCGCGAATGACGGCAAAGCCGTCGGCGACGCCGAGCGTTTCCTGGGCCGACTTCTGGCTCTGCTGGAGCGCCCGCTGCACCCTGAGTAGCCGCAACTGCGCGTCGCGCTCGGCCTTCTCCTCGGCGGTCAGCTTCGGCTCGTCGGGATCGACTTCGCCGGGCTCGTCGGCAGCCCCGCCGGCGATGAGGCTCGCTTTGGCGCGGACCAGCGAGTCGCGCATCTGGTTGAGCTCATCGAGCGTCTGCTCGAAGCGCCGCCGCAGACCGATCTCGCGGACCTCAAGCTGCGCGAGAAGCTCGTCGGCAGTCACCACGTCGAGCTGATAGCGCTCGCCGGAACCGATCTGCGGCCCGCCGGACAGGTCGTATTTGTCCTCCGCCTGCACCGTGAGAAACAGCTTGTCGGCCGGCTTGATCTCCAGCCCCGTTCCCTGGCTGCGCTGCTCGCGGAAGTCGATCGGCTGATTGACAAGGCCCCCTCTTCCAAGGGTCAGATCGATCTTGCGCGGCTCCGTCTCGCCGATCTGCACGTCGAACCACGATTTAGCCACGGCGTAATCATCGCCGATCTTTCCCGCAAACGGGATCAGAACGTCGGGGGTGACCGCCGTCCCAATGCCGCGGAGCCGCACGTCCACCAGGGGCGGCCGGTCTTCCACGCCGGTCAGATAAACCTTGTGCGGCCGCTCGGTCGTCACATTGTCCGCATCCAGGAGCGAAACCTCGAGCGTGACGTTGCCCGCCAAAGCCCCCAGCGGCAGCATGAAGTGCCTCTTGTTGGCCTGGTCCGCGGGGATCGTCACCACCCTTACTTCCTTGGAATCGACGTTGTAAATCTCCGCCTGCTTGAGCGGCTTGTTGGAAGTGAACTTGAGCGTGACGTTCGTCCCCAGCGGGATGAACGTCCCCGCCGGCAAATACTCCTGATCCTTCACGGGTAGATAGTTGCTCGTCGCTTCATCGACCATGTAATCGGGATAGTTCAGGTCGAGATGCGTGGCAATGATCGCCGGGCTGTCCACGACTTCCAATCGCAGGTCGCGCACCCGGTGGTCGTAGCCCACGACGTCGAACGACAGCGAGGTGAGCATCCCCCGCAGCGGCTTGCCGTCGAAGCGAAAATGCCTGTAGCCGCCCGCATCGCGCGAGCTGGTCATCAGCACGCTGCCGCGCTCGCCGCCGGAACCGTCCGAAGTGCGATCGGCGCGATAATAGATCGTACACTTGTTGGGAGCCACCTTGGCGGCGGGAGGCAATAGGGCCCGCACCTTGAGCGCCACGTTGACCCCCTTGGCTACCTTCACGACGCCGTTTTCAAACGGCAGCTCGACGGTTCGGGACGTCGATTCTCCCGGAGCGGCAGCCTGCTGCACTTCGATGCCGACGACTTCGATCTGGGCGTTTCGCTCCCACGGATCGTCGCTGAGAAGGTAGAGGCGCCGGGCGGCCTGCGTCACCGTCTTGCCCTCGACGGCTGCAAAGCCGCCGATCGATCCGATCAGCCCCAGGGCGAGTGCGACTCGCAACGCTAACGGACCGTAGTTGAAAATCCGCCCCGGACGAATGCCGCGAATCCCCTGCCTGGCCACGTCGGTCGTATGGGCCAGCATCTCGGGATCGAACTCGGCGGCATGCGCCGGGAATTCGCTCAGCTCGACGGTCGTGACGAGGCTGTCTTGCAGGTCTTCGTTCTTGCGTTCCAAGAGCAGTGCCATGCTGTGGTCGCGGAGCGGGACGACCATCCTCCGCCAGATCCAGCGGTACAAGATGAACGCCAGGACGGCGGCGACGACGGCCAAGACGACGCCGCGGGCGACCGCCGGCATTTCGCTGGCCCCCACCAATACCGGCAGGTAATCGAGGGCCAAGGCGAGCCAGAACATCGAGCCGACCCAGATCACGGCCAGCGACAGCCCCTCGACCCAGACGTACCAGCGAATCCGCCGACGAACTCCCCCCAGAGCCCGCTGGATCTCGGGGGTCAAGAGCGTCGGAGTCGTGGTGTTGCCTGCTGCCATGCGGTCTGGCCCCTAATTATAGGACGGATCTGGGGCGTACTGAGATTATAAGGTGTGGCTGCGATTTACGTCCAACGCAAAGCGAGGGGCAAATGACCAATGACCAAGTCCCAATGACCAATGGGGAACTGGCGGCATTGGTCATTGGGACTTGGTCATTGGTCATTTCCTCTTATGCCAGCTTGCTAAGCCGGCGGATCAACCATTCCAGGCACAAAACCCCGCAAATCAGCCCCATCAGCCAGGTCATCAGCAGCCGCTCGAAGGTCCGGTCGGGGGTTCCCGGCAGAACTGTGATCTGGTCGCGGGGGGTCAGCAAGTTGACTAACCCCGGCTGCCCGCTGCCCGCATGGGCGAGCGGGGGGCGTGAGCCCCCTGATGCGGTCGTCCGCGTGCTGGAATCATCAGGGGGCTGACGCCCCCCGCTCGCCGAGCCCCCGCCCGCCGTGGACCGGCTGATGGCGGCGTTCATCCCCACGTAATAGGTTCCGCCCGTCCGCTTGGCAATCGTCTGCAGGAGTTGATCGTTCCGCTCGGGGCGCTGCGTCTCCAACTTGGGAATCTGCGACCGGACTTCCCGCTCGAGGACCTGCTCTGGCGAATCGGGGTGCTGCAATTGGATCGAATAATCCCCTTCCTGGAGGATCGTGAACTGCTGGGCGTAGGTCCCCGCTCGGGCGGCGTCCTTGACCGCCGGCAGCACGAGCTCGGCGCGGGTCCGGTCGGGCTGGACGAGGACCGCCGTGACGTTGCTCTGGCTCAGCGGCCGGTGCTGGGCATCCTGCAAGATGGCCCGCACGGCGACCTGGTCGCCGACGACCGCGCGGTCCTTGTCCACCAGGAGCACGCCGCGGCTGGAGTCGCGGAGGATGCGCCCCTCTGCGGCCCAGCGGATGAGCTTGGTGTAAAAGGTCTCGAAGTAGCGGTCGTCGAGCTCGCGAATCCGCCACATCTCGCAACTGGCCAGGAAGAAGACCCGTCCCGAGCCGTAAAAGTGGCCGGCCATGTAGATCGGCAGCTCGCCGTCGATCTTCGTCTCGGGATCGGAGAAGCGGGCGTAGATGCGAGCCCCTGGCTTGGGGTCTTTGACCGCATAGTAGCCGTACACCCCGGCGAACTCGTCCCGCACACGCTGGCTCGAGTCGGCATCGTCGTCGAGCCATAGGAACTCCGCCGTTTCGCCGTCCGGCGTGAAGTTCAGCGGCCACGGCTTGTCGCCGCCGAAGCGGCCGAGGCTGAGCGTCGCCGAGCCCTGATAGTAAAAGGCGACCGGGTAGAGCGCCTTGATCCGGTCGAGCCGCGCATCGCCGCGCGGCCGGCTCGACCAATAAGGGGTGTGGACCGGTCCGGCGACGACGATCAGCCCGCCCGCCTTCTCCGCCACCCAGCGTTCCAAAAGCTCGACCTGGTTTTCATCGAGCGCCTCCCAATCGGGATCGAACGCCACGATGCAGTCGTACTCGAACAGCTCGTCGGCGACTTCCGGGAATTTGAGCAGGACCTCGTCGGCGTCCTGCGAGCTCCCCGGCTGGGCCGATTGGAGCAGCACGTCCACCGTCGTCTCCTCCTTGTCGCGGAAGAGCTGATTGCGGAGGAAGATGTAGTCCCGATGCGGTCCGCCCGCCAGCAGCATGACCTTCGTCTTCTTGTCGATCACTTCGACCTTGGCCGTCTTCTCGTTGTCGTTCTTCTCGATCTCCCCGTCGATCGGCTGGACCCGCACGCGATACTGCCGAATTCCCTGCTCTTCGGGGGTCAGCTCGAACTTCACCGGCACCGCCTCCCCCGCCGTGCCGACGTTCACCACCAGCTCGTCTTCCTTGATCTCTCCCTGGCCGTTGGCATCGCCCGCATACAGCTCGACGGTGACACTCGTGCGGTTGGTCCCCAGCGCCTGCACAAAGCCCGTCAGCGTGAACTTGTTTCCCGGGTGAACGCGCTGCGGAGCCTCGACATCGACCACCTTCAGGTTCGGCTGCACGTGGTCCGAGCCCATGCCGACGGCATACACGGGGATCATCGCTTCGGCGGCGACTTCCGCCGCCACTTCGTAATCCAGCCCGCCTGTCTGCCGCCCGTCGGTAATCAGCACGATGCCGGCGATCGGCCCGCCCCGCTCCTTGTCCACCAGGTATTTTAAATTGTCGCCAATCCGCGTCTGCGCTCCCCGCGGCAAGAGCGCCTCATTCCACTTCACGACGATCTCATCCTGCTCCTGCTTCTCCTCTGACTCCTGATCCCTGACCCCTGACTCCTGCTCATCGGCCAGCCGCGCTTCGCGAATGCCGGCGATCGCTAAGAGCCCGATATCGGGATGCCGCAGGTTCGCCACGGCCAGAACCACCAGCCCGGCAATCAGCGCCACAATGCTCACCAGCAGCGACCAGGACGATTGCTCGCCGCCGACGTTCACCCGGCCCCACAAGAGATAGATGACTCCGGCCAGCAGCGACACGCCCAGCAGCCCCGCCGCGACCGTGGCAATGCCGCGGGCTTCGGCGAGACCTTTGGCCAGCTCGGCCTGCGGGGAAACGGACTGCGCTTTGGCGTCTTTGTCATCCGGCAGCTTGGGAAGCGAGGCCACTTCCAGCGGCGCCTCGGCTTCGTCGAAGCGGTAGACGACCACGTCGTGCTTCTGCCGCAGCGACTCCAGCCACGTGTTCTGCTCCAGCTCGACAACCAGTTGGTCCATGCGGCTGGGGACGGCCGTGCCAGCCCCGGCGTCGCTGTCGCGCAGCGCCATGCTCTGGCTGGTATCCACCACGAGGAGCACGCGCGAATTCTTCACCAGCTCGCGCTCGGCCCGCTTCTCCAGGCCGAAGAAGAAAAACAAGATCCCCACGAAGGCCGCCAGCCGCAGCGCCAAGAGCGCCGCCGCCAGCCCTCGCGGCAGTTCGACGCTGTCGCGGCGGTACATGATGCCGACATAAATCGCAACGCCCAAGCAGACCGCGGCCAGCACCAGCCAGTGCCACCACTCGGTCAGCGTTTGCAGCCGGGCGAGCTGATAGAAAACGCCCGTGCTCTGTGCCAGTGCCGCCATCATCGCGCGCCTCCTGCCTGGGGGTGGTAGCTGGCGCTGTAGGCCAAAGCCTGCTCGCCGAGCAGCAGGCAGACGAGAGCGATCATCACCAGTTGGCTGAGGTTGTAGCCGCTGGCGACCGCCTCCTCCTGTTGATATTGATCCGCCTGGTGAAACGTGACCTTCACTGGGTCGAGCTTGCTGAGCAAATCCTGCGACGGCACGGTCGTCAGGTCCCCCTCCGCCGGATCGACGTTGAGCGCCCAGCGGCGAAGATCGATGTCCCCCTTGAGCGTCTTGGGCCAGGCTTCGTAGACGCCGGGGCGGTCGGTCTCGTCGCTGATGGTGCCGGTGGCGCTGGCCGCGCCAAGCGAGGCGGTCAGCGGAGGGTTCAGGTCCGATTTTTCTGAACCCTGAACCCTGAACCCTGAACCCTCCCCGGCCTGCCTCTCAATCTTCACCCGCTTGACATCGCCATCTCCCGGCCGGATGAATTCCAGATTGCTTTGGAACTGCTCGCTCGGCAGATTCACTTCCAGCGGCGTGCCGACCAGCCGCGGATCGTCCCGCCGCTGATGGGCCGCCAGGTACGACTGCATCTTCAGCGCCGTGACCACGATGCTCGGGTTCTTCGCCCAGTCGTTCCACGTCGGCGCCAGCGTGGTGAGCACCGCCAGCACGGTCCCCTGGCCGACCTTTTTCTCCAGCACCAGCGGGCTGCCGTTGCGCAACGTCGCCAGGATCGAGACCCCCGAATCGGGGGCCGGCTTCCACCCCGAATCGACATGCAGGTACTTGTCGATCTTCACGCCGCGAATCAGCGGGCTGGTCTGGTTCACGAAGAAGCTGAAGATCGGATGCCCCGTCAGCTCAATATCGGGCTGGCTCGGATCGACTGCCGGCGGCAATTCGAGCTCCGCCGCCAGCGGAGCGGGGAACCATCCTTTGCCGTCGTTGTACAGCCGCCGGTTGTAAAAGCCGACGTTGACGTTCGGCCCCCCGAAGATCGCCACCCCGCCGCCGGCCTGCACGTAGTCCTCCAAGAGGGCAATCGGCCGCTCTTCCAGCGACCGCACATCGAGCAGGTAGATCGCCGAATAGTTCTTCAGCGACTCGAGCGTCGCATCGCGGAGGAACGACACCTGCTCCACCTGCGGGCGAATGCCGGTGTTGGATCGCTCCAGCGGACGGAAGGCGATGTCCAGGTAATAGGCGTGCTGCTGTTCGTCCGAGCCGTCGATGACGAGCGCCCGCTCCCCTTCGGGAAAGTTGATCACGCACCAGCGGCGGTTGTCGGTTTCGACCGGATCTTCCGCCAGCGTGGCCTCGACGACATGCTGGCCGTGCTGCGGGAAATAGACCTGCACGCGGCGCGTCGCCGTCTCGCCCGGGTCGATCTTGTCGATCACCAGCGTCGCCACCTCATCGACGATCCCTAGTAGCTGCTCGGCGGCCGTCGTCTTCGGATCGCCCGGCGCGAAAAACGTCTGCTGGATCTTGAGCTGCACCTTCGTCGCCGCCTGCTGGCCGAAGTTGCGGACTTTCACGTTCACAAACAGCGGCACGCCCGCCGCCCGTGTGTCCTCCGTCGCCGCCAGATCGACAATCCCCAGGTTCGGCTCCTTGCTCCGCACGCACGAGACGAGGTGCACGTCGGCCTTGCTGCGCTTGATCTCCTCCAGCAGCGACTTCGTCTCCGCCGGATTGGCCCAGTCCTTGGCGCGGAAGTCGGACAGCACGTAGACGATGCTCGTTTCGTCGCTGGTCTGCGACAGGAGCTGCTTGACCAGCCCCAGCGCCTCCAGCGGCCCGACCGACAGCGCCGTGGCCGAAAGGGTCTGCTGCTTCTTCTCCAGCGTCAGATCGAACGCGCCATCGATCGAGTCGGCATTGAAATCGGCCCGCTCCGCGGCCAGCTCGGGGGTGGCAGTCGATGAAGCACCGCGCGCTTGCGAAAACCGCAGCAGCGTCAACTTTTGCTGGCTATCCTCCTGTTTGGCCCGGTTGACGATGTTGGCGATCACCTGCTGGGCGGTGTCGAAGGCGCTCGCTCCCGCGGCCCGGTCCGTCATCGAAAAGCTGTCGTCCAGCAGCACGTAATGGTGGGTCGTGCGGCTCCCCATGATCCACTGGTCGCGGCTCTTGAGCTGCGCGACCATGGCGACGAGCAGGGCGATCGCCGCCATCCGCGCGAGCAATAGAAGCAACTGCTTGAGCCAGATCCACTGCTTGTGCTTCTTGTAGCTGGCCAGCAAGAACTCCATGGCGGCCCACTGCACCCGCTTGTGCCGCATCATGTTGATCAAATGGATCAACAGCGGCACGAGGGCCAGCAGGAATCCCCACGTCAGGGCTTGGTAAACAAACTGCATTTGTCAGGGGCCAGGGACCAGGAGTCAGGGGCCGGGTTAATACCGATTCATCATCGCCAATCGCACGCTCAAAAACGACGCCAGGGCGGCATCCAGCGGGTCGCTCGTGCGGACTAATTTGTAATCGACGGCATTCTTCGCGCAGCCGTGGCGGACCTCGTCGAGGTACTCTTGCAGGGCGGCGAGATATCCTTCCCGCAGCGCCCGCGGGTTGCAGTTCAGGAAATCGACCGACTCCAGCCCTTCAAACCGCGTCGGGCCGTTGAACGGAAAATCGAGCTCTTCGTCGTCCAGGACGTGGAACACCAGCACGTCGTGCCCGCGCTGCTTGAGCATCCGCAGCCCCTTGATGAGCCCGGGCCGGTCGGCGAGCAGGTCGGAAACGACGATCACCATCCCCCGCCGCGAGACCGACTCCGCCACGCCGCGGAGAATCGAGAGCATGTCGGTCTTGTCCTTCGGCTCGTGGACCGCCAGGGCGTCTACGATGGAGAAAATGTGGTTGTGCTTGGTGCGAGTGGGGACGCTGGTGCGGATCTTCTCGTCGAAGGCGATGCAGCCGACGCCGTCCTGCTGCTTGAGGATCAGGTACGCCAGCGAGCAGGCCAGCGTGCAGGCGTATTCGTATTTGTCGAACGGCCCGTTGCCGTAGGCCATGCTCTTGGACACGTCGATCAAGAGCGTGCAGCGGAGGTTGGTCTCCTCCTCGAACTGTTTGACGTAGAACCGGTCCTGCTTGGCCCACACGTTCCAGTCCACGTGCCGCAGGTCGTCGCCGGCAACGTACTCGCGGTGCTGGAGGAACTCCACCGATTGCCCGAAATACGGGCTCTTGTGCATCCCTGACAGGAAGCCTTCAACCACGTGCCGCGCCCGGATCTCCAAGCGCGCGATGCGCTTGATCGCCTCAGGATGCAAAAATCTTTTTGAACCGGGCATCGCTTATCAGCTCGTCTTCCTTGGTGGGCGTGGCGGCAATCAGGCGGTCGATGATCTTGTCGGCGGAAACCCCGTCGCTCTGGGCGGCAAAGTTCACCACGATCCGGTGCCGCAGCACCGGCTTGGCTAGGGCCTGGATGTCCTCCGTGGAAACATGCGTCCGGCCGTGAAGTAAGGCCCGCGCCTTGCCGCCGAGAATCAAAAACTGCACCGCGCGGGGACCAGCGCCCCAGGAGAGCAGGTCGGGGACGAAGTCCGGCGTGCCGGCAGTGCCGACGCGCGTCTGCCGCACCAGCGACAGGGCATAGCGAATGATGTGATCGCTGACCGGCACTTCGCGAACGATCCGCTGCAGGTCGATGATGTCCTGGGCGGTGAGCACCGGCTTGATGATCTCGTTCTGGATGGCGGTCGTGCGGCGGGCCACCTCGAACTCCTCCTGGAAGCTCGGGTAGTTCACATACACCTTGAACATGAACCGGTCTTGCTGCGCCTCGGGAAGGGGATAAGTCCCTTCCTGCTCGATCGGGTTCTGCGTCGCCAGCACAAAGAACGGCTCGGTGAGGGGATGACGCACGCGGCCGACGGTCACTTGCCGCTCCTGCATCGCTTCCAGCAGTGCCGCCTGCGTCTTGGGGGGCGTGCGGTTGATTTCGTCCGCCAGGATCACATGCGAGAAGACGGGCCCTTCGAGAAACCGCCGCTCGCGAGCGCCGCTGCTGCGGTTCTCCTCGATGATCTCGGTGCCGGTGATGTCCGCCGGCATCAGGTCGGGGGTGAACTGGATGCGGCTGAAGGTCAGATCGAGCGAGCGGGCCAGCGTGCTGATCAGCAGCGTCTTGGCCAGCCCCGGCACCCCTTCCAGCAGGCAGTGGCCGCGGCTGAAGAGGCTGATCAGCAGCTCCTCGATGACGTGATGCTGCCCAACGATGACCTTCGACAACTGCTCGACGATTTTCTCGTGGGCATCGTGCAGCTTGCGAATCGACTGCGACTCGGCAAGGGGGGTTTCAACGGAACCAGAACTCATACGATCCTCGGCGAATGTCGGCTTTCGCTCCGCGAAAGCGCGGGGATAATTGATCGGACTGCTTATCAGTATTCGTGGAAGCTGGCGATCGTCTACCGGTTTGTGGGTCAGAACCGGTGATTCGTTCAGCCTGCTCCTGCGCAACCTAGTAAGAATACCCCAAATTGGGCAGATTGCCTACGGCGTTGGAGGTGGGGTAGAGGTACAGTTTGACTTTCCTGCCTAGTTCTTGGGTGGATTCTGGGCGGGTGCTGCAAGATTGGGCGGATAGTCGCCAGGACCGCGTTTGTACGCTTGAACGGCTTTCGACAAGTCGGCAACCTTAGAGGCTATCCGAAAAGTGATCTTGTTCTAAATTGCCGAAACTGCGTAGTGTGCTGGCTTCCATCTTCCCCAAACCAAGGAGCATGCACATGGACGTGCCAGCACGTGAAACGTATCCCAGCGACCTGACCGACGCGC
>DATKDU010000426.1:0-10425 GCA_035512595.1 Pirellulaceae bacterium
GCCCTAGCGGCGAGCGAGCGACGTGAAACCGGGCCACCGTATCTCCCGGATGATCGGCAATCCGCAGGAGCGAGAGCAGCAGTTCTACGGCCGGCGAGTCGATCAGCGGGTTCCCCCCTTCCTCGCTGGCGGGAACGTCAATCTTCCGCAACAGGTAAATCATCCGCGCCACGGCTTCATTCGTCCTCACCAGCACTCCCATGGTGCGGCCAGGGGCCTCTGCCGCCAGCCGCGCGACCTCGGCGGCAGCAAACTGGTAGTGTGCGTCGGCCGGCGTTTGCCCCTCTCGCGGCAGCGGAGACGATTGCAGCGTGACGAAACCGGGCAGGTCGGTTTTCTCCGTCGTGTGCGCGGGGAACGCCTCCTGCCAGGCGCGGACCGGATCCTCCAGCCGCTCCAAGTTCGAATGCTTCGTGAGCTTGCTGAAAACCGCGTTGACGGTGTCGATGACCGGCTGGCTGGAGCGGTAGCTCTTAACCAGGTCGCACTTCTCCAGTTCCTTCAGCGAGCCGTCCAGCGCGTCGAAAATCTCCGCCAGCCCGCCGCGCCAACCGTAGATCGCCTGCTTCACGTCGCCGACGCAGAAGAACGACCGGCCACGGGGGCCGTCCGCCGACGACGACGAGCTCGTCACCAGCTCGGCCAGCGGGCGGAGCACCTGCCACTGCGTTAGCGACGTGTCCTGGAATTCATCGAGGAGCAGGTGCGAAATGCCGGCGTCGAGCCGGAAGGCGAGCCGATCGACGGTTTCGCGATCGAGCCGCTGGCCGAGCCGCCAGGTGATGTCGTCGAACCGCAGGAGCCGCCGCTCGTCCTTGAGCTGCTCGTACTCGGCGGCGAACTGCGACAGGAGCTGCCAGGTCGCTTCCGTTTGCTGGGCGAGCTGCGCGAGCAGGACGCTGCGGGCGTGATCGATTAGCCGCTGATAGGCGGCCACGACCGGGGCAGGAATTTCCTTTTTGTAGTACGTCAGCTCGCCGCTGAGGATTTTGCTGCCAAATCCCTTGCTCAGAAATGCTTTCCAGTCGGTCGCTGCCGCGGCGAGTACGCCCCCCGCATGACCGCTTTCCCACTGCTTGCCGGAGGGAATGGGGGCATTTTTCAGCCCGTCAATAGCCGCCGCCAGCTCCTCCGGCTTCAGCGCCGTGTGCCGCGGCAGATGGTTCCAGGCGGCGGCCTGCGTTTCGCGCGACAGGTCGTACATCTCCTGGGCGACGCCGAGGACCAGGCTGACGACGCTCCGCCGCACTTCTCCTTTGGTCAGCAAATGAAACAGGGCCAGAAGATCCTGCGATTTGCCGCGAGCGAGCACATTGGCCACCGCTTCCTGCCGCAGCGCTTGATCCTCGAGGGTTTCGCCGATCCGCCAGCCGAGCGGCAATCCGAGCTCGAGGGCAAAACTTCCGGCGACCTGCACGAAGAAGCTGTCAAGCGTGCCGATCCGCAGGCAGTGCATGTGGCGGATCGTGTCCACCAACAGCTCGCGGCACCGATCGCGGGTCAGGCTGTCGTCGCCCAGTGCTGCCGCCAGTTTTTTTCGCTCGTCGTCGCTGGTTGCGGCCTGCGCCAGCCGCAGCAGAACGCGGTCGAAGATTTCGCCGGCCGCTTTACGGGTGAAGGTGGTGGCCAGAATCCGCTGCGGCGGCACACCTTCAACCAGCAACTGGAGATAGCGGTTGGTGAGCTGGTACGTCTTGCCGGTGCCGGCGGAAGCGCGGATCACGACGTGAGGGGATTTGCTCATGGCGTTTCCTCCACGAGCGACTCTTGCCACGATCCCAGCCGATGGTCCTGGCAGATGGGAGCCAGCTCGTCGCTGAAGGCCGGGGGCGGATCGGCCGGCGGCCAGAAGATTTGCTGGCGAATCTTGCGGATGACGTCCCGTGCGATTTCGTCGGCGGCAGCCAATTCCTCGGCCGACCACTCGGCCAACTCCACGCAGCAGCGGCTGTCGTCCTTCGGCAACAGGAAATATCCCAGCGCCACTGCGGATTTGGCCGACGGCCCGCCACCGAGCGGGACGCTGCGGAGCAAATGGCGATAAAGCGGGAGCTGCAAATCGACCCACGCGCCGCCGCGGCGATGAACCTTTTCCGGGCCGTCACCGGCATCGGACGTTTTGTAGTCCAGCACCAGGATCGTGTTGGTCGGCTCGTGCCAGTCGATGCGGTCGATGCGGCCGTGCAGCGTCATGGGGCGGCCGTCCACGTCGAACGGCGTGCGGAGCGACTTCTCGACGTCCTCACTGTGAATGATCCGCCAGCCGTCGGCAGTCCGCTGAGCCTGGATCTCGGCGAAGGCACGCAATCGGCAGCGAATCTGCTCGACCTGCATGCGGACAGCGGGGCGGCCGTACAGTGAGCCGTAGCGGGCGGCGGAAATGGCAGCCAGCCGCTCGTCGAGAAAATGGTAGATCGTTTCCGCCTCTGCCGATTGCCGCACGTCTTCATGGCGGCCGAACTGCTCGAGCACATCATGGACGAGTTGGCCGAACATGCCGCCATCGAGCTCCTCGGCATCGTCGCGGAGTGCCGCCAGCTTGAGCACGTGCGACAGGTAGTAACGGTACGGACACGCCAGGTAGCTGCGGAACTGCGTGACGGAGATTTTCGCCAGCGGTGCATCCAGCGGCTCCGGCAGCGGCGGGGACAGCGCCGAAAGTTTCGGCGGCGGCGGCAATCCGGCTAATAGCTGCCGCCTCTTCACTGCCGCGGGGGGGCTCTGGAACAGATTCACGGCCCGCCGCGCGACCGTGTCGGCATCGGCGGCAAACAAGAGCCGGCTGGGAGCGAGCGGATTGCCGTCCGCATCGCGATGGCCGACGATGAGTCGCAGCTCCTTCCGCGACGCGGCCAGGACGCTCAACGCGTAAGCATCGCGTGCGTAGCGGCGGTCGTTGTCGTCGAGCTCCAGGTGCCGCCGCAGCTCGTTGGGAAGGAACGAATCGGCGGTTGCCGACTTGGGAACAATCCCCTCGTTAAGGCTCGTGACGACGAGTGCCGGTGCGTCATCGAGCGCCAGTTCCAGCCAGCCCAAGAGCTCGACTGCCTGCGGATCGGGAGGGGGCGGAAGCGATTCGCTTCTCAGCGGCAACAGCGCCAAATCCACGGCCTGGCGGAACGTCACGGCCGGCTGTAGCTCCTCGGGCACGTTTCGCAACCCGCCGATGGCATCTACGATTTTTCGCAGGGCTTGTTCCAGATAACGATCGTCCGGCTGATCCCGGTCAATGGTCCGCCCGCCGTAAATGGCGTGCAGCACGCTCCGCAGCGGATCGATCCACTGCGACAGGGGAAGCGTCTGATCGGGCGACCGGCCTGCGAGGAGCCGTTCAACCTGCACGTGCAACACTCGCACGATTCGCGACAACTTGTTTCGCTCGTCATTTTGCTCTCGATCCAGTCGCTCGATGTCCAGCCGTAGCGGCAATGCCGACTGGTAATACTCGTCGAGCGCCGTGAGCCAGTCGGGCGAATCCCCGGTTTGCTCGTGCATCCAGCTCTCGACATCGACGTGGCGAACCAGCCGCGCCAGCTCGGCAAATTGCCGGCGATCCGCGTATTCGGCCAGCGCGGCCAGCAGCCTGTACGGCGCGGTTTCCGCCAGGCGGCGCCCTTCGACCCAGCGGCCGGCAATGCCGCACTGCGCGAGTTGCCTGAGGAGCTGCGGCACGAGCGATTCGGCGGCAGCGCCGATGACGACTTCGTCGGATCGATAGCGCCCGCCGAGCGAACCCAGCCAGCAAGCGACGGCATCGGCCTGGTCGGCGGGACCGTCGGCCCGCTCGATCTGCTCGGCAGCGAGCGGGATTTCGGCGGTCAGCCACGTGCCGGGAACGAGGCAGCCGTGTTCGTCGAAGCGGTCGGCCAGCGTCTGCGGCGCGTGAATGAGTGCCGTCACGCGGTCGGCGACCTGGTCGAGCATCTGCCGCAGCGTGTTGTTGAGATCGACCGCTCCGACAAGAACCAGGTCTTGTTCGGCGCGGATTTCGCGCTGCTTGATCGCGACCAGTCGCGCCGTCTGAATGTCCCACAGCCCGAGCGCATCGAGCCGGCGGTGGTACGCGTCTTGTGCCGCGGCCAGCGCCTGCCACCGCGGCTCCTCGGCAAAGCCGGCGACGCGCGGCCCGCGCGTCAGGACGTGCTTGAAATCGAGCCCGTCGGCAGCCAGCTCAATGTGAATCCGCCGCACGAGGTCCCCCAGCTCGAGCCACCGTGACGCGTCATTGGCCGGCGGCGGATGAGGGAGCAGCGGCTGGCGATCGGCCGCATTCATACTCCGCAGGGCCTCCGCCCAGGCCAGCTTCTGCGTCAGCTCATCGGCAAACGGCCGCTTGGGAACGTAGAGCAGCTCGGGAACGCCCCCTTCCGTGGTGATCGTTGGCGGCGTGAGCAGCAGCCCCTTCTCATCGGCCTGCTGGACGAGGATTTCGAGCAATCGCCGGCCGGCTCGTCCGCCAGGGACGACGACGATCAGACCGCTCAGATCGAGGGCCCCGTCTTTGGCGCAGCGCGAGATCAGATGCTCCGCGGCTGCGGGCAGAGCGGGGTTCGACCAATCGAGAAAGAGTCGCCGAATGGGCATACTGTAGTCGAACTCCGTAACCGAATTCGCCAGAATTCGGGCTGACCTGCGGCCAAGTACCGGAAGTCTGGCGACTTCCGCTACGGCATTGTCGCCGGTGGTGTGACACCTTTGGTCACTCGAAACCCTACTTCTGGGGGGCGGCAGACGATTTTCTTGGAAATTCTTGCCAGGTTCAACCCGCCGCGATGCGGTCCCAGTCGAGCGAGGCATCCTTGTCGAGGCGCGGGAGACTCGCCGCAATGGCCTCGGGATACTTCTGGGCGGCTCCCGTATTGAAGATGACGACGTGCTCGTCGGGCCCAATGGCGCCTTGTTGGAGCAGCATTTCAAGCGCCCCCACGCAAGCGGCCGATTCGGGGCAGACCGGGATGCCTTCCGCGGCGACCGCCTGGCGCATCCACGCTCTGATACTGGCCTCTTCGGCCGCAATCGCCTGGCCGCCGCTGTCGCGCACGGCGTCGAGAATCATGAAGTCGCCGACGGCGATCGGCACTCGAATGCCGCTGGCGACGGTGGCGGCATTGGGAAACGGTTCGGCAAAGCGCTGGCCGGCCTCGAAGGCACGGACGATCGGTGCGCAGCCGGTGGACTGGACGCAGATCATCCGCGGTTTGCGATCGCTCATCAACCAGCCGAGCTGCGCTAGCTCCTCAAACGCCTTCCACATGCCGATCAGTCCCGTTCCGCCTCCGGTGGGATACAAAATGACGTCAGGCAGATTCCAGTCGAACTGCTCGGCCAGCTCCAGCCCCATCGTCTTTTTCCCCTCGATTCGGTACGGCTCCTTGAGCGTGGAGAGATCGAACCAACCCATCCGCTCTTTCCCTTCGCGGACGATCCGGCCGCAGTCGTTGATCAGGCCGTTGACGAGGAACGTCTTCGCGCCGGCCAGGGCGCATTCGTACTGATTGATTGCCGGCGTATCGTGCGGCATGAAGACGAAGCACTCCATGCCGGCGCGGGCGGCATAGGCCGCCGCTGCGCCTCCCGCGTTGCCAGCCGTCGGCAGTGCGACGCGCTTCACGCCGAATCGCCGTGCCATCGTGATCGCCATCGCCAGGCCGCGGCTTTTGAAGCTCCCGGTGGGGAGCTGCGACTCGTCCTTGATCCACAGGTTCTCGATGCCGAGCTGTTTTCCCAGCCGCGGGCATGAAAGAAGCGGCGTCATTCGCTCGCCGAGGAAAACAACGTCACTCTCGTCGTAATACGGCAATAGCTCGCGGTACCGCCACATGGTTTCCGGCCGCGAGCGCAGCGAATCCTTCATCAGCACTTTGCCGATCGACTCCAGGTCATACCGCACCCAGATCGGCCGGTCTTTATGCAGAGTGGCTAGCTCGTCGGCGTCAAGCCGCGTGCCGTCGATGGCACCTTCGAGATGGGAGACAAAGCGAGCCATGGGACAGCGGCGTTTTCAGGAGGACATGTGCTTGGCGATAAACCCGGCCACTTCGCTATACGCCAGCCAGACTCCTGCCACGAGCATCCCGATCGACGAAAGCCATAGGAACACGTCCCACAACATACCGGGCATCAGTCGCCGGTCGCAGCGCTGATAGCGGAAATACAAGGCCGCGCCCGAGAGCATCGGCAGCATCAGCGCCTGCATCATGCCGCTGATGAGCACGAGTTGATCGGGCGTCGTGGGAAGCACGAGGTAAATCGCCAGGCAGGCAAAGGGGAGCAACCCGGACAACCACTGCACGAGGCGGTGGCGCGTCTTTTCGCCATCCTTGGCCAGGCCGACAACGCGAAAGGCATCAGAAAGAACCCGCGCGTGTCCTGCGTTGGCGACGAAGAACGTCGAATAAAGAACCGCAAAGGCACCCAAAAGGAACAGCAGCTCCGCCCACGCGCCAAACACGGGCTCGTACATCACCGCCAAGGTGCGGATCAGGTCATTGCCGGAGGGATTCAATCCCGACCGCCCCAGGATGGCCGCTCCCAGCAGGTAAAAGGCTACGGTGGCCAGTGTGTAGATAACCATCGAGCACCAGGCGTCCCACCGCATCACGTTCATCCAGCCGCGCGCACGCGCGGCCCAACTGCTGGACGGATCCGCTCGACCTGTGAAGCGAGCGTACCCTTTCTCCAGGCACCAATAGGGATAGGAGATCAACTCCGAGGCCCCGACGCCGATGATGCCAAACGTTTTGAGCGCCGTCCCCAGCGCCTGGGTACTTCCTTCGCGCGAAGTGGGCGGCAGTTGAAAGCTCATGCCGTCCAGCAAATCTTGCCCGGCAATGGCCCAGGAGTGCGTGGTTTGCAAAAGGCCCACGGTCACAACCGTCATCAGCGTGAACAAGGCGACCATGGTCGTGGTCACGTTTTGAATGAGCCCATAGCGGCCCACCACCAGCAGCACAGCCGTAGCCACGGTGACGATCGTCGCCCAGATGCGATCGTCCGGTGGGTTGGCCGGCGCCTTGTCCCAGCGCTTCAGCGATTCCTTCAGCGCCGTCACTTGCGCCTCGAGGATGGCCGTCCGATCCGTTGAACTGGCGCCTACCGCCTCTTTGCTGCGCGCCAATGCTAACTCGGTCTCGACGACCTTTCGCCTGGTGTCCAGATTGCGGTACTCATTCGATTCACGTCCCGCCGCCGTCAGCGGCACGCTGATCGCCAGCGCCTGTCCCACGCCGCCCACGATCCCGCCAAGCTGGCCGATGCTGGCGGCAAACATCAGGAAGTAGTACCAGATCAACCAGTTGCCGCGACCGCGGATCGCCGGCCCGGGAACTTCGGACAGCGCCGTCAGGGTGGTCTTTCCACGGACGATGGCATCCCGCCCCAATTCGACCTGCACGAAGACCTTGATCACGCAGCCGATGATGATCAGCCAGAGCAGCCAAAAACCCGCTTCCGCGCCGGTCTTGGTCGTGGCGATGAGTTCCCCCGAACCGACGATCGAGCCGGCAATGATCAGGCCCGGCCCCAGCCGCGCGAGAATGCCTGGGATCGAAATGGGTGGATCTTCGATCGTGCTGGGAAGCGGTCGTTCTTTCGTGGGGATTTCGCTCACAAAGCCCAGTTACGGTGGGAGAGGTGCCGGATGAACCAGGCAACACCGTAACTTACCGGGGGAGCGAAGAAAAGCGGCGGCGGGGGAATGTCCAATGACCAAGTCCCAATGACCAAGTCCCAATGACCGCCGACTTAAACTCCATTGGTCATTGAGGCTTGATCATTGGTCATTCATTAGATCCCCCGACCAGTCGGAGGATTTCTTGATCGACTTCAGCGGGCTGCGCGACGCGCTCGGAGGCGCTGGCGGCGGCAGTTCCGCCGGCTCGCCTTCGACGATCACCTCGCCTTCAGCGCCGGCCGGCGCGAACGCCGAGCCGACGCGGCCGTGGCACAGATCAGTCCGCTGCCACCGTCCGCCCGTGTAGCCGTAAGCCTCGTCGTAGGGGCTACAGCACATGGCACAGCCGGAAGTCAGCAGTGCGGCAATCACCAGCAAGCCGAAGCCAAAAGTGCGGCCCATGACGCAGTCCCTGCGACGATGAATCGTGAAGGTGCGGCGTGGCGAGGAGGAAACTGCTGTTGGCAGCAACCGGCTAGCATTTGCCGCGCGGCGCGATCCGGCGCGCCGCTACGATCTTCGGCCTGTAGCGACTGCGGGCTTTAGCGAAATTTTGCCGAATGCAGCGACTCTGCGGCTACGACATCCAGCTTGCTACGAAAACGCCGGGTGTGCCCGCCTCTCCACCGGCCGGCCCAAGTCAGGATGCCGATCGAGGAGGGCCATGATGTATTGCCAGTCGAGCGATTCGGGGCCGAGGGCATCGAGGATCAACTCGACGTGCTCCCAATCCTCTTCGTCGTGAATCGCCAGGCACAGATCATCCCGGTCGAGCTTGGCCGGCGCGGGCAAGAGCTGCACCGCAAACTTCTCCGGATGCGAGTACAAGTAGCGCGTTGCCAACTGGCGGTCCTCGGGCCGCCGCGCCTCGCGATCGGCCTGGAGCAACCCCTCGGCACTGCACCACTCCGAGAAAACTCCCATCTTCGACTCGACCGCAGGCCGGCCGTCACTCAGCCGGTAACCCGCATAGTCGCAGCGGTCGCAGCCGAGACCGACGGTAATCAGCCGGTCGATCAAGATCGGATCGACAAACGGCGTGCTGACGCTCAGCCGCACGACGCCGTCGCAGGGAAACTCGCGCACGACATCGGCCAGACGGCCGAGCGGATCGTCCGCGTGGCTGACGAACGACTGGACGTCGGCCGGCGCCAGATCCGCGAGGCTGCGCGTCAGCGGATCACTGCCGGCGACGACCACAATTTTTGAAATACGCTGGGCGTCCCCCACGCGGCGGACGACCCATTCCAAAAGCGTCTTGCCGCCGAAGCGGCGGCGAGCAATCCCGGCCAGCGGGCTCTTGAGCGAGAGCGAATCGACCGCCGGCTGAACCTCCACGACACCTAACGTGGTAACCATCCTTGCCGCCTCCAAACACGAGGGCCTACCATCTACACGTACGCAGCCCAAAGCAGCTCAAGCGAGGTGATTGCGGTAATCTAGCAGCTTGGCGGCGCCGGGGTCAAGCAGCGGAAGAAACCGCCCCGCTAGCACTACCGAATCGAGAACTCGATCTGCCCGTCTCCCAGCTTCCGCCCCTGATAGTGCTCCTTCGCCTTCAGATCCTCGACCGTCAATTCCAGGCGATACCGGCCCGCGCCAATGCCGTCAGGGAGATAGATCCGGTACGCTAAAAAATAATCGCGCCGCTGATTGCGGCAAACTTCCTTATCCAGCGGCAATTCGCGCTCGTCCACCAGCGTCCCGCCGTCGTCAAAGATCTGGTACGAGACGGCGAGCTCGGTTTCGTAGGTGTCCGGCCCCTTCTTCTGGCTGGCGAAATTGTCCACCTCGGCATACAGGATCACCTGCTGCTTGGCCCGGAACTGGGCGGTCGGGAACTCCTTGTACCAGCCAAAGCCCTCCACGCTTTCACAGAAGCGGAGGTTCTTGACGTCCAGTTTCGCGGCAGCGGCCAGCTCTGCCGACGCATCCTTGAGCGAGCGGAGGACGCGGGCGTTGCGAAGGGTGGGGCGGCGCTCTTCGTCGGCGGAGAGCCACGTCGAGAGTCCGAACATCACTTGTTTGAACGCCTCTTGCTCTGCTGCGGGGAGCGATTCGATCTCGCCGACCGCGTCGTCGGGACGCTCGGCCAACAAGTAGAGCAGCCGCAACTGCTGCTGCATGCGGCGCAGCTCGCCATCGACGTCCTGCTTGCCGCTGCGAAGCTGCACCTCTTGCTCAAGTGCCGCGATCAGCTCGTCACGGCGGCGCAGCAGATCGGCCAGGCGCTCTTCGGCGGTTGGTTCCGCCTTGGCTGAGTCGCTCGTGGGTTCTGATTTTTCTTCGTCAGTCGTGGCATCGGATGCCGACTGCTCCGTTGGCGGCTTACTTTCCGGCGGTGCGGTCGTCGCCGCGGCGGTTGTTGCGGCCGGCTGGGCTTCGTCTGGTTTGTCGGCACTCGCCGCAGGCTGCGCTGGCGCCTGGGGTTGCGTGGGGGCTTGCGATCCAGTCGCTGCCGGCGCGGTCACCGGCGCGTTCACGATGGGTGCAGGCGGTTGAGAGGATACCGCAGTGTCCGCCGATTCCTGTTGCTCGGGGCGCTCAGCTTCCACGTGCTGCGGAGGCGGATAAGGGCGCACGTCCACCGGCGGCTCGAGATCTTCCTCTTTGCCCGGCAAATGTCCGCCGAGCAGATCGAGCGCCGCGCAGCCGGAAAGCATCGTGCCGGCCAGCACGAGCAGAAGCCAACTTGTCAGTCGCCGGTTCATGGCTCATCCGTAGGACGGCCTTCCTAGGCCGTCCATCGATTA
>DATKDU010000427.1:0-12781 GCA_035512595.1 Pirellulaceae bacterium
GACGGATTGCAGGGCTTCCTGCTCAGTTATCTGACCACGGAGGACCGACGGTGGTGGGATCTGGCCGATCCACTGGCCCGCCATATTATAGATATCGACATTTACCATACACAGCACGATCGGGCCGTATATAGCGGCGGATTGTTCTGGCACACCAGTCATTATGTCGATGCGGTCACCTGCACTCATCGTTCATATTCCCGCAAAACGCATCCGCAAGGCGGCGGAGGTCTATCCAACGAACACAATTATACGTCCGGCCTGCTGCTCTACTATTACTTGACCGGCAATCGCCAGGCGCGGCAGGCGGTGGAAAGCCTGGCCGAGTGGGTGATCGGCATGGACGATGGCCGCCGGCACGTGCTGGGCGTGGTTCACGACGAACCGACGGGATTTGCGTCGCAGACGACCGAGCCCGATTATCATCGCCCCGGCCGCGGCGCGGGCAATTCCATCAACGCCCTGCTCGACGGTTGGCTGGCGACGGGGCGGCACGAATTCCTGGCCAAGGCGAAAGAGTTGATCCGACGTACCATTCATCCGCGCGATGATGTGGCGTCGCTCGACTTGGGGAATGCCGAATTGCGGTGGTCGTATACGGTTTATCTGCAAACGATGCTACGAATTCTGGCCTTTGATGGCGAGTTCGGATTTTCACAGGAGCTACTGACCTATATTAAGGAAAGCGTGCTCGCGTATGCCCGCTGGATGGCGGAGCACGAACGGTTTTATCTCGATCAGCCAGAACTATTGGAATATCCGACCGAAACGTGGGCGGCTCAAGAGCTGCGAAAGGCCAATGTGCTCATGGGTGCGGCCGTCTATGCAGAAGATACAGACGCGGGCGCGTTTCGACAGAAGGCGGAATGGATCTACAAGCGGGCCTGGCAGACATTGATGGGTATGCCGACACGGACCTACACGCGGCCGACGATCCTGTCCATTCAACTGGGGTTAGTGGAGGCAGCCGTCAGAAATCAACCGTCGGCTTCTTGGGCGATATCGAATCAGCTAGCGGCCGGCCATGCTACTGCCGCTCCATTCGTCGCGCAGAAGACGGCCTTTCGCCAGGTGCTGCGGTCCCCGGTGGGAATTGTGGCCGCCGGGTGTCGCTCGCTGCGGATCTGGCGCTGGCCAGCGCCCCTGCGAGCGACCTGGCTTGCGCAGCGGCTGCGCACGTGGCGGCAAAGGTGGCTGCCATGATTGCTCGTCGCTCGTCGATCCCTGCCGCGGATGGCAGGCAGACGGCATTGGCGCACAAGCCGGTGATCTGCCAGTTGGTTCACACGCTCAACGTGGGCGGCGCTGAGCTCCTCGCTCGCCAGTTCGCGGAAGCGGCCCGCGATCGATACCGGTTCGTGTTTGTGTGCCTGGATGCGCCCGGCGTCATGGCCGAGGAATTGGCGGCGCAAGGGTATGCCATAGAGGTCATCGGCCGCAAAGCCGGTTTTGACCTCGCCTGTGCCTGGCGGCTGGGGCGAGTGCTGCGCAGGCATGGCGTCGAGCTAGTCCATGCGCATCAGTACGCGCCTTTTTTCTACGCAATGCTCGCCCGCATGATGGGCATGCGTCACTTGCCGATCATTTTTACCGAGCACGGCCGCGACTATCCGGACTATCCGCGGCTGAAACGGAAGGTGGCTAATCGGCTGCTGCTTAGGCGATGCGATCGAGTCGTGGCCGTCGGCAACTGCGTCCGCGACGCCTTGATTCAGAACGAGGGACTGCCGCCGGACCGCGTCGAGGTGATCTACAACGGCGTGGACATTTCGCGTTACGATCCGCAGCGGCCGCTGCGTGATGCGGTGCGAAAGGAATTGGGCTATGACCAGGGGGAAATCCTGATCATGCAGGTCGCCCGGCTCAACCGGCTGAAGGATCACCCCACGGCACTCAGGGCGATGGCCCGACTCGCCAAAGACTGCCCGCAGGCGCGGCTGGTGCTCGTCGGGGATGGGGAAGAGCGGCCGGCGCTTGAAAAACTGACTGATGAGCTAGGGCTGCGCGGTGTCGTCCGGTTTCTCGGGACACGGAGCGACGTGGCGAGGCTGCTGCAGGCTGCCGATATCTTCCTGCTCAGCAGTATCTCCGAAGGGATTCCGCTGACGATCATCGAAGCGATGGCGACGGGCCTGCCGTGCGTGGCGACGGACGTGGGGGGAATTGCGGAAGTGATCATCGACGGCGAGACGGGGCGGTTAGCCGATGCACGGGACGCGGATGCGCTGGCTGACCGGCTCAGGGCGTTGATCGGGGAACCCGAACGGGCCCGGCGGATGGGGGCTGCCGGCTGCATCCGCGCCGAGGGGCACTTCAGCGATGCCGCCATGCACGCCAGCTATGGAAAAATCTACGGCGAGCTGCTCAACCAGAACGGCCTTACGCAAGCTGCGGCGGGCCAATGCCGGGAAGTCCCCGCGTGACCACCGCCCTATCACCAGCTCCCGATGTGGATCGACGCCACGTGTCGCGCCCTCAACTCTTGGTTTTTTCGGACGATTGGGGCCGTCATCCGTCTAGTTGCCAGCACTTGATTCGGCATCTGCTTGATGACTGCGATGTCCACTGGATCAACACGATCGGCACGCGCTCCCCGCGGCTGAACTGGGGGACGCTGTCGCGGGCCTATGGAAAACTGCGCGACTGGACGCAACGTAAGAAAGAGTCGCCGCAGCCGCAGCGCAGCCCGCGGGTCCTCAACCCGGCGATGTGGCCCGGCTTTCGGGCGCCGTGGCAGCGAAATCTCAATCGGCGGCTGATCGCCGGCTTCCTGAAAAAACAGATTCCGCGACTGAGCGAAGCGACCCTGCTGACCACCGTGCCGATTGTGGCCGATGCTCTCGATTCCATTTCGGTGCAGCGCTCGGTTTACTACTGCGTGGACGACTTCTCCGCCTGGCCGGGGCTGGACTCGGCGCCGCTCCGCGAGCTGGAGCGGGACCTCGTCGGCAACGTGGACTGCATCGTGGCGGCTGGCGAAAACCTCGCCGAGCGGATGCGTCAGATGCGGCGCAGCGACGTATCGGTGCTGACCCACGGCCTGGACCTTGCGCACTGGACGCAAAGCTGCCAGCCGGATGCGCTCCTTCGCGATGTGGAGCGGCCGATTGCCCTCTTCTGGGGGCTCGTCGATCGGCGGCTGGATATCCAGTGGCTTCAAGCCCTGGGGCGATCCATGACCTCCGGAACCATCGTATTGGTTGGTCCCGAGCAGGACCCCGACCCTGCCCTGGCAAACGTGCCCCGTCTGCGCCGCCTGGGAGCCGTTCCGTACGACCGCTTGCCGGCCATCGCTGCTGGCGCCGACGTGCTGATCATGCCCTACGCCGATTCGCCGGTGACACGAGCCATGCAGCCATTGAAGTTGAAAGAGTATCTGGCGACGGGTAAGCCGGTGGTCGCGCGGCGATTGCCGGCAGTCAAGGATTGGGAAGACTGTCTGGATACGGCGGCGACGGCCGAGGAATTCTGCACGGCATTCAAGCAGTGTGTGAGTGATTCGAACCGAACCAGCCAGCAATCCGCCCGCCAGCGGCTTTCGAATGAGTCGTGGACACGGAAGGCAGAAGAGTTGCGCGGCATTCTCTTCGGCGACTCGCTGGCCCATGGCGAGCAAGGTTAACGCGCCGACATGCCATACATCGCCAGCGATCCAGCGGCCGTCAGGGACCAGCAACTACGCCAGGGCCTAACCTTAGGATTCAATGCGCAGGCACCGCGATCCGTGGATACGACCGACATTGCCGTGACAACTCCATTCCCACGTCGGGTGAGGCCGTCGCTGCCGCTCATCCTGCACGTGCGGACGGTCTCTGGCGCCGGGGGCGGCCCGGAAAAGACTATCCTGAATTCGCCCCGATTCTACGGCGAGTTTGGCTATCGGGCGCTGTGCGTTTACTTGCACCCGCCGGGCGACCCTGGGATCGAGACGTTGAAGCGCCGCGCTGCGGGCAGCGGGGCACACCTGTTTCCGCTCGTCGATCGCGGGCGGTGGGATCTACGGTTGATTGCTAAGCTCGCCGCCGTCTGTCGGCGGCTGAACGTCCAGGTCTGGCACAGCCACGATTACAAAACGAACGCGATTGGGCTACTGGTGCGCCGCTGCTGGCGGATGGCCATGGTGACGACGGTTCACGGCTGGGTCAAACACACGGCGCGGACCCCGCTCTATTACGCCATCGACAAACGCTGCCTTCCCTGGTTCGATCAAGTGGTGTGCGTTTCGGAGGACTTGCAAGAGGAGTGCCTTCGCGCGGGAGTTCCTGCGGAAAAGTGTACGGTGATCCATAACGGCATTGACATCGACCGGGCGCAAAGACGGCTGAGCCGCGACGAGGCCAAGGCTCGATTATCCGCACCGAAGGACGGCCGACTGATCGGCGCTGTCGGCAGGCTGTCGGCCGAAAAGGGATTTGACAAACTGATCGAAGCTGCGGTGGCCATGCCCAAGGCGGGCCGGCCCGTTCATTTGTGGATTGCCGGCGAGGGGGACGCGCGAGCCGACCTGGAATCGCTCATTCGCAATCTGGGCTGCGGAGATTACGTTCGCCTGCTGGGACAGCTTAGCGATCCGGCAACGTTCTATCAGGCGATGGACGTCTTCGCCCTGAGCAGCTATCGCGAAGGATTGCCCAACGTCGTGCTGGAAGCGATGGCCTACGAGGCTCCGGTGGTAGCGACGCGCGTGGCGGGCGTGCCGGCACTCGTCCGCGATGGGGAGGACGGGCTTCTGGTGAACCCAGGCAGTGCGGAGGAATTGTCTGCGGCGATCAGCGAGATCCTGGACGATGCCGGCCTGGCCGACCGCCTTGCTAAGTCGGCGAGAATGCGGATCGAATCGGGCTTCAGCTTTCGTGAGCGCACACGGAAGGTATGCGAGATTCACGACCGCGCACGGACGGATGCCGGCATAGTCCCCCAGCGAGCCGTTTAACATGCTGCCACGATCGGAACTCGAACAAATCGTCCTGGAGGCTATCCGCGCGACGAATCTGGCCCGGCAAGCGGATGCGAAATTGGACGTATCGCCATCGGCGCTGCTCTATTCGCCCGGCAGCCATCTGGATTCACTGGGACTTGTGTCGCTATTAATCGAGGTGGAAGAAGGGCTGCGAGATGCGGGGGTTGAGGTGACGCTCAGCGACGAGCGGGCCGTATCGCAAAAGCATAGTCCGTTTCGCGACGTTCCGTCGCTGGTGGCGTACATCGAGCAACTGCTTGCCGAGCGACAAGCATGAGCCAGCCGCGACGAATCCTGATTACGGGCGCCAGCCGCGGCCTGGGAAAGGCGCTGGCCGAGCATTTGCTCGCGCGGGGGGACGAAGTCACCGGCTGCGCGCGGGGCGAGGGGACGATTGAGCACGCCGGTTACGCGCACGTGCAGGCGGACGTGACGCAGGAAGCGGACGTGCAGCGCGTCATGGCGCAGGTCCGCAGCCGCTGGGGCGGCCTCGATGTATTGATCAACAATGCCGGCGTGGGGCGAATGATTCCTTTCGCGCTGACGCCGCTGGAGACGGCGCGGCGGGTGATGGAGACCAACTACCTGGGGACTTTTTTGGCAGCCCACGGCGCGATTCGGCTGCTGCGTAAATCGGCCGCCCCGCGAATCGTCAACTTCACTTCGGTGGCGGTGCCGCTGCGGCTGGAGGGGGAGGCGGTCTATGCCGCGGCCAAGTCAGCCGTCGAGACCTTGACGAGGATCCTGGCCAAAGAGCTGGGACCGATGGGGATCACTTGCAATGCGGTCGGCCCCTCCCCCATCCGCACCGACTTGATCAAGAATGTTCCGGAACCGAGCCTCCAGTCGCTCATCGACAGGCAGGCGATTCGCCACTGGGCCGAGCCGGCCGACGTGGTCAACGTGATTGATTTCTTCCTGCGGCCCGAAAGCCGGATGATCACCGGGCAGGTCCTATACTTGGGTGGAATGGGCTAAGGCCAGAGAGCACGAGATGAGCGCGAAAAACTCCTCCCACCTGGATTGGCTGCTGGCCCGCATCGAACAGCGCGGCGATACGCCTGCGGTTGCCGTGGGGGATCAAGTCTGTTCGTACGCGGAGCTGGCCCGCAGTTATCACGACTGGCGGGAGCGACTGAGCGCCGCGGGAGTGGCCGGGGGCGAAGTCGTGTCGGTCGAAGAGGGCTATAGGCTCGCTTCGATCGGAGCGCTCCTGGCGGGTGCGTCGCTCGGCTGCATTCTCGTGCCCCTCTCCTCGGATTCGCGCACGCAGCACGATCGTTTTCGACAGCTCGCCAGCGTCGGCTGGAGATTGCGGTGCTTTGGCCCCGATCCCGCTGCCGAGCCAACCGGCGTGGGGGCCAATCATCCCATTTATCAGCAACTGCGCGATGCGGGACATCCGGGGCTGGTACTATTCACGTCCGGATCGACCGGCGAGAGCAAAGCGGCGGTCCATGACTTCACGCTTCTCTTGGAAAAATTCGAGAAGCCGCGACAACAACTGCGGACGATCGTCTTCCTCCAGCTCGATCACATCGGCGGGGTGAACACGCTGCTCTACACGCTTGCGAACGGAGGGATGGTGGTCGTGTCCGAGGATCGGTCCCCCGCGGCAGTATGCCGGGCGATTGCGTCCCACCGCGTCGAGCTGTTGCCGACGTCGCCAACGTTTCTGAATCTGCTGCTCTTATCCGAAGAATACACCCGCTGCGATTTGACCTCGCTGCGGCTGATCACCTACGGCACCGAGCCGATGCCCGAGAGCACGCTCCAGCGGATGAACGAGGTTTTTCCGCAGATCCAGCTTCAGCAAACTTACGGATTGACGGAACTGGGGATTTTGCGGTCGCAGTCGCGCGATTCGCGATCGCTGTGGGTGCGCGTCGGCGGCGAAGGGTTTGAGACGAAAACTGTCGAGGGGCGGCTGTGGATTCGCGCGCGGTCCGCCATGCTCGGCTATTTGAATGCCCCGAGTCCTTTCGATGCCGAGGGCTTCTTGGACACCGGGGATCGCGTCGAGGTAGATGGGCAGTGGCTGCGGATCCTCGGCCGGCAGAGCGAAATCATCAATGTGGGCGGGAGCAAGGTCTATCCGTCCGAAGTGGAGAGCGTTCTCTTGGAGATGGAAGGGGTCCTGGACGCCACCGTGCGCGGGGAAGCTCATGCGCTGACGGGGCAGGTGGTCACAGCGACGGTGCAGCTCGCGGGCGCAGAACTGCCGCGGGAGTTCCGGGCGCGGATGCGGCAGCATTGCCTGGGACGGCTGCCGACGTATGCTGTGCCGGTGCGCGTGGTGTTCAGCGTGGAGCCGCTCCACAATGCGCGCTTCAAACGGATGCGGCGGTGGGGAGCGGGCGTGAAGGAAAGTGGAAGCTCGTGATGCTCAAGTCACTCGTCAAATCGCTGCTCAATGGAATCGCGCTGGCCCTGACGTGGCCTTGCGCGGTGATGTGCTCTCTGGAGCGGATGGCCGATCCCAACCGTGAGGAGTTGTTCAGCTTCTGGGCGCAATGCTTCGCCCTGCTGCCGGGGACGCCGGGAATGTACCTGCGGCGAGCTTTCTATCGCCGCACGCTCGATGCTTGTGCCGCAGACTGCTTCCTGGGCTTCGGCGTCGTGTTTTCCACGCGGCGGGCGGTCGTCGAATCCCAGGCTTACGTCGGCACCTACGCCCTGATCGGCTCGGTCATCTTGCGACGCACGTGCTTGATCGGCAGCCGGGTCAGCCTGCTCAGCGGCGGACAGTTGCACGTCATGGACCCGCAGGGGAATTGGCTCCCGACCGACCTCTCGCGCCGTCAGCAGATTGAGATCGGGGAGAATGCCTGGATCGGAGAAGGGGCGGTCGTCATGGCCGACATCGGCCCGCGGGCGATGGTCTCGGCCGGCGCAGTGATTTCCTCCGCGATACCGCCGAGCGTGATGGTGGCGGGCAATCCAGCGCGCTTTGTCAAGCGTCTGGCGCCGCCGTCCGAAGAACAGGCCGCCGCCGAGTCGGGCGGAGCACGTAACCAGCTTCCCGTAGCCGCCTCATGATCCCGCAGCGTCTCGCCTTCATCGACTGGATGAAAGTCCTGGGCATGCTCGTGATCGTGCTGGGACATACCGGCGCGCAAGAGCTGCTGGCCCCCACGCCGCCATTTAACTTCAAGCAGCTCGGCGTGGCGTTTTTCGTCTTCGTCATGGGGTATTCACTGGCCGGTGAGACCCGTGCGCCATGGTTGGTCTTTTACAACCGAATCTTTGAAGTCTGGCTGTTCGGGCTGGCGTTCGCCCTGGTGATGAGCCTGGCGACCTGGCTGACGATCCGCGATCTGGCGGAGAGCAATTACTTGCCCCTCTTCTTTGGGGCCAATGTCGCCTTCAACTTCTTTCCCGCCAATCCGACGACGTGGTACATCGGGACTTACTTTCATCTGCTGCTGCTGTGGGTGCTGGTGCTCAGGCGGATCCAGGTGCGGCCATGGATGATCGTGCTCAGTTTCGGTGCGGAGATTGTCATTCGGGCGGCATTGATTCCTTCCGCCGGCGGCCTGGTGGCCTACATGGCGCTCACCAACTGGGGGACCGTCCTGCTCCTGGGCCTGTGGTCGGGGCAGCAGCGCCAAGTGTCGGTGCCGAAGGGAAACGGGCTTTACGCGCTGGCTGGAGAGCTGATCGCGCTTCTAGTCCTGCTGGCGCTGTGGCCGGCGATGCTCGCGAGAATGGAAGTGGCTGAAGAGTTCCCGTTTGCCCTGGTCGGCAGTTCCACATCGCCTGTTCCCTGGCTGGCGACTTCGGCGGCAGTCAGCTTCCTGTACCTCGCTCACACCTGGCTGATTTTTCGCGTCACTCAGCGGCTGCCGTCGCTCAAAGGCGTCGAGTTCCTGGCTCGCAACACGCTGATTGTGTTCATCGTCCACATGCCGCTGATTTACTGGCTGTGTCCGCACTTCTATCCGCTGGTGCCGCAAGGCGGACTGCGCGTGCTGACGAACGTATTTCTGTTCTTCTTGCTCCCCGCCTGCCTGTCGGAGCTGATCCGTTGGACGATTCGGCCGGTCTGGTGGCGCGATCGATTGCGTGAGAGGGTGCTCGCCCGCTGGACGAAGGCGTTGCCGACGCCGGGATGTGCGCCATGAGCATGGATCACGCCGCCGAGGGTGCTGCGCCGGCAATCCGTGTCGAGGCACCGCAGCGCAGCGGCCTGTTCGTCGCCTGCAAGCGCTGCCTGCAGACAATCTTTTTGCTGCTGGTCGCGCCTCGCTTGCTGACCCTCGCCGTGGCGAGGGCGCTGCTCGGGCGCCGGGCGTTCATGGCGTCCAGCGAGTCGATCGCCCGCATTCCCGGTTTGCGGGGCGTGTTCGCCAGGCAGGCGTTCTACGGCCGCACGCTGGCGCGATGCGGGCAAGACGTGAGCTTCGGCTGGATGAGCGTCTTTTCAATGCCTGAGGCGGAGGTCGGGGACCGCGTCTATATCGGCCGGTTCTGCTCTCTGGGATTTGCCCTCCTGGAAGACGAGGTGATGCTCGCCGACCGCGTGCAGATTCTCAGCGGCGGCCGCGAGCACTCCCGCAGCGATGCGGCGGTGACGATGCAGTCGCAGGACCAGGTCTACCAGCGCGTGCGGATCGGGACTGGGGCCTGGATCGGCACTGGAGCGGTCGTGATGGCCGACGTGGGGGAGCACTCCATCATCGGCGCCGGCGCCGTCGTCAATAAGCCGATTCCCTCCTACAGCGTGGCAGTGGGAGTGCCGGCACGAGTGGTGAAGACCCTTCCACAACCCGGCGAAACCGCATGACGACGGCACACCTTATGGACAGCCAGCCACCTTCGCCCGCCGCAGGGACGAAAGACGTCGAGATCACCGTGGTCAGCGGCAGCGACGTCGCGGCACGGCAGGAGACCTGGTCGCGATTGTGGAGTGAATTGCCGCCGGGTCCAATCGGCGCCGATCCGCGCTGGCTGGCAATCTTGAGAGACGGATTGGGGCATCGTCCTTACGGCCTGGAAGCGCACGTCGCGGGCCAGCTTCAAGCGATCCTGCCGCTGGCATACGTCGCCACCCCGCTGTTCGGCCGGTTCCTGGTGAGTCTCCCCTTTGTCAGTAGCTGCGGCGTGCTCGCGGCTGACGAAAGTCTTGTCATGCCGCTGCTGAATCGGGCCGTCCAATTAGCTGACGAACTGCGCGTCAAGCACCTGGAGCTGCGGCTGGAGCGGCCGCTAGAACATCCGGACTTTCAGCCCTCGGCCGCCAATAAGATCCTCATGCGGCGAACGCTTCCGGCCACATCGGATGCACTGTGGAAGGAAATCGACTCCAAGGTCCGCAACCAGATTCGCAAAGGGGAGAAGCAGGGTTTTGATGTCCAGTGGGGCGGTCAAGATCGCCTGGAATCCTTCTATCGTGTCTTTTCGCGGAACATGCGCGACCTGGGAACCCCCGTTTTTCCGCGGCGATTCTTTGCCGGCATTCTCAGCCACTTTGGCCCCGATGCGGAGTTCTGCACTGTGAGCCTGAAGGAGCAGCCTGTGGCTGCGGCGCTGCTCCTTCACGGCCGCGGGACGACGAAAGTCCCCTGCGCCAGTGCGCTCCGCGAGTTCAGCGCGACCAATGCCAACATGTTCATGTACTGGCAGCTTCTCAAGCGGGCCGTCGAACGCGGGCAGACGACGTTCGATTTCGGCCGCAGCACCATCGGCAGCGGCACCGAGCGGTTCAAGGCCCAGTGGGACGCGGAAGCGGCCCCCGCACACTGGATCAGCTACGTGCGCGACGGCCGGCGAACCGACCTGCGCAAGGAGTCGGCCACGTTCGCACTACTTTCCCGCGCCTGGAAGCTGCTCCCGCTTCCAGTGGCCGAATTTCTCGGGCCGCGCATCGTTCGCGGCATTCCGTAGCGCGCGGGCTCTCGTCGGCATTGCAGGCTGCTACAGCCAACTGCCGATCTTCTCAAACAGATAGTCAATGCCGGTGACGTCGGCGGTCGGCATCTGGCCGCTGGCGGAATAGGCTTTGACTTCGTCCATGTCGTAGACGGTGGTCTGCTTGGACGACACGGTGCCGCGGGCGTAGTTGGTGCGGCCATACAGCAGGTCCGCGGTGAGAAACTCGCGAAACTCAGCCAGGTCGTTCCCCCCCTGGTGCAGGCGGACGTTGACCTGCTCGAATTGCTCGGTCCGCAGCGAGTAATTGGTCCCTGTCAGCCGCCCCACGTTGCTGGTCGTGGTGAAGAGGTCGTTGCCGATCGAGCCGTACAGGTTGGCGATGTCGTTCCCGCCGGCGGTCGCAAAGGCGATCACTTCGTCGAAGCGGTCGGCCCAGTTGTAGAAGCCGTTGCCTTGCATCAGGGCCGAGGTCGGGCCAGCGTCGAAGTAGTCGTTGCCGCCGCCGTCATACAGCTTGGCGATGTCGTACCCGCCCCATTGCGAGTACGCGAACACTTTGTCGAATCGCTCGGTATAGGTATAGAAGCTCGAGCCGCGCAGCACCGCCGAGAGCGGACCGGCGTCGAAATAGTCATTGCCGGCCGAGTCGTAGAGCTTGGCCGTGTCGATCCCCCCCGCCCTGGCATAGGCATTGAGGCTCTCGAACTTTTCCGCATAGCTGTAGAAGTTCGAACCCCGCAGCAGGCCGGAGTTGGGCCCGGCGTCGAAGTAGTCGTTGCCCGCCCCGTCGTACAGATTGGCCCGATCGGTGCCGCCGGCCGTGGCGTACGCCTTGTACTGATCGAACGCTTGGCCATAAATGTAGAAGCCCGGACCACGCAGGACGGCAGACGCGGGCCCAGCGTCGAAAAAGTCATTGCCGGGGCCGTCGGTCAGGTTGGCGACGTCGAAGCCCCCCGCCGTCGCATAGGCCCGCACTTCGTCGAAGCCGCTGGCCGTGTTGTCGAAGCCAGTCCCGGTCAGACGCGCAGAGGCCGGATTGGCGGTCAGCGTGTCGTTGCTGGCGGCATCGTACAGCGAGGCCCTATCGAAGCCGGTGCCGGCGGATACCGTGATCGTCTCCAGCGAAGTGCCGCTGATTTGATAGTCGCTGTTGCTGGCGGTGATCACACCCGGCCGCAGCGTGAGCGTGTCGTTTAGGCTGCCGAGCGCGACCGTCAGCGTGTCGCTGCCGCCGCTGCCGCTGATCGTGAGCTGATCCAGTGCCGCCGGCGTGAACGTGTAGGCCACTCCATTCACGCTCACCTGATGGCTGCTGCCGTGGGTGAAAGCGAACGTGTCGCTGCCGGCGGTGCCAAACACGTTGACCGTCGTTCCGGAGAGGCTGACCAGATT
This sequence comes from Pirellulaceae bacterium, assembly GCA_035512595.1. Taxonomy (GTDB): domain Bacteria; phylum Planctomycetota; class Planctomycetia; order Pirellulales; family Pirellulaceae; genus DATKDU01. Next base: position 12,230 of record DATKDU010000427.1, read on the forward strand.
GGTCACGCGGGCATCGACGTCAGCATTCGCCCCGCTGAGCTTGACGTAGTAAATGCTGCCGGCCGTCGTATTGAAATCGACGCGCTCGGCATTCGACGTGCTGGTGCTGGCGCCGAGGGGAACGAGGCTGGCGCTATAGACTTGCAAATCGACGTTGCCGGCGGAGTGCAGGAACGACAGATCCACCGTGCCCTTGCCAGTCCGCGCGGCGGTGAACTTGTACCACGTCTCCGGGCCGGTGAGGCTGAGATTGTCGTGGGTCGCAAATTCAATGGTTCCCCAGTCGGTGGCAGCCGGAGCACTGCCGGTCAACTCGAAGGCGTGAACGATGGGCATCCCCGCGCCGTCGGCATATTGTTGGGAGACGTAGAGGCGGCCGCTTGCTGCGTCGTAGGCGGCGCCGCCGATGTGGATGCCGCCGCCGTCGTAGGGGAGGTTTAGCTCCCAAATGTCGTAGGGCTGCACTTCCCACGGCTGCTTCGTCCCGGCCTTGACCGCGGCCAGGTCGTGAGCGCTGTAGGCCCAGACTTGATAGCGGTAGGGATAGGCGTG
>DATKDU010000428.1:0-29576 GCA_035512595.1 Pirellulaceae bacterium
GCGCGTCGGTCAGGTCGCTGGGATACGTTTCACGTGCTGGCACGTCCATGTGCATGCTCCTTGGTTTGGGGAAGATGGAAGCCAGCACACTACGCAGTTTCGGCAATTTAGAACAAGATCACTTTTCGGATAGCCTCTAAGAGTTCGCCGAACAATTGGGCACTGTTCTGAATATGACCGACGCAAAGAGAGCGTTCGTGCTCGCAGACAAGTTGAAAGCGGTGCCGTTCGACGGCCGACAGCCGTTTCTCGACGCCCCTGAAAGATACAGGCAGGAAGTTCATGGCTTGCCGATGACACAGATTGATTCGATTGTCGGCGGGCATCAACCTCGATTGCGTGATTACAGTCGGGCGAGTTGGAGTTTTGGTGTTTTTGATTTGAGACGTTGTGTTGTCTGGCCGCGTATGGGCGAGCGCTCTTGGGCAGTCGGTTCTCCAGTTGCCGTTGCTGAGCTTTTCAAAGACCGAGAGCCTGCCGATAGCCGGATCTGGAATATGAAGCGGTTCGCTGACGTGTTCGCGTCCAGACTGCCCATCATCATTCTCGATCGAGGGACAGAGGTCAGGATTGACGACGGTTCACACCGTGCCGTAGCCATGGCGCTGGTGGGGGTTACGCAGGTATCGGCGTGGATCGCGGTTTTGAGTGGCGAACCAGACGGTCCAGCGAACGGGAGCCAGCCGATTCGCTCAGCGACAAATCGAACGTCATCGGCGGCTGGCTCCCGTCGCTGACCTTTGCGTTAGCTGGCGAGGAAGCCGGTTGGTTCCGGCAGAGAGGGTCGTGAAGCCTATTTACAACCACAGCGTGGGGCGCGCCTATTCATCGGAGGTCCGTAATCGTGCAACGCCAAGCGAGTTTCATGAAGAAGTTGGGTTGGGGCCTGTCTACCGTCGGCGGCCTTGTCTTCCTTTCGTTAATCTTACTTGTACCATCGGGCGGTCCTGGCTCCGCCTCCGAGTTTGTTTTTCTGTGTTTGCTCATCGTGGGAGTCTTCCTTGTTGTACCCGGCGTGCTTCTCGGCCTGTTTGGGCAGATCGTGGCGCAACTCGACGAGCGGCTGCGGTCGCTGGAAGAGAAAACGGAATCACGGCCAGACCGAGGCCCCACAGAGGAGAAGATGTTATAGAGCAAGTTCCTGTGCAGCGTGAAAGCCGCCAGCTAACCAGTCGCTCAACCCGACCGAGAACAGGCCGGCGAGTTGAGCGTCTCCTGAAATGAAGGTCGTTCGCGCCGGCCTGTTCCCGGCGGGTTAGCTTGGTCGTTAGCCAGAAACACGCATGGACATTCCCGGCATCACTTGGAAAGTCGAGAGCATCGAGGATGTTGAAATCCTTCGCGAGCTTCCGGCTGACCTCGTACGCGTTTTCAGCGATCCGCGCGACCAACGGCGACGAGTCGCCGCAGTCCAAATCGACTCCTCCTGTCGCCGGTTCGCCGCTTCTCAAGTAGGATCGACATAGCACCGCTTCTCCCCCCGATCCGCACGTTCCATGCCACTGGCTGATCTCCTCGAAGGCACCGCTTCGCTCTACGACATCCAAACGACCGCCCGCGGGCCGCAGGGGGAACTGCCGCTGACGGATCAGATGCTCCGCGAGTGGTCCAGCGGCGATCTGTTCGGACTCTCGCAAAGTGCCGGCATGGGGTGGAAGCCCGAGGAACTGCTCGGGCCGCAGTTTCTGATCCTCAGCACACAAGGAGGGGTGCGAGCCGAGGGCGGCACGCCGATCGCCCTCGGCTACCACACGGGGCACTGGGAAGTCGGCCTCTTGGTCCAGGCGGCGGCCCGCGAAATCAAAGCCTTCGGCGGCGTCCCCTTCGCGGCATTCGTTAGCGACCCGTGCGACGGCCGCACGCAAGGGACGACCGGCATGTTCGACAGCCTGCCGTACCGCAACGACGCGGCAATCGTTTTGCGGCGGCTGATCCGCTCGCTCCCGCAGCGGAGCGGCATTGTCGGCGTGGCGACCTGCGACAAGGGACTGCCGGCGATGATGCTCGCTTTGGCGGGGACGAAGAACTTGCCCAGTGCGATTGTCCCCGGCGGCGTGACGCTGCCGCCGGCCGAAGGGGAAGATGCCGGCAAGGTGCAGTCGATCGGCGCTCGCTACGTTCACGGGGAGATCACGCTCCACGATGCGGCCGTCGCGGGCTGCGCGGCGTGTGCCTCTCCCGGCGGCGGCTGCCAGTTCCTCGGCACGGCCGCGACCAGCCAGGTGATTGCCGAGGCGCTCGGAATGTCGCTGCCGCACTCCGCTCTCGCACCGAGTGGCCAGCCGGTGTGGCTCGAGATGGCGACGCGCAGCGCCCGGGCGGTCAAGCAGCTAGCCGACCGCGGCCTGGCGATGAAAGACATCCTCACCGACGCCGCCGTTCGTAATGCCATGGTCGTCCATGCGGCCTGCGGTGGCTCGACGAACTTGCTCTTGCACATACCAGCCATCGCCTTTGCCGCGGGGCTGGCGCGGCCGACGGTCGCCGAATGGACGGAAGTCAATCGAAAAGTGCCGCGGTTCGTGTCGGTGCTTCCCAACGGACCGGTGAATCATCCAACCGTGCGGCTGTTTCTGGCCGGCGGCGTGCCGGAGATCATGCTCCACTTGCGAGCGATGGGGATGCTCGATCTCAACGTTCTGACGGTAACGGGCGAGCCGCTGGGCGAGGTTCTCGTCTGGTGGGAAAGGTCCGAGCGGCGACTGGCGCTGCGCCAGCTTCTTAAAGACCGCGACGGCGTCGATCCCGATGACGTGATCATTCCGCCGGCCGAGGCCCGCCACCGCGGACTGACGAGCACGGTTTGTTTTCCTGTCGGCAATCTGTGCCCGGAAGGCTCGGTGATCAAGGCGACCAGCATCGACCCGAGCGTGGTCGATGACGACGGGGTCTATCGCAAGATGGGGCGGGCGCGTGTGTTCACCAGCGAGCGGGACGCGATCGCGGCCATCAAGGCTCGTGGGGCAGGCAAAGTAGAGCACTCGCTCCGCGAGTGCTCAAGCGGCTCGGAGAGCGAGGGGACTAAACCTGTTGCCGAACGTGCTGCGAGCGCCGCGTCTTCCGGTCCACTCGCGGAGCGAGTGGACTACATTCGGCCCGGCGATATTCTCGTCCTCATCGGCCGCGGACCGATGGGCTCCGGCATGGAGGAAACGTATCAGCTCACCAGCGCGCTCAAGTTCCTCAAGTGGGGGAAAGAAGTCGCCGTCGTCACCGACGCCCGCTTCTCCGGCGTCAGCACCGGCGCGTGCATCGGGCACGTTGGACCCGAGGCGCTCGCCGGTGGCCCGATCGGCAAGCTGCGCGACGGCGACCTGATCCGCATCGTGATCGACCGCAATCAGCTCGTCGGCAGCGTCGATCTTGTCGGCGCGGCCGATCGCGAATTCTCCGCCGCCGAAGGGGCGGCAATCCTTGCCGGCCGCTCGCCTCATCCAGAACTGCGTCCCGATCCCGACCTCCCTGATGACACGCGGCTGTGGGCCGCTCTCCAGCGCGTTGGCGGCGGAACCTGGGGGGGCTGCGTTTACGATGTTGACGCGATCGTGACCGCGCTCGCGACGACGCAGGGGCCGACCGGCAGCGCTGCAGCTCGTTGACCCTTGGCCTGCCACCTGGTTTGAACCTCGTCACGTTCGTCGGCCTGCCACCGCGGCCGGGTTCCTCGACGTCCTCCGCCGCTCCGGGGAGACGAAGGGGTGGTGAAGGAGGGGGCGGATCCAGAGAGGAGCCACGGATGAAACCTAGCGCGGCGGAGCCGCAACCAATGGAGACGGACGATTGGAACTGTGGATAGCACTGCGCGGCCAAGCCGCAGCCACAAAACAGGCAGAATGGAACCGCAGATGACGCGGATGTCCGCGGATTTTTTTCTATCCGCGTTCTCCGCGAAATCCGCGGTTGTTCCCTCCGGAAATCCTTGCGGCCAGCGAAGATTTTGATCGTTTGTAGTACGGATCAAACACGGATGGGAAGAGTGCCGATCCGTGCCCATCCGTGTTTCATCCGTGGCTGCTGCCGCCGCAAACGTCCTAACTCAGCCGGATGCCGCGAAGCGGCACGTCGGCTGCCGATCCGCGGCCTTTCGCGTCATCCGCGGTTAACATGTTCCTCTCCGGACGGAAAGAGCGTTGACTTTGCCGATCACGGCGCGGACAATCGGGCCTGATCGGTCGGAACCTTCCGCCCCAGGCGGGGGGAGAGAACCACGAAACACACGAATGACACGAAAGGGGAGAGGGGAGTGGCCTTGGTCCCCTTTTCGTGTGTTTCGTGGTTCCACTCCGGCGACCCAGTCCGGTCCTACAGAGCCTGGAATCGGTCCCACAGAGCCTCGACTTGGTCCTACAGAGCCTGTAGCAGCAAAAACATGGACTGTAGCTCATCCATCAGGTCCTGAAGCTGCCGTTCTGTCAGCTATAGTGATTTGAATGGAGAATTCACATGCCGATCACCGGACCCTCGCCCGAACAACAGGCCAGGTCGCTTGCACTGCGGGCTGCGATCGACCTGACGCGACGCTCTTGGCCGACATCTATGGTTCGATGAGCGAAGGGTTCGACACGGCCGACCTCCAGGACGCGCAGACGCTGCTGGTGCAGGTTTCGGGATCGGCCAATTAACGGGCGCCAGGGTCGCTACCCTTCTTCCCCCAGGGCCTGCGTGGTGATGGGTCCGGGACGGGACGAATCGCGGGCAGGCGGCCGCGGGGGCGGATAGCCGCTCCCTTCTTCGCCGATCGCGAAGGTCGTCACCCGGCCGGGCGGGCGGCGCTCACTCCCTTCTTCGCCAAGGGCCTGCGTCGTTATCGGCCCTGAGCGCCCTTCGTCCTCGCGAGACCTGGAATCGCGCTCACGCGAAGAACGGCGCTCACTCCCTTCTTCGCCAAGGGCCTGCGTCGTTATCGGCCGTGAGCGCCCTTCGTCCTCACGGGACCTGGAATCGCGCTCACGCGAAGAACGGCGCTCACTCCCTTCTTCGCCAAGGGCCTGCGTCGTTATCGGCCCTGAGCGCCCTTCGTCCTCACGGGACCTGAAATCGCGCTCGCGCGAAGGACGACGCTCGCTCCCTTCTTCGCCCAGCGCCAGCGTCGTTCTCCGCCCTTCGTCCTCGCCAGCGTCGAACTCGCGCACGCGCCGTCGTTCCTCCTCGCGGGAATCGAAGCCGCGCTCGCGCCGTCGTTCGTCTTCGCCGGAGTTGAATTCGCGGACCCGCCGGCGTTCCTCCTCGCGAGAATTGAATTCGCGCTCGCGCGGCACCCGCGAAGAGCGCTCGTCCCCCCCTTCTTCGCCGAGCGCCAGCGTCGTCCTCCGCCCTTCGTCCTCGTCCAGGTTGAAGCCCCGTGCGTAGCGCCCCTGCCAGGCGTCGGCTTGCCGGCCCGTCAGAAACGCAGCCAGCCCCGCCGCCCCGGCAATCGCACTGGCGACAAATCCTCGCCGGGCGAGGCCGGTCGCAGTGACCGATCCGTTCGTCGCAGCGACGCGCCGTCGATCGGACGGCGCGTCGTTGTCGCGTTCACGACACCGCAGTGCCGCCGGATCAGGTACGATTTCATGAAAGGGATGGACGAACATCGGGAATTCTCCCTGTTTTTGCGTGTTATTGGCGTGGCTCTCCGCCCTCCAGCGAACGTATCGTGCAACCACCATGCCAAAACGGTGATTCTGTGGCGATTTCGGCATGCCGAATGCCGCGTTGAGGGCCCTAATGACGATCCTCCTTCTCGGCTCCAGCGATGACGAGCACGCGCGGCACATGGCGGCACATCTCCGCTCGCGCGGCTGCGACGTCGAAACCTTCGACACGCAGCAGTTTCCCGCACAAGTCTCGCTGAGCTTCGACCCGCAGCGCCGAACCGGCGTCATCCGCCTCGCTTCCGGCCGCGAGCTTTCGTGGCCGGAAATTCAGTCGGTCTACTGGCGGAACTACGGCGGCGCCGGCCGCTGTCCGCTGGCCGATCCCGACCAGGCGTTCCTGGCCGAGAACGACGCCCGCAGCCTGCTGGAAACGTTCTTGATCGAGTTGCCGGCCCGCTGGGTGAACGGCTTTGAGGCATTTCGCTTGCACCAGGCCAAACCGGTTTGCCTGGCCCGCGCTGCGGCACTCGGAGCGGTTGTGCCGCGGACGATCCTGACGAACGATCCGCGGCACGTGACGAGCTTCGCCGAAGCTGGCCAGCGCCTCATCTTCAAGCCCGTGCAGGGAGGGGACCAAACGCGGCCGCTGACGCCGCAGCATCTCACGCCGCAAAACCTCGACCATCTCCGCTTCGCCCCGATCACCTTGCAGGAAGAAGTGCCGGGAACGAACATCCGCGTGTTCGTGGCTGGCCAGCGCGTCCTGGCCTGCGAGGTGGCCACGGGCCAGCTCGACTATCGACAAGACCTGGAGCCGCGGCTGAGCGTCCACGCGCTCCCGCCAGCCGTCGAATCGCTCTCGATCCGCATCGCCCGCGACCTGGCCCTCCTGTGGACCGGCATCGACTTTCGGCTGACGCCCGATGGTCAATACGTCTTTCTGGAAGCCAACCCCAGCCCGATGTTCATCGGCTTTGAGGCTCAGACGGGGCTGCCGCTGACGGAATCGCTGGCCGACTTGCTCGTCGGGCAAACGTAGGGCACTCTGGATTCGTAGGGTTCGTAGGGTGGTGCCAAGCTCGCCTCGGCGAGCGCCGGCCCACCGCGATCGGTAATCCATTCCCGCGTTGGGCTTGGCGATAGCGCGTTTGCGCCCCTGTCGGCGATTCATAACCATTGTCTATTCAATCACTTACGGCAAAAACTCCCCCGTTTGCGCGAGGTTGAATATAGCGCGTTTGCGCCCGCAAGTAGGTCCCGTCTGCCGGACGGGACCTCCGAAGTGGCGGCCGCCAAACCAAGGTCCCGCTCGGCAAGCGGGACCTACTAGTGATAGCGCGTTTGCGCCGCCCAGTGGCGTGACGCAACTTCTTGTCCGGATGTACCTTACGGAAAAATATAGCCCGCTTGCGCGAGGTCGAATATAGCGCGTTTGCGCGCAGCCTTTGTAGGGTGGCGCCAAGCTCGCCTCGGCGAGCGCCGGCCCACCATCAACCGCTGTCCATCCCGGTTCAGGCGAAGCGCCCGCCAGAGGGGGTTTTTTGACAGCCAAAGGGGGGTTTTGTCAAAAAACCTGTCAAACTGGGCAGCCTGCACAAATGGCGCAAATGCTTTCCGCCAGGGTTGCCTTGGGATATTCAATTGTCAATGAACAAAGCCGGCGCAAGATGACGCCTGGAGATAGTGTACACAACTACATTATTCCAGGCAAGGGGCGGCTCTCCGATTTTCTCGGCCGCGACATTGGAATTGAAGTCGAGCGGTAGTGAAACACAGACCCGAAGCGCCAGCGAGGGAAACGGCCGCAACACCTCATGGATCGAATTCGACGTAGGGTTCCTCACCTTCGAGCTTTCCCAGCTTGATCAAGCGCACTTCCACTCCCCTGACGCCGCGCCCGAGTCGCTCGGCAATCTCCTCCAGCGGCGCTCCCGCATCGTAGTGGCGGAGTAGTTCGGCATCGTGCTCGCTCGTCCAAGGCTTGCCGGCCTGGGTGCGGTTCGGTTAGAGCACTTCAAAGTCGGGCTCCATTTCCGGCGCCGGATCGTCATATTTCGGCTTGATCTTGCCGAGCTCTGTTAACCGCGAAACGATCGCTCCGCGCGTGCGGCCGTGCATCTTCGCCATCGCCTTGAAGTCCACGGCCGCGTGAAACTCCGCAATCAGTTGCTCGTCCTCATCCGTCGTCCACGGCTTGCCGACGCGCTCAGACAAACCCGAAGCGCCAGCGAGGGAAACGGCCCTTTGGCGATTTGGTGCCTGTCCCTCGCTTGCGCGTCGGGCTTGTTCCAAGACCGTGAACAGCGCCCGGATCACGCGCGGATGGTGGTACGGCCCCTGATCGGGAAGCGGCTGACCGGTGACCGGATCGATGCCGTTGGCCAGAGACTCGATGGCTGCCATCGCTTCACCCAGGTGCATCTTTGCTCTTTTCGCCGCGCGGGAACGAAGGGACTTCCGACCAGGAACTGCGACCATCAGGGTAATGCTGCTGGGTGCGAATCGCAAGAAACTCAGGCGCAGGCTCGCGGCTGGTGGGTGGTGAATTGTCGGAAACCGCCTCCCACCGTGGGCAGCCAACGGTGCCAACCCGCCGCTTGCAGCGATATAATGGCGGTAGAGGAGGCGTTTCCATGACTACATTCCCAAGCCGCCTCATTGCGGCTGTGCTTGCACTGGCTTTCGTCCCGCCGGCACATGTGTTCGCGAGGGATAGCGAGCAGCATGCCATCCAAGCAATCGAAAAGGGGGGCGGATACTGTGAGGTCGATAAAGATCACCCGGACCAGCCAGTGGTCGGAGTGATTCTTCAAGGAAAGCAATTTAAGGACGCGGAACTCGCTCACGTTGCTGCGTTTCGCGACCTGAAACAACTGGCGCTTGCTGGATCGCAGGTGACCGATGAGGGCCTCGTTCACTTGAAGGATCTCAAGGAGTTGGAAAGCCTCTATCTGACGCTGACAAAGGTAAAAGGAAAGGGGTTCGTTCATCTCAAGGGGCTCGACAAGCTGGAATCTCTCGATCTTCATGGCTGCCAGATCACGGACGATTCGCTCAAGCACATTGCGACCCTCAAGGGCCTTCGTGGCCTGAATCTGAACTCAACGCCCGTGTCCGACAAGGGCCTCGTCCATCTCAAAGGACTGAAGAGGCTTCTCACGCTCGCACTTTACGGGACCAAGGTGACCGACGACGGGCTAATTCACGTAAAGGACCTGCCGGAGCTTCACACGCTCGTTCTGAGCGAGACGCTGGTCACCGATAAGGGGCTGAAGCACTTGTACGGCATGAAACAGCTCCTCAGCGTAAGTGCGATTCGAACCGGCGTCACCGACCGCGGGGCTGCAGACCTCGAGGCCGCATTACCGGACGTGACCGTCATTCACAAGATTGGCGAGTAGACTACTCGACGGGTTATAGTGGAGACTCCCCCGATGAATTGGCGCGAAGTCGTATTCCGGTTCGCCATAGCCATTGCCTGGCTGCTGTTCGGTCTGATTTTCTTCGACCACGCCGCCAGCGAACCGTCTCTCGCCAGAGACGTGATGTGGATCGTTGCCGGCGTCTTCTCCATGGCGGTGGCTTTGGCCATCGTCATTCTTCCCCTCTTGCCCAGCGGCAGGCTCAAATGGCTAGCTCCTTGCCGCGCGACGTGGAGCGGACGGGCACTTGTATCCGCAGTTTCGGCGATCGGGATTGCCCTCTTTGTTGTCGCGCAGCTTGGCTATGTGGATGTACAGCCGTTCTTGGGGCGGCTGCTTATGCTCTGGCTACCCGCCGTCCTTGTGCTTTGGGTTGTGCTCTCGGCCACGACAGAGAGCAGTCCGCGAAAAGTGTAGAAACAAAGTGCGAAAAAAGTCGAAATTCTACTTATTGTCGACCATGCGATTTCGCATTGAGGACAGAAGCTGGAACGCAAGTGCGCCATATCGGCTTCTTTTCCAAGAGTCCCTCGTCCAGGTGCGATGTCCGATCTTGCCCAAATCTCTGACGCACAAGGAATACTGCTGGACCTGGTCAAACCAAGCGGAATACTCGCTGATGTACCCGATGTGGCGGAAAGGGCAGACACCGCTGTGGCACATCATGGCGGATGGTCAAACTCTCTCTTCCGGGCGTATCGAGATCCCGTCAATTTGGGATCAGTTACGGCCGACGGCAAAAGTGCAGGTCACGTGGCAACTCGACCGCGAAATTCTCCTCAAGGAATCCACTTGGTGCGCCGCGCGGCTGATTCGTCAATCGGACGGCCGCCGTTACGCCGTCTGGAACGCGCGCTTGCGAGGTTTTGAAGGCGTATGGCGAAATGGCCTCGTCAAAAGCGATGTGCCTTTGGTTTTCGGAATGATCTTGGCGTCGGTGTGCAATTCGTAATGATGCCACACATTTCGCGAGGGTGGGGATCGATGTAACCGATTCGCATTCCTGGCCATACGAGGATATAAAAGGTCTATCGGGTCGGGTTCTCGGCCCGGCCCTTGCCTCCCCTTAGCCGATGCTGCCGGATGGTCCGTCACCGACATATTGCCCTGACACTCCTCCTGGCTGGGTCGTTCATCGTCACCCCCGCGCTGGGCCAATTCGACGGCGAGATCACGCCGCAAAGTGAAGAGGCGCTTGAACTTGGGCTCGAGTGGCTGGCTAAGAACCAGGGGCCGGAGGGGAACTGGGGGGCTAGTGATTTGGGGCTGGTGAGCATGGGGGCGCTGGCGTATATGTCGGCCGGGCATGCTCCAGGGCGGGGGAAGTATGGCCGCGAGCTGGAGAAGGCCCTGGAGTTCGTCGTCAAGAATGCCAAGCCGTCGGGGCTCCTCAACATCGCCGATGGTCAGCGGGACATGTACAACCACGGGCTGGCGACCTTTGTCTTGGGCCAGGCCCACGGCATTGGCACGTCGCAGGACCGGCGGCTCAACCGGGTCCTCGACGGGGCTTTGAAACTCATTTCCAACACCCAGTGCGAGGATGGGGGCTGGGATTACCGGGCCCATCGGCAGGCCAATGGCCACGACCTCTCCCTGGCGGTGATGCAGGCCAAGGCCCTGCGGAGTGCCGTCGATAGCGGGCTGGAAGTGCCGCCGGAGGTGATTGACCTGGCGATCAAGAGCGTCCGCGAGCACTACTCCCCGCAAGGGAATCGCAACCTGCCCGAGGCGGACCTGATGAAGCTGCCGGGGCAATTCACCTACGGCAAAGGAGGGGGCGGCGGGACGATCGCCATGGCGGCGGCCGGCGTCGTCTGTCTCCAGGAGTTCGGCCAATACGACGACTGGCGGATCGGCAAGAACATGGACGTGATCGGGGCGGCAATCCGCGAGCTTCCCAAGGCCCGCGAGCGCAACGGCAATATGCCGTTCGATGCGTACACCTTGTATTACGTCGGCCAGGCGCTGTACCAGGTCGGCGGCGAACACTGGGAGGAGCACTATCCGCTCTTGCGTGAATTTCTCGTCCAGTCGCAGATCCGCGACGCGAAGGTGCCGAACCTGCACGGCTCGTGGCGGGACAACGGCGTCCGCGGCGGCGGCCGCGTCGGCGGCCGCGAAGGGGAGCTGTACGCGACCAGCGTCGGCGTTTTCATTTTGGCGATCCCGAATCGGTATTTGCCAATTTTGCAAGAAGGTCGCATTGAGAGTTTGAAATCCAAGCCACCGCGGTAATGTGTGCGGGTATGAGGGTGTAGAGTGTGAGGGTGTTCCTCGCCAATCTCCACTCACTCTCACACCCGCACACTCTCACACCCCCATACCTCCCCTCATCCGTGTTCCCCCTCCCCTCCCTCACCGCCTGGCACTTCCTCGCCGCAGGGGCACTCTGCGCGCTGGGGCCGGTGATCATCCACCTGCTCAACCGGCGGCGGTACAAGGTGGTGCAGTGGGGGGCGATGGATTTCCTGCGCGAGGCGATGCAGCGCAACCGCCGCATCATGCAACTGCGCGACATCCTGCTGCTGGTGCTGCGGACAGCGGCCGTGCTGCTGTTCGGGCTGGCGCTGGCACGGCCGTACTTTTCCGAGCGGCGCGAATCGTCCAGCGACCGGTTGCCGGTGCATGCGATCGTGCTGCTGGATAACAGTCTCAGCATGGGATACGAGTCCCTGGAAGGGACGCTGCTGACCAAGGCCAAGGACAAGGCGCGGGCCTACATCGACCGATTGCCGCCGGGGAGCAAGATTTCCATTATCCCCGTCTGCGGCAGTCCTGACGGCTTTAGCCCCGATCCGTACGACACCAAGGAGTCCGCGATCGAGGCCCTCGACAAGATCGAGACGGTCGATCGGTCGGCGACGTTTCTGTCGGCCGTCGGCCTGGCCCGGCAGGCGAGTGCCGCGGCCCCGCAGCTTGCCAAGCGGGTCGTGTTTCTGACCGATCAGCAGCAGGCGAATTGGCGCGGCCTTTCGGAGACGCAGCTTGCCGATCATCCGCCGATGCAGGTGGTCGATGTGTCGAGCCCGTCCTGGCGGAACACGTGGATTGCCGATCTGTCCGTGCAGGATGGGCTGGCGGACATTGAGACGCCGACGACGATCGTGGCCAAGATCGAGTACGCGGGGCTGGAGTCGCAACGAAAAGTGGAGATCAAGCTTTATCTGGGCGACACGGCGATCGGCCAGCGTTATGTCACGCTCGCACCCGGCGAAGGGGCGCAGGAAGTCGATTTCCAGTATGTGTTCAGCGGCCTGACCGAAATGCCGGAGCCCCAGCGGCCGGTGTTTGTGACGCTCAGGGCCGCGATCGAGCGGGACGAGTTACCGGCGGACGACGAGCGGTTTCTGGCGGTTCCCGTCGTGGCGGCACTCCCGGTCGTGTTCGTCGATCAGTACGGTGCGGAGGACGAGGATCCGATCCGCTTCCGCTTCGGCGAGACGCTGCGGCTGCGCAAGCTGCTGGCGCCCAAGGCCGTCCGCGAGGATGCCCCGCGGCAGATCGTGAAGATTCGGCACGTGAAGGCGGGCGAGGTGACGCAGGAGACCCTCGCCGACGCGCGGCTGGTTGTCGTCGCGGGACTGCCGACGATTGACGAAAGTGCGGTCGAGCTGCTGCGTGAGTACGTCCAGCAAGGGGGGCAACTTGTGATTGCCGCGGGGGGCGAATTCAACCCGCAGGCGTTCAGCGATGCGGCGTGGAAGGACGGCGCGGGAATCTTACCCGCTCCGCTGGCGGCCGAGCCGATCGGCGAGATTCCGGAGGTGGCCGGCGCGCGGGTCGTACCGTTCTTCTTGTCGTATGAGAGCCTGGCGGCTGAGGACTATTTTCATCTGGCCGGCTTGGGGGAGCAGGAGCTGCGCGACCTGTATGCTGAGCCGTTCTTCTTCAAGGCGGTGCATGCGAGCACCGACGAGGAGACGCTCAAGGCGTGGCGCGAGGCGGAAGCGAAACGGGTGGGCGAGGAGCTGGCGCTGGTAGCGGATGTTGAGCAGCGCCGCCGCGAGCTGGAATCCACGTCAAAAGACGGCGTGGTCAGCGGCGCCGATCAAGCGGCCTTGAAGGAACTGGAAGACCAACTGCGCGACGTGCGGCCGCAGTGGCTGTCGTGGGGGGATGCGGAAAGCGAGCCGGCTTTATCAACGAGGTCTCCCGAGGATCGCGAGCGGGCAGTGCAAACGCTCGTCCGCCAAGGCGAGCCCCGCGTTCTGGCCCGCTTTGACAACGCGCAGAAGTCGCCGTTTCTTATCGAGCGGCAAATCGGCGCGGGCAAAGTCGTCTTTGCCGCCAGCGGCCTCAGCTCGTCGTGGAACACGCTGCTGACGACGAACGCCACCGTGATCTTCGACCGGCTCTTGCGGGGCATGATCGAGCAGACGCTACCGCGGCGGAATTTTCCCCCCCGCGAGCGGCTGACGCTGCCGCTGGTCAGCGACGAGCACGATCTGATTGTGGCGCTTCAGCGGCCGCAGTCGGCAAGTGCCGAGCCGCTGGACATCGGGTACATCAGCGGCGAACAGCGCGGGGTGACGATCAGCGGCCTGTATCAGCGGGGCGTGTATCGCGTCGCCGCCTATCGCTCGCAACCGGTTTCCATCGACAGCTCGCAGGCGGCCGACAAGCCGCTGTGGGAAGTGCCTTTGGCAGTTGGCGGCGACGCGGAGGAATCGAACCTCGCGCCGCTGGCCGCCGCGAAGCTCGACGAGCTGTCGCAGACGGCCAACCTGCGCTTCGTCGCGCAGGGGGACGAGATCAGCCTGGCGGGGGCGACGATCCGCGGCCAGAACTTCTGGTGGTGGCTGGCGCTGGCGGCCGTGCTGGTTTGCCTGATTGTGGAGATGGGCATTCTGGCCTGGCCGAACCTTCGCAGCACCACGAGCACGGCGTAGAAATCCGAAATGCGAAAAACGAAATACGAAACAAATCCGAAATGCGAATGCCAATTTCAAACGGTTGCTGTCCCTCGTCGTTTCTGTCATTTCAAATTTCCTCATTCGTGCTTGTTTAGGATTTCGAGCTTCGTATTTCGGATTTTGACTCGCCGAGGACATCCCATTTCACAACACGCATGACTCGCTTCGTCGGCTGGTTACTAGGCCTGAAAAACGTCACTTCCATCGACGAGATGGAGGCGGACCTGGCTGCGCCTTGGGCGCAGGAAGGGGCGTTCTGGGTCATCGCCGCCGCCGTGCTGGCGGGAGTCGCCGGGTTTGTCTTCTATCTCCGCTGGCAGCCGAAGGGCTCGCTGCCGGCGCGGCTGATCCTGGCGTCGATGCGGGGCTTGCTCTTGGCGCTATTGATCCTCACGCTCGCCGATCCGGTGCTGCGGCTGACGGTCGTTCATGAACAACGGCCGCTGCTCTACTTCGTCGTCGATGGCACCGACAGCATGGCGATTGCCGACGAGCTGCCGCCGGGGGAGCGCGACCGAATCGGGGCGGCCGTAGGCTTGGCGAGCGGGGGGCGTAAGCCCCCTGATGGGAAGGACGGCAGCTCATCAGGGGGCTTACGCCCCCCGCTCGCCGCTGATTCTGGCAGCCTCTCGCGGATGGAATACGTCCAGGCGCTGCTCAAGAAGAAGGACGGCAATCTGCTGGCCAAGCTCCAGGACGAAAAGCGCGTCCAGCTTGAGCCGTTCGTTTTCGACGGCAATTCAACCAGCCAGCTTCGCAAGCTGGCCGCGGGCGCCGACGGCCGCGTCGATCCCGAGCTACTTGCCGATCAGCTCACAACGACCGGCCAGGTGACGGCACTCGGTTCGGTGCTGAGTGCCGTCGGCCAGCAGTTCGGCTCCGGCCGGCTGGCGGGCGTCGTGCTGGTCAGCGATTTTGCCCACAACTCCGGCGTCGCTCCGCTGGGAAGCTCCGAGAACTCGCCGGTCGCCAGGCTCGGCGTGCCGATTTATGCCGTCGGCGTCGGCATGACCGAAGCGGTCGATCTGGCAGTCGATTTGCAGACCGATCCGAAGATGAAAAAGGCCGAGCGGAGCAGCGTGCTCGTCAAGCTGCGTCAATCGGGCCTGCAAGGGCAGTCGGTCCGCGTGACCCTCGTCGCCCGTCCGCTGGCCGCCGATGCGATGGGTGCGCCGCAGTCGGAGATCAAAATCGGCGAGAAGTCCGTCACGCTCCAGAGTGCTGTCGAGACGATCGATTTCCCCTTCACGCCGGAGGAATCGGGCCGTTTCGAGTTCACGGCCAGTGTGGAGAAGGTCGCCGGCGAGATCGTCGATCAGAACAACCGGGCCAGCCGCGAAGTGAATATCATCGACGACTACCTGCGGCTCCTCTACGTCGCCTACGAGCCGACTTGGGAGTGGCGGTTCATCAAGGAAGTCTTTCACCGCGACAAGCTGGTCGGCATGGACGGCTTTCGCACCTTCCTGGCGTCGAGCGATCCGCGGGTCCGCGAGTCGAACGTGCTGTTCGTCTCGTCGCTGACCCCCAAGCGGAGCGATTTCTTCGCCAACGACGTGATCTTCCTGGATGACATGCCTCGCTCGGCACTCAATGACCGGTTCAGCCAGATGCTGAAGGA
Source organism: Pirellulaceae bacterium (assembly GCA_035512595.1). GTDB lineage: Bacteria > Planctomycetota > Planctomycetia > Pirellulales > Pirellulaceae > DATKDU01. Next base: position 15,536 of record DATKDU010000428.1, read on the forward strand.
GTACGTCAGCAACCTGGGCGGCGGGCTCGTCGTCATTGCCGGGCCGCGGTTCGGACCCAAGGAACTGTATCAGACGCCGCTGGCGGACATGCTGCCGGTGACGATCGATCCCAATGCTTTGCTGCGCGATGCGCCTCAGCATCCGGAGTTTCGCCCGCGGCTGACGCTGCACGCCGATCGCTATCCGTTCATGCGGCTCGGCGAAAGCGATGCGGAGAACTCGCGGGCCTGGGACAACCTGGGCAAGCTGCCGTGGTATCAGCCGGTCGCCGCACTCCACGAGCAGGCGTTCGCACTGGCCGAGCATCCGACCGACAAGTGTGCCGACGGCCGGACGCCGCAGCCGCTGATCGCGGTGCGCCAGTATGGCAAAGGGCAGGTGGTCTACCTCGGCTTCAACGAGACGTGGCGGCTGCGGCGGCGTTACGGCGAAAAATACTACCGCCAGTTCTGGTCGCAGCTCATCTATCACCTCGGCATGAGCCACGCCCTGGGGAGCGATAAGCGGTTCGTGGCGCGGATCGACGCCCAGGAATACCGGGCGGAGGACAAGGTCCTGCTCTCCGTCGAAGCGTACGACGAGAACTACGAGCCCCTCGCTAGCGACGATCTGGCCGACGGGGCACTGACCGCGGAGTTGGTCAAGCCCAACGGCGATCTGACGCCGCTGTCGGTGCCGATGCTCCGCCGCGGCGTGTTCGAGCTCCGCGTGCCGGTGTTTGCCGCCGGGCAGTACAGCCTGCGGGTCAAGGACCCGATCACCGGCAAGAGCGAGGAACAGCCGTTTGAAGTATTGCCGCTGTCGGCCGAGCGTCGCCGCGGCGTGCGGGACGAGAAACTACAGCACGACCTGGCCCAGCGCACCGGCGGCAAGGCGTACGATTTGACCAACGTCGATGAACTCCTGGCGGACCTCGACGTCAAGCCGCTGCTCGAGCGGCAGACGCGCAGCCACGGCCTGTGGACGACGCCGCTGTGGTTCGGACTGGTGGTGGCGCTGATGCTCGGCGAATGGCTCGGCCGCAAGATGATCCGGCTCTCATGACGCGACTATCGACACTGCGATCGCAATTGGCCAGCCTGCGGCGGGCGCGGCTGACCGTGCGCCAAGCGGCCGCCTGGTCGGCGGTGGCGATTGCCGTCCTGTGGTCGCTCGCGATCCTGTTCGTGCTCGATGTGAAGTTCGAGTTCGGCCGGTTTGAGCGGTCGATCTTGCTCGTGGCGGCGATCGGACTGGTGATCTGGGCCGCGCGGCGGTTTGCGGTGCCGTATCTGGGCGTCCGCGAGACCGACGAAGACATGGCCCTCCTCGTCGAGCGGCGGCAGCAGATCGACAGCGACCTGATCGCGGCACTTCAGTTCGAATCGCCGCAAGCGAATCTCTGGGGCTCGCCGCAGCTCGAAGGGGCAGTGATCGACTACGTCGCGCACGTCGGACGTGGGATCAACGTTTTCGACGGTTTCTCGGCGACGGACCTGTGGCGTCGCGGCGGCCTTTTAGCCGGGACGCTGCTTGTCGCGCTCATCACGACGGCGATTTTCCCCGGCCACGTGTGGGCCTTTGCCCAGCGGCTGTTTCTGGGCCGCACCCATTACCCCAGCGACACGCTCATCGAGCAGATCGTCGTCAATCAGCGCGAAGTGCTCGACCGGGCCAGCCACGGCAGCCAGCCGCTCGACGCACGCTGCGCCCAGGGGCGGCCGATCCATTTCCTGATTGAATGCCGCGGGGACTTGCCGGAGAAAGGGACGGCCCGGCTGACGGCCACCGGCGGATCGCGTGCCCGGACCGAGATTAACTTGTCGCGGCTGTCGCTCGATGACCGCCAGGCGCGGCTGACGCAAGCCGCCCAACAGATCAAGGCTGCCGCGGGGGACGATAGTATCGACGTTTCGCAGCCGTGGCGGGAGGAAGTCGTCGCGCTGGCCAAGTTCGACGCACCCGAAGTTGCCACGGCACTTGAGTTGCTGAAGGAACGGAACGAACTTGCTGCGATTGAAAGCAAGCTCGCCGCGGTGCTGGCCAATTGGCCGGCCGGCGCTGAATCCCGCGGCATTTACGAAGGGACGCTCGACCGGCTGGTGGACGGCGTCGAGTACAAGCTCGCGCTCGGCGACGCCTGGACCGATCCGGCCCACGTGACGATGATCCCGCTGCCGATCGTGCAGCGGCAGTTGACGCCGACGCCGCCGCCGTACGCCAAAACGACCGAGAACGCTCAGCCGGTTTCAACGCCGCAAATGGCGGTCCTGGAAGGGACGCGGATCGACGTGGCGATCGAGTGCGTCAACGACAAGCCGCTGGAGAGCGCGTGGATGAACGTCCGGCAGGGGAACGAAACGCAGCGGCTGGAGCTGACCAGATCGGACGAGACGGGGTTGCGATGGCGGCTCGACGTAGGACGGCCCTTCCCGGCCGTCCACGATCGGGACGGCCCACAAGGGGCGTCCTACAAGAACCCGCTCGCTCGTGTCACGAAAGAACTGACCTACGAAATCCAGGTCGTCGATGCTGACGGCCTGAGTCTGGAGTCGCCGCTGCGAGGGACGATCCGCATCAAGGCCGACCGGTCGCCGACCGGCGGGGCAGAAGTGGTTCACAAGGTCGTCCTTCCCGATGCCCAGCCGGTGATCGAGTACCGGGCCAATGACGATTTCGGCGTCGCTCGCGTGCGGCTCGCCGTCGATATCGAGCGCAAGCAAGGGGAGATCGTGCCGACGATGCCGCCGGGGGAGAGTGCGTCGCACACGGGGCCGATGGTCGATTCCAGCGGCAGCCAGATGGAATCGGCGACGCTGGAGCTGTATGCCGCGGATGCGTCGGGCGCGAACCTTCAACCGAAGCTGACCGGCGAGTACCCTCTGGCCCTTGGAAAGCTGCCGCTGGCCGAGAAGCTGGCCAAGGGGGACCGGGTGAAGCTGACGCTGGAGGTGGTTGATTTTCGCGGCGACGCAGAGGGGCGAAGTTACTATAGCGATCCGCTGGTGCTGGAGATTTCCGACGAAAGCGGCGTGCTGGCGGCCATTTCCGAGGCCGACGAGCGCTCTGAGCAGCGGCTGACCGACATCATCAAACGTCAACTTGGGATTGGAGAATCGCCATGAAACGGATTCTGAGCGTAGGACGGCCTTTCCAGGCCGTCGTGATCGTTGCCATGGTCGCAATGCCCGCACTTGCGCAGCAGGACAGCGACGTGTTCCGCCGCAAGCAGCAGGCGCAGGAGAAGGCCCGGGCCCTGGCCGGCGAGTTGGTCAATGCGGTGCTCGACATCCAGCTTCGCCAACTGGCCGAAAATGGCCTGGCGCAGCGGGCGATCTACAAGGACATCGCCTCGATGAAGGGGAACATCGGCCTGCTGATGAAGGAGGACATGGAAACGATCGTGCAGCTTCTCGTACAGGCCCAGGAAGGGACGCAGGAGGAGCGGCTGGCGAAGTTCAATGAGGCCCGCGGCAAGATTCGCGAGGTCGTCGTCCAGCTCATGGCCGAGCGGCAGAAGCTCTACCGCCGGATGCAGATCGCCAGGCTGGCGGCGCAGGTCCGCGAGCTGATCGCCGTGCAGACGAAGACCCGCGCGGTGACGCGGTCGCTGCCCGAGCGCAAACTCGAGGAGCGCGAGCGGCTGACGCTGACGACGATCGAGGATCAGGCCGACGTGCAGAAGTTCTTCTACCAGCTCGTGGCCACGCTCGAAGACGTCGCCACCTGGGGCGGACAAGTCGGGGCCGGCGCCTCCGACGGCCTGCGGATCGTCAAGGCGGCGCAGGTTGACGCGGAGCTTAGGCGGGCTGGCGCCACTCTCGCCAAGTCTGAAATCTCGCAGGCCGCCGATGCCCAGACGAAAGTGATCGCCGGCCTCAAGCGGCTGCTGGAAAAGCTCGAAGAGACGCAAGGGTTGATTGAGAGCGACCGCGAGGCGGCGATTCGCATGGTCCGCGAAATGATGAAGAAGCAGGAGCAGGTCCGCGAGCAGACGAAAGTCGCCGATCTGGCTCAGCCGGAGATCGCCGACCAGCAGACCGCCGCTCAGCAGCAGATTCACGAGGAGCTGGGCAAGCTGTCCGAGGCGCTGGCCCGTTACGAATCGGCCCAGCCGTTGCTGGAGCAGGCCAAGGCGTCGGCATTCGAGGCGCAGAAGGAGCTGTTCGAGCAGCAGAAAGAGCCGGCCCTCGACTCGCAGAGCGAGGTGATCGGCGCGCTGGCCAAGGTCGAGCAGGACCTGCTCCAGGGAATCGACCTCGACAAGAGCGACAAGAGTGCCGACGAATTGGCCGAGCGGGTGAGGCAGCTAGAAGAGGCGGCCAAGGCCCTCGAAGCGGCCGCCAAGGAGCAGGCCAAGGCGACCGAGATGGCGGCACAAAAACCGGCCGAGGCCAAGGCGCACGAGCAGAAGACGGCCGCCGAGCTCGCCAAGGTGGAAGCGCTGCCGGAACTCCCGTCGGTCGTCGATGCGGCGATGAACCGGGCCCAGGAAGAGGTCGCCGAAGCAACCGCGGCACTCGACAATCCGGCCGCCGATGCCGACATGCGAGTGAGCCAGGCGGAAGAAGCGATGGACGCGATCGAGCGGGCGCAGGCCGAAGTGGCCGCGCAGCTCGCCGATGCTCGCCGTCAGCAGAAGGCCGTCGAAGTCGGCGAGCTGGCTCGTGCCGCCGAGGCACTCGAGCGAGCGGCTGCCGCCGAGCGTCAAGTCGCCGCCGAGGCGATGGAAGCGGCCAAGACCGACGGCCTCGATGCGAAGCAGGCCGATGCCCTGGCCAGCGAGCAGATGGAAGTGGCCACTGTCGCAGCCAAGATTGCCGAGGGGGTGAAGAACACGGCTCCCGAGGCGGCGCAGATGCTGGCCGATGCCGCACAGCCGATCGGCGACGCAGCTAAGGCCATCGACGCCGCCAAGGAGCAGCCGGGCGAAGCGTCCAAGCCGTCGGCCGAGCAGGCAGCCCAGGCGGCCAAGGACGCGGCGGAGAAACTGGCTGCCGCAGCCAAAGAGCTACGTGAACAAGCTGGCGAATCAGCCGCCGAGCTGGCCCAGATCGCTGGCGAGCAGCTTGCGCAAGCTGAAGTGGCCCGCGCCGCCGTCGATCAGGCGGCCGCGAATGCCGCGGATTCCAAGGCGGAAGCCGTTGCCAAATTGGAGCAGGCGCAGCAGAAGGTACACGAAGCCAAGACCGCGCAGGCCAAGGCCGAAGGGAAAGCGGAAGCCGCCGCCGCGCAGAGCCTGGTCGAAAAGATCGCAGGGGCCATCGAGCAGCAGGGCGAGGCCGACGCCGCCGCCAGCGATTTAGCCAAAGGCAAATCAAACAGCCCGCTTCAGGCCGCCATCGAGCAGCAGGAAGTCGCCGAGCAGGCGGGGCAGATTGCCGAAGAAGCGTCGGGAGACACCGCTCAATCGCTGCAGGCCGCCGCCAAGAACGCGGCCGAAGCGGCCAAGGAAATGCTGGCGGGCAATCCGGCAGCCGATGCTGCTCGCGCCGCCGCAAAAGAAGCACTGGCCGAAGCGATGAAATCGGCGCAAGCCGCCGCCGAGGAGGCGGGCCAGTTGCCGGCCGGAAAACCTGATCCGACCGCGCAGGCCGAGGCTGGCCAGGCCGCGGCCGAAGCGGCGCAGCTTGCCGGCGAAGCGGCACAGCAAGCCGGAACTCCAGCGCAAGAAGCAGGTGAGGCTGCCGGTGAAGCGGCCAAGCAGGCCATGAATGCCGCCGAGCAGCTCAAGGCCGGCGAGATGGATGCCGCCAAGACGGCACAGGCGGAAGCCGGCAAGGCGCTCGACCAGGCAGGAAAGAAAATCGACGAAGCGCTCGCCAATCTGGCCAAGGAGCAATCGCAGCAGCTTGCCGCCGACGCACAGACCGCTGGCAAGCTGGCCGAGCAGGCGCAACAGATCGACCCGGGTGCGACTGCCGCTCTCGAGCAAGCGGAAGACGCAGCCGCGGAAGGGGCGATCGCTGGCGAAGTCGCCCGTCAGGCGGCGGAAGCGATGGAAGCGGTGAAGAACAACCTGGAGCGAGCCGCGGCCAACCTTGCCGCCCGCGAGCAGCAACTGCGCCGCGACCGGGACATTGCCGAGGCCCTCGCCGAGTTGGCCCAGGAGCAGCAGGCGGCCCGCGATGCGATTGACCAGGCGGCAGAGCAACTCGCCCAAATGGCCGATCAAAGTGAAGGTGTTCCGCCCACGAGCGCCCAGGTCGCCGCCGCGCAGGCGCTGGGGCAGGCGACGCAGGAGTTTGCCCAGGCGCAGCGAGCGACGGGGCAAGGAGCTGTCGAAGTCTCGGGCCAGACCGAAGTCGCCAATGTGCCGGTCCGCGAGGGGCTCCAGGCCGCTTCGCAGCTTGGCGGTCTGGCGGCTGCGCCGATGCCGATGGGCGAAGGACAACCGGCCGGTGAAGGCCAGCCTGTTGGCAAGGGAGAGCCGGCGGAGGGGACGCCGATGGGCGAAGGTCAACTGGGCGAAGGTCAACTGGGCGAAGGCCAACTGGGCGAAGGCCAAGGCCAGCCGATGGAGCTCGGCACCGGCTTTGTGCCCGAATCGCCCGAAGCAACTGCCAACCAAATCGCTGGGCAGCAGGCCCTGTCGCAAGCGGCGCAGACGCTGGCACAAGCGGTGCCCAGTCCCGATGGTACGCCGATGGAAGGGGCCGGCGAAGGGGAACCGATGCCGGGGAAAACGTCTCCGATGGCCAAGAAGGGGGGCGCTTCCAAGAGCGGGGATCTGGCCGAAAACCAGAAGGCGCAGGAAGGTCCGCTGGAATTGGCTCCCGCCGGAGAGGGAGACAGCCGCGGCGAGAAGGGAAGCGGCGACTCAGACACGGCGGGACAGAAGTACGAGGACGAGCCGTGGTTTGCCAAGTTGCCGCCGGCACTGCAAAGCGCGATCCAGGCCAAAGCCCGCGGCAAGGCGCCGCGGGGATATGAAGAGCGACTCAAACGGTATTTTGAGAGCGTGGAGTAACAACAAACGAACCGTAGGACGGCCTTTCCGGGCCGTCCCAAAAAACTGGACGGCCCGGAAGGGCCGTCCTACGGAGAAGCAACGGAGAAGCACAATGAGCACGACCAAAGAACAAGACGACATTGCCGCCGTGCAGCGGTGCGAGCAGGCGTACAACCGCCTGCGGGACGAGTTGGCCAAGGTGATCATCGGCCAGAGCGAGGTCATCGAGCAGGTGCTGGTGGCGATGTTCGCCCGCGGGCATGCGCTCCTCGAAGGAGTGCCGGGACTGGCCAAGACGCTGCTGGTCAGCTCGCTGGCGAAGTCCTTGCACCTGACGTTCAAGCGGATTCAGTTCACGCCCGACCTGATGCCCAGCGACATCACCGGCACCGAGGTGATCCAGGAAGATCCCGAAACGCGAGCGCGGGCGTACAAGTTTTTGCCCGGGCCGCTGTTTGCCAACCTGCTCTTGGCGGACGAGATCAACCGCACGCCTCCCAAGACCCAGGCGGCCATGCTCGAGGCGATGCAGGAGCGGCAGGTGAGTGCCGGCGGGCAGATGCACCCGCTGCCCGCGCCGTTCTTCGTCCTGGCGACGCAAAACCCGCTGGAACAGGAAGGGACGTACCCGCTCCCCGAAGCGCAGCTCGACCGTTTCCTGCTCTACATCAAGGTCGATTACCCCAGCGGCGCGGAGGAGTGGGAAGTCGCCCGCCGCGTGACGACCGGCCAGCTCGGCGAGATCGGTGCGGTCCTTTCGGGCGATGAGATCCTCGACTTCCAGCGGCTGGTGACCCGCGTGCCGGTGAGCGACCAGGTGCTCGGCTATGCCTGGGCCCTCGTGCGGGCGACGCGGCCGGGGACGAAGGAATCGCCGGAGTTCGTGAGCAAGTGGGTGAGTTGGGGGGCCGGGCCGCGCGGTGTGCTGACGCTGGTCACCTGCGCCAAGGCCCGCGCGATCCTCTACGGCCGCTACCACGCCACCGTCCAGGACGTGCAGGCCATCGCCAAGCCCGCCCTGCGGCACCGGATCGCCGGCAATTACGCGGCCCAGGCCAACGGCCTCAATAGCGAGAAGCTGATCGACATGCTGTTTGAGGCCGTGCCGGCGGATCGGCGGTATGAGAAGCCGGCGGCATAGGAGGTATAATTGAAGGTGCCCCTTTGCCAGACGGATTTTTCCATGGCGGAAACGCAATGCCTGAGATCATCGAGATCGGTTCATTGATTGAACGTTCGCCCGATGTTCGCGGCGGCCGCCCGTGCATTGCCGGCACGGGCGTCACGGTGCGGCGCATCGTCGGCTGGTACCAGCAAGGGCTTAAGCCGCAGGAGATTGTCGCCGAGATTCCTCATCTGACGTTGGCGCAAGTCTTCGCGGCACTCACGTACTATCACGCGAATCGAGGAGAAGTCGATGCGGATATGGCGCAGGAAAAGTCTGAGTCGGACCGCCTGGAGCAGCAACATTACCAGTCTCGGTCGTCGTCATGATCCGGCTGTATCTCGACGAAGATTCGATGAGTCATTCGCTCGTGGCTGCATTACGGAGTCAAGGAGTGCAGGTTTTGACGGCTTTGGAAGCCAGCCTTACGAAATCGTCTGACGAGGAACAGTTGGAGTTCGCCACGTCACAGAGTGCTGCCATTTACTCGTTCAATGTGCGGGATTTCTATCGGCTTCATATCGAGCGTTTGAGCAGCGGGAAGTCTCATGCTGGAATCATCCTCTGCCAGCAACAGCAATATTCGATTGGCGAGCAACTGCGGCGCTTGATGAAACTACTCGGCACGCTGACGGAACGAGACATGGTCGATCGAGTGGAATTCCTCAGTGCGTGGGATTGAGTCTCGGGAGATCTTGAATGCCCAAATCCGTCCTTTCCCGCTACCTCGACCCCGACGTGCTCTCCCACGTCGCCGATCGCCATTTGGAGCCGCAGGGGCTGGTGATCGGCAATCTGGCCGGAGCGCACAAGTCGCCGCTGTCGGGTTTTGCCGTCGAGTTCGCCGGTCACCGCGAGTACGTGCCGGGAGACGATCCCAAGCACGTCGATTGGCGAGTTTATTTCACGCGCGACAAGTACTTCGTCAAGCAGTACGAGTTGGAAACGAACTTCGTCTGTCACCTCGTGCTGGACGTTTCCGCCTCGATGCGCTACGGCGCGGGGCGCGAGCAGAAGCTGCTCTATGCCGCCCAGATGGCGACGATCCTCGGCTACAGCGTGGTGCGGCAGAGCGACAAGGTGGCGCTGGCGACGTTCGACGATCGCGTCCGCGGGTTCATCCCGCCGAGCAACTCGATGGACCAGATCGTGCGGATGACGCAGCACCTGGATGAGCTGGAGGCCAAAGAAAAAACGGCAATGAGCGACTGCTTGCACGACATCGCCAGCCGCCTCGGCCGCCGCGAGATCGTGATGATCTATAGCGACTTCTTCACCAACCTCGACGAGCTGGAGCCGGTCCTCCAGCGGCTGCGCTACAGCCGGCACGAGGTGATACTTTTCCAGGTGATGCACCACGACGAAATCACGCTGGAGCTCGACGGCATGGTCAAGTTCGTGGGCCTGGAATCCCCCGACGAGCTGCTGGCCCAGACCGACGACCTCCGCACGAGCTACCTGGCCGCCGTCAAACGCCACGTGGACCAGTTCGAGGAGATCGCCCAGCGCAACGGCTGCGAGCGGGTGCTGGTCGATACCCGCCGCAGCATGAGCGAGCTGCTGCTCGACTATCTCAACCAGCGGAGCCTGCGGAACCGGGGGCGATGAAATGACCAATGACCAAATCCCAATGACCAATGTCAGGGGCAGCCGGGCACTTCCAGTTGTGAGAAAGGAGCCGCCCGTAGCTGATTAGCTGCTAACGGTCATTTCCCCGTCCTAATCTGGCGAAACCAGTCGGTTAACGCAAACCATTGCCGCATTAGGTAGCGCCACGGTCTTGACAATTTAGGGCAGCTTCGTTCCCATTAGCCTTCTGGTGCCGATGGCGAGATGATCCCGCTGGCGCACCCGGAGGCGGATATGCGGTACTGTTTTCAACTGGCCAACCTGCTGCAGCACAAACCCGATCCGCGCCGGCGGCCGGGAACGATCAAGCAAATCTGCGAGTACACCGGTCTCGACCGCCACCAGGTCGCAGCACTCCTCAAAAACGAGGTCAAGTACATCCCGCTGGAGGCCATCGGCAAGCTCTGCGACTACCTGATCCACCGCGGCATTTGTATGCCGCACGAGCTGCCGGGGAAGCTGTTCGCCCTGGAGCCGGAAAACTTCTGGGAGCTGATGGCCCGGCGGCATTTGCTGGAAATCTGCCTGGGCGTGCGGCGGGAAGAAGCTGAAGACTCGCTCGACGAGGCGTGGGTCGTCACTTCCGACTCGATCCTCTCGGGGGCGATCTACAGCGGCATTTCCACGTTCGGCATGCTCGGGGCCCAGACCGAGAAGGAGCGGGCCGAAGGGAAAGCGGCCGCAGCGGCCCTGCTGGAGGAAGAAGCTCCGCCCGCCGAACCCGAAGAGCCGGCGATCAACCTCGCTCCTCCGCACCCCGAGCTGCTTCAGCAGTCGCTCATCTGGAGCCCCGGCAAGGAGGAGATGCTCGACGCGTCGCTCTCGATGGCCCGCCACGCCCACGAGCGGTTCTGGGACCACGTTCACAGCAAGGCGCTGGTCTGCGTCGGCAGCCCCAAGAGCAACCCAGTCTCGGAGCTGATCATTGCCAGCGTCTTTGGCGGCCAGCCGTTCGTTTCGCAGGACGGCGTCGCCTCGCCGGCCCAGCGCCATTGTCCGCTGTTTTTACGGTTCCGGGACAAAGACCCAGTCTATCTCACCAGTTGCTGCGGCGGCCGCGAGCTGGCCAAGGGGCACGCCCCCGAGCAACCGGGCATTTACTACGAAAACAGCAAGGGGAAGTGGGAGTGCTGCCCGTGGGATGAGCGGAAGCAAGACGCCGCCTTCGTGTTCTACGTCGATCGGCCGTCGCAAGGCGTGGTGGAGATGGTGCTCGGCGGATTTTCCGGGCGCGCGACGCGGCTCTTGGCCCATCATCTCCAGCGGTGCGCGGAAAAACTATGGCCGCCGGTGTACGTCGGGCACGGGCTGCGGATCGGCGCGTACATTGTGAAGTTCCACCTCAAAGACAAGGGCAAAGGGGACCGCAACCTGCTATTTGCCGACGAGGCTCCCAAGATCGACATTATCCCCCTCGACACCGACGTCATCGCCCGCCGCATGATCGCGACGGGGGACGAATAAAGGACACTGATGAACCTGCCAGGCAAGGTATCGCTCGTCACCGGCGGCACGATGGGAATCGGCGCGGCAATCGCGCTCAAGCTGGCCGATCTCGGCAGCGACCTGGCGATTGTCGCCCGCAACCTGGGGGAGGAAGCCGAGCAAACCCGCCGGCAGATCGAAGCGGCCGGCCGACGAGTGCTGCTGTTTGCCGGTGATATGTCCCGGCAGGAAGGCTGTGCCGCCGCGGTCGAAACCACCGTCAAGCACTACGGGCATCTCGACGTCCTGGTCCACAACGCGGGCGGCCCGGCATTCGGCAAGCTGGAGGAGATCACGCCGGAATTCTGGCGGCAGACGCTGGAACTGCACGTGAGCGCCAACTTCTATCTGGCGAAAGCCGCCGTGCCCCACCTGCGCAAGCAGAAGGAAGGGGCGATCATCACCGTCTCTTCGACCGCCGGCATTCTAGGCGTCCCGGGAGCAATCGCCTATGCGACCGCCAAAGGCGCACTGCCGCAGTTCACGCGATCGCTGGCCCGCGACCTGGCGGACGACAACATCCGAGTCAACGGCGTGGCCCCGGGCGTGATCCGCACGCGGTTCCACGCCGACATGACCGACGAACGCAGGGAACTCAATCTCAAGCATCGCATTCCGCTGCACCGCGAAGGGACGCCGGAGCAGGTCGCCGATGTCGTGGCCATGCTGGTCACCAACGACTACATCACCGGCGAAACGGTCGTCATCGACGGCGGCCTGACAAGCCGGATCGTGTAATCAGTAGCAGGCACGCTCCGTTTCGGTCCGATCGTAGCGGCTGCACCGAATGCTTCGCCGCCGCACCGCCAGAGCACCCCCAATGCGGGTGGTACGATTGAGGGAATCCCTTCCCTTGTCGCACCGCGCCTCTCCCATGCCACCGGCCGGCTATTCGCGTCTGATCCAGCGCTGCTGCGCCAACGCGGCCATCGTCGCGCTGTTGGCGATCATCGTCTCCGAAGCGTTCCGGTTCGTTCCCGATCGTCTGCGGGCGCTGGCGGTGGTCGCCGCCAACCGGCTGGGGATCGGCCAGGGGGCGTGGGTGATGTTCGCGCCCCCCGACCAGGTCAACCACCGCGTGCGGGCCGAGATCACGCTCCAGGACGGCCGCCTGATCGTCCATCCGTTCCCCCATCCGGCGGAACAATCCTCCTGGCAGCGGTTCGTCGGCCATCGCCGCAGTGAGTACGTCGATAACGCCGTCGTCTTCGGCCGCCAGTACCGTGAATTGTGGGAAGGGTGCGCCGACTACCTGGCCCGGCAGTACGCGCACCAAGGGGGCGGAGTCGCACAGGTGCGGATCGTCGTCGAGTTCGCACACATTCCAGCCCCCGCCAGCACCCCGTGGCCGCCGCGCGATGAGCCGCTGCCGTTCGACGATGGGGAAGTGGTCGTGCGAAGGAAGTACCGATGAGCGGCCTGCCAAACGTCGGCCCGCGGCTCGTTTCTGCGTGGAACCGATTCTTTCACGCCGACGTGGACCTGCGCGCCTGCGCTGTGGTGCGGATCGGCTACGCGGCACTGGTGCTTGTCTGGCTGGCCGTGCTCTATCCCGATCTGTCCACGTGGTACGGCGAGGAAGGGGTCTTGCCGCTGGCCACGGCGGAAAAAACCATGCCGGGGGGAGCGTGGACCCTCTTGGCGATTTTTCCCAAGAGCCTGGCGTGGCTGTATGCCGCCTATGCCATGGCGATCGTCCACGCTCTCCTGCTGCTGGCGGGGTTCGCCTCGCGTCTGAATGCGGCGGCACTCTGGGTCTGGATCGTGTCGTTCTGCCACCGCAACGAGGTGATCCTGGATGCCGAGGACACCGTGTTTCGCCTGATCGGCTTTTTCCTGGTTCTGATGCCGGCGGGGGCGGGTTGGCGATTGCGGATTGGGGATTGCGGATTGCGGATTGCCTCATCGCCAATCCGCAATGGATCTCCCGCCTGGGCCCTGCGCCTGCTGCAAATCCAGATGTGCGTCATTTTCCTCTCCGCCGCCGCGGCGAAGCTTGAGTCTGCCGAGTGGCGCGACGGCACCGCCATGTTCTACGTTTCGCGTTTGACCGATTACTTCGGCCGCTTTCCCGCGCCTGACTTTCTCTGGCAGACTCCCTGGTGCGTCCGCACAATCACCTGGGGGGTGATCGCTGCCGAGTTGGCGATCCCGGTCCTCATCTGGCTGCCGCCGGCGCGGCGCTGGGCGCTGGCTGCGGCGGTCGCGTTCCATTTGGCCAACGAATACACGATGCACCTGTTCTTGTTCCACTGGATCATGCTCGTCGGCTGGGCGTCGTTTCTGACCGGCGACGACCTGGACGCCATCGGGCGGTTGGTAGGACGGCCCTTCTGGGCCGTCCCGCGCGCGACGGCCCAGAAGGGCCGTCCTACTACCGATTCAGCAGCGACACTTCCCGCGCGTTCTGCTCCGCTACATCCCGCGTGATCTTCCCGGCCCGCAGCAGCACCCGAATCGATTCGTCGATGCTCACCATCCCCTCGTCGCGGCCGGTCAGAAGATAATTGTCGATGCTCTCGACTTTGCCCACGCGAATCGCCGCGGCAATCGGATTGGTGTTCCAGAGGACCTCCAAGGCCAAATGCCGCTTGGCCCCGAGCTCGATGGACGGCAAGAGCCGCTGGCTGATCACCGCCCGCAAGCTGAGGGCGAGCTGGCTGCGCACGTCCCGCTGCACATCCTGCGGAAACAAGTCGGCATACCGGGTGATCGCCCCCTTGGCGTCGCGCGTGTGCAGCGTGGCAAACACCAGGTGCCCCGTCTCGGCGGCACTCAGGGCCATCTGCGCCGTCTCGCGATCGCGAATCTCCCCCACGAGGATCACGTC
>DATKDU010000429.1:0-2680 GCA_035512595.1 Pirellulaceae bacterium
ACGGCCTCCTGCTTGAACTCCTCGGAAAAGAATCGACGCTGTCGGGTCTTGGCCTTTCCCTTCGGATGGGGCATTGGACGTCCTTTCCTTTTCCTTGGAGAATAAGGAGTTGGACTGTCCACAAAAAGGCAAGCACCTCAAATTGTCCACCGGAAGGGAAGGCTACGATGACGGCTTTGATGCAGCACACCGCCAAGTTGCCGATCACGGCGCGGTGTATACACTGCGGTGAACGCATGAGCGTGACTGACTATGGCACGGCTTGGACGGTGACTTGTCCATGCGGACGGTCGAAACACACGATGAAAGGACTATGAGTGCCTCACGCGGGCCACGAGGCGCTCGAATTTCTCACACAGAGGCACGGAGGCACAGAGCCGAATCGTGGAGAATTCTCTGTGCCTCCGTGCCTCTGTGTGAGATTCAAACAGCGCTGGCATTGACCTTGTTCGGAGCCTTATCCCATGCTGGTTCATCCAAGAATCACCGCCTGTTTCACGCTCCTGTCACTCGTCAGCAGCATCGCGATTGCTGACGAGCCCAACGCGCCCCCCGCTGGCCTGCGCGTCTTCTACACCGGCCACAGCTTTCACATGTTTGTGCCGCCCAAGGTCGAGCAGCTCGTCAAGTCGGCCGGCATTGAAGGGCACAAGCTGGCCGGCACGCAGGGGATCGGCGGCTCCAAGGTCATTCAGCACTGGGACCTGGCAGACGGGAAGAACAAGGCCCGGCCGGCACTGGAAAGCGGCCAGGTCGATGTGTTCACGATGGCCGCGCACCTGATGGTCCCCGACGACGGGATTACGAATTTCACCGAGCTGGGGCTGAAGCACAACCCGAATCTCCGGCTGCTGCTCCAGTGCTCCTGGTACCCGTTCGACGGCCCGCCGCCGGACAAACGGATCCGCGACAACAAACAGCGCGACGACGCCCAGATCGAGGACTTGCAGGCCGCCGTCGATGACTGGCGGAAGAAGCTCGAGGCCCAGGTGGACGACCTCAACCGCCAGCACGGCAAGCAAACCCTGTTCATCGTCCCGGTCGGCGATGCGGTCGTGAAGCTGCGGGGGCTGGTCGCGGCGGGCAAATATCCGGGCGTCACCAAGCAATCCGAACTGTTCACCGACCCCATCGGCCACGGCGGCCCCCACATCCAGGCCCTCGCCTCCTACTGCAACTTCGCAGCCATCTACCGCACTAGCCCCGCGGGACTCACAATGGATCTCCCCGGCGTGGATGCCGATCAGCACGCGATTTTGCAAAAGGTTGCGTGGGAAACGGTGGCGGGGTATTCGTATGCGGGGGTAACAAAGGCAACTGTCGCCGCACCGAAACCATGATTCCTGTCGATTCACTTCCCGATCCTTGGCAGCCGGCGGCGGAAAATGCTTCGGCATTGGAGCGGGAACTCTGCAGTGAAGTTGCCCCTGGTCATCCGCTGCATGGTCGCTCATGCCGCGCGGTGGCGCGGCGCATCGATTGCGACGAAGTATTATTTGAGGTGGGGTCGACGCAACTTGCCGTCGTCCACCTCACCTGGCGCGGCGCTGCTGAAACCAACTCCAACTTCCCTGCCACGTCCCTCTATGACAGCTTCGAAGACCTAGTACGGGATGAGTCATGTTAAGCCCTGAAGCCCTTGAGCGCTATCGCCGCATGTCACTCTCGGAGCGTCTCGCGCTCGTACTGGAAATGATCCGCCAGGAGACACCCTACCTGCTCGCCGGGCCGCCGGAGGTCGTGGATCGTCGCTTCGAACTGTTGCGTCGCGAGAACGACTTGCGGAATGAGAACATGCTGCGCGGAATCGCCAAGACGAAGTTTCAACATGGATGAATTGAGCAAGGCAATCGAAGACATTGTCGGGCTCTTTGATTCCCTGAGCCTTGAGTACGCGATCATGGGCGGGATCGCCGTCCGAGTCTACGGCATTCCGCGAGCCACCTACGACGTTGATTTCACCGCGGCCATCAGCCGAGATGAGTTGACGGGGCTGTTCCAGCGCGCTCAAGCGATTGGCTACACCGTCGCCGAGCCTTACCTGCAAGGTTGGGTCGATCAGGTAGGCGGCATGCCACTCGTGAAGATCCGCCTGCTGCTGAATGGTCGCGAAGTTGACGTTGATATATTCCTGGCCGAATCATCGTATCAGGCGTCGTTGCTGAGCCGTAGAAAATGGGCCAAACTCAATGGCATCGACGCCTGGCTCGTCAGTCCCGAAGACCTTGTCCTTTTGAAGTTGCTCGCGAATCGACCGCGCGACGTCGCTGATGTGGGCGATGTTTTTTTCATGCAGGGGCAGTTGGATGTAAACTATATGCGCCATTGGGCGCCCCAAATCGGTGTGACCGACCGGTTGGAGGAAGTTTTGCGCGAACACTACCCCAAGTGAGGCCGTCATGTTCCGGTATCTTCTTGTTGCGGCGGCTATTGCATCAGCCTGTATTGCGAACGCCTCGGCCGCCGAGCCCGCCAAGCTCCTTTTCCTCGGCGACAATGGCCATCATCGGCCGGCGGCCCGGTTCCGGCAGCTTCAGCCGGTGATGAAAGCCCGCGGCATTGAGCTGACCTACACCGACAAGCTCGACGATCTGAATGCCGCGAATCTGGCGAAGTACGACGGACTGGTGGTTTACGCCAACCAGGAGCGGATTTCTCCGGAGCAGGAAAAGGCGCTGCT
>DATKDU010000430.1:0-12184 GCA_035512595.1 Pirellulaceae bacterium
TGCGCGTCGGTCAGGTCGCTGGGATACGTTTCACGTGCTGGCACGTCCATGTGCATGCTCCTTGGTTTGGGGAAGATGGAAGCCAGCACACTACGCAGTTTCGGCAATTTAGAACAAGATCACTTTTCGGATAGCCTCTAACTTTCGAGGTCGATAGGGCCAGGAGGGCGAAACGTGAATTGGCGGTCACCGTCTTGTCAGGTTTTGTACAAAGTATACAATTGTTTCATAATCTGGCAGCCTTTCTTCCGGCGACTAGGCAGGCTTGCCGGTTCGGCTGGTCGATGCTGCACTTTGATCTTTGAAAATCCGGTAGACGACGGTGCGGGAGCGAATCCCGCTGATAAGGGCTGGCGGTTCGGCCCTGATCGGCGCTTATAAGTCTCCCTCTGAACAGAGTCGAAGCTGGCGGCGGCGCAAGTCATTTGGTGGTCGGAACCTACCTTCAGATGCCGGCAGGCAGTGAAAGGACGAACCACTTATTAAAGAAAAAAATGGTAGAAATCGCAAAGTACGCTGTGATAACAACTTAATCGCGATCCAGACACCGAAAAAAAGCCTCAATTCGCTTATCACCCCGCACCCGATTACTTCGGGGGCCTGAGGTCGTCGCCGAGCAGTCTCAGGCCATCGGCACGCGCTATCATGCAGTAGCCCGGTAGCTGTTTTGCGAGCGAACTAAAGTCTTGTCCGGCCAACGGTTGCAAGCGCGCTGCCAGCCGCAAACGGCATCGCTTTCGGGCTAGCGCGTTTGGCAGGCCAACTGATCAGACGGCCGCGCGACCAGAAATGGAATGTCAGGCGAGCCCTTTTCGACACCCTTATCACCCGCCCAGCAAAGTGTGCCATTAGGGTCCGCTTTTTTCCGTCACGGCCCTTGAACGCCAGCGGACGCAAGCGATATACTGATTCGCTTTCCCGCAGTGCAAGGGTGGTGCCGTGAAAGTAAGAACAAGCGTGCGAAGGATTTGCGAACACTGCAAGGTCGTGCGCCGCAAGGGACGCGTGTACGTGGTCTGCACCAATGCCCGCCACAAGCAGCGGCAGGGTTAGTGCCGTTCTTGCGTCCCTGGCACCTTTGACCGGCGTTTT
Organism: Pirellulaceae bacterium; assembly: GCA_035512595.1. Taxonomy (GTDB): domain Bacteria; phylum Planctomycetota; class Planctomycetia; order Pirellulales; family Pirellulaceae; genus DATKDU01. Next base: position 1,093 of record DATKDU010000430.1, read on the forward strand.
CCGGGCCGGTCGCCATCAGCCTTTCGGAGTCAGCCGTTATGCCCCGTTTGCTCGGTGTGGACATCCCCAACGACAAGCCCACGCACATCTCGCTCCAATACCTGTACGGGGTTGGGGATCGGGTGGCGCTGGAGTTGTGCCATAAGGCGGGGGTCGATCCGCAGAAGCACGCCCGCGAGTTGCACGAAGAAGAGCTGAGCCGCCTGGCGGTGCTGCTCGAGAAGGATTACACGGTCGAGGGTCCCCTCCGCCGCCTGGTGCAGCAGAACATTACGCGGCTCAAGGACATCAAGTGCTACCGGGGCCTGCGGCATCGGTTGGGATTGCCGGTCCGCGGCCAGCGGACGCGGACGAACGCCCGCACGCGAAAGGGTCCCAAGAAGACGGTGGCCGGCAAGAAGGGGGTCAAGGACCTGCGGTAACGCGGTTCTTGGGCCAGCAGAACCAGAGTTTTCGAGGAGTCGTTAGTCGTGTCGAAAGTCAAGAAGAAAAAGGTCCGCCGCAACGTCACCGTTGCCGTGGCGCACGTCCGCGCGACGTTCAACAACACCACGGTGACGATTACCGACACCAAGGGGGACACGCTGTGCTGGTCGAGTGCCGGCACCTGCGGCTTCAAGGGGAGCCGCAAGAGCACGCCGTTTGCCGGTCAGTGCGCCGGCCAGCAGGCGGCCGAGAAGGCGTCCAAATATGGCGTCAAGGAGCTGGAGGTTCGCGTGAGCGGTCCCGGCTCGGGACGCGAGAGCGCGATCACCGCCTTGCAGACCGCCGGCATGACGGTCAAGACGATCGAGGACTGCACCCCCATTCCGCACAACGGTTGCCGTCCCCCTAAGCGCCGCCGCGTGTGATTCGCGTCAGCGGCCGGGCCCCAGACCAGAGCATTCATCACGGGAGTTGAACGATGCACATTCGTTGGCGTGGACTCGAGCTTCCCAGCGCCGTCAATTGCGATGCCGCGACCCTGTCGGGCACGTATGCCAAGTTCATCGCCGAGCCGTTTGAGCGCGGCTTTGGCGTGACGATCGGCAACAGCCTGCGGCGAGTGCTCCTTTCCAGCCTGGAAGGAAGCGCCGTCACGCAGATCAAGATTCGCGGGGCGCAGCACGAGTTCACCACGATCCCCGGCGTGCTGGAGGACGTGACCGACATCGTGCTGAACGTCAAGTCGCTGGTGGTCAAGAATCACAGCGATTCGACGCGGGTCATCACGGTCGAGAAGAATACGACCGGGCTGATTACCGGGGCCGACGTGCAGACCGACTCCGACGTGGACATTGTCAACAAGAATCACGTGATCGCCACGCTGACCGACAACGTGCCGTTCATGATGGAGATGGTCGTGGAAAACGGCCGCGGCTACGTTCCTTCCTCCGAGCACAGCGCCGGCGATCACGAGATCGGCATCATCCCGATCGATGCCGTCTTCAGCCCGGTGGTCCGCGTCCGCTACGAAGTGGAAGAGACGCGCGTCGGCCAGAAGACGAACTACGACAAGCTGACCCTGGAAGTCTGGACCAACGGCGCTTTACACCCGGAATTGGCCCTGGTCGAGTCGGCCAAGATCCTCCGCAAGCACCTCAACCCGTTCGTGCAGTATTCGGAGCTCGGCCCGAGGATTCATTCGCCGGCGCGCGGCGGTGCCGTGGGCCTGGACGCGATCCTGGAGTCGAAGCTGAGCATGAGCCTGGCGGAGCTCAAGCTCTCCGTCCGGGCGATGAATTGCCTGGAGTCGGAAAACATCCACTCCGTGCGCGACCTGGTGCAGCGGACCGAGGATCAGCTCCTGGAAGTCCGCAACTTTGGCGAGACCACGCTCAACGAGGTCAAGGAAAAGCTGCACGAGCTGGGAATGTACCTGGGCATGCGCGTGCCGGCCGTTCGCTGAGCTGCGGCCCGTATTTCCCCATAACCGAACATTACCGCGATTGATTGCGAGCAAGTCATGCGTCACCGTAAACGAGGCCGCGTCCTGGGGCGGTCCCCCAGCCATCGCAAGGCCCTCCTCAAGAACCTGGCCAGCGCTCTGATCCTCACCGAGCGGGATGCCGAGGATGAGGCCAACGCCCCGAAGGTCAAGGGTCGGATCGTCACCACGCTGCACAAGGCGAAAGAGGTCCGCCCGCTGGTCGAGAAGTGCGTCACGATCGCCCGCGACGCGCTGGACGATCTTGAGCAGGCCGGCGAGCACGGCACGCAGGCTGAGCGAAACAGCGAGGAATGGAAACAGTGGCGCAAGAGCGAGCGGTGGAGCAAGTGGGCCGAAGCGATGGCGCCGGCCGTCAATGCCCGCCGTCGCTTGATTCGTCTCTTGGGGGACAAGAAGGCGGTCAAGGTCCTCGTGGACGACATCGCCCCGCGGTTCAAGGATCGCGAGGGAGGCTATACGCGGATCGTCAAGCTCGCCAAGCCGCGGCTCGGCGATGCGGGCGCACGGGCACTGCTGGAGTTCGTCGGCGTCCGCGACCGCGTGGTGGAGAAGAGTCAAAAGCCGGCCTTCGGCGACGAAGAATCGACCGAGACGGCGTCCTGAGCGAGCGGCGGAAAGGGTACGGATGCCCCCAGCCCCATCGAGTCCCGAAGTTTCGCCCACTCGCTGCTGCGGCTTCAACTTCACCGCGGCCATGGGTCGCGTCTGCCGCGACGTCGTTTCACGGACGCCCGAGCTGGCCCACGTCGATCTGGATTACGTCGCCGTCTCCTTCTCTCAGGCCCGCAATACCAGCCAGTATGGGATGTTTGCGTCGCTGACGCCGCTGCGCTTCGAAGGCGGCTCAACCACCACGCTCCGCCGCGGTCGGACGTACGCCGTGCAGCAGTTCCGCGCGGGCGGCGGCCGCGAGATCCTGTACATCCTCACCTTCTATCTGCCGCGGTTCGCCGACCTGAACCTACGGGAGAAGCTGATTACCGTGTTTCACGAGCTGTGGCACATCAGCCCCCGCTTCGACGGCGACATTCGCCGGCACGAAGGCCGCTGCTACGCCCACACCTCGTCGCAGGCCGAGTTCGACCAGGCGATGGGCGTGCTCGCCGACCGCTGGCTGGCCCAAGGTCCCCCCGAGGAATCTTGGGGTTTCTTGCGGCACTCGTTCACCGAGCTGCACCGCCTGCACGGCGGCATTCACGCTCTGCGATTGCCGCGGCCGAAGCTGATTCCGATCGCGGCGAGCGTTGTCTCGTCGCAGCCGGCGCGATAGAAGTGTAATAGGGCCCGCGACAGCGCAGGCTCGGGCGACAGGCTGTGGAGAACGAGAGCGATGCCGATTTATGTCTACGAAGTGATTCGCGAGGACGGATCATCGGGAGAACAGTTCGAGTTGCATCAGAGCATGGCGGACGAGCCGCTGACCACGCATCCGCAGACGGGGGCTCCAGTGCGGCGCGTGCTCCAGGCGCCGTTCATCGGCGGCCAGTGGTCCGACTCGGCCATGAAGCGGTCGGTGACGAACGACAACAAGCTCGAGCGGCTGGGCTTCACGAAGTACGTGAAGTCGGGGGACGGCACCTACGAGAAGACGCTGGGCAGCGGCCCGAGCAAACTCTCGGCGGATGGACCGGCGAGCGGCGACTAATCCGCTTCCGAGCCCAGACTGTGGTCCAGTGCCGCTCGCTGGGCTGCGGGTCCTAGTTCGGCCGTGATCTTTCGCCACTGCTCGGCGGCTTGTCGCAGCGACTCCAGGGGATCCTGTCCCTCGACGGCTCGCTGGACGGCAGTATCGAGCGCGGACAGGTAGCGGTCGCTGCCGGGCAGGCGGACCGTGCTCATCGAGCGGGCGCGCGACTGAGTTTGTTGCACGACGTGGAAGTACTGCTCGGCTGCTTCTGCGGGGAGACTGCCCACCCACTGCTTGAGGAACGTCCGCTGCGACGCGCGAAAGGGAGCGGCGCCGTTGCTGGCAGGGCCGATGCGACTGCTGACCTCCGAGCCAGCCAGCCAGCCCACCAGTCCTTCGGCGGCCGAGACATGGCCGCTGCTCGAGGCGACGGCGGCAAACCGGCCCGCAATTCCCAAGAGTGGTATGCGCTCAAACTCGTCCGCCGGCCGCTTTTGCCACTGGCTATGGCGAAAGTGAAATACCTCCCGCGAGCAAGGGAGTTCCGCGAAGGCGATGTTCGGTACCTCCGCGCCCGGCGCGGCGGGCTGGCTGCCAGGCCAGCCCATCGCCATCGCGCAGCGACCGGCGAGAAGCTCCCCCATCGCGTCCACCGGCGATGCGACAGGGGGCAAGTCGCTCGTGCGGAGGCTGGCGACCAGTTCCGTCAAGGCACGGACAAACGGCGGGCGGTCGATGAGCGGGTCGAGTTTCGGCGTCTCGAAGAGGGGCGTCCTCTGATCGGGGTGGCTGGCGTAGCCCGCAGCCCGAGCAAGTAGTAGCGCGCCGCCGAAGCCAGGGCCGATCGGCTCGGCTGTGGCCCGCCACGGCTGATTGGCGGTGGGGGCAGCGTCTCCCAGCGACGACCGATCGGCCAGCTTGACGGCGGCAGCCTGATATTCGTCCCATGACGTCGGCGGCTTGAGATCCAGCCGCGCAAACAAGTCGGGCCGATAGGCCAGCACGAGTTGCGGCGAACCGAGCGGCAAAGCATAGGTCTTGCCCCCCCAGCGGATTTCGTCGCGCCGCGTCAGCGGAAGGATGTCCTGCAAGGCCACTGACTCGCTCGCCAGCAGCGGTTCGTCCAGAGGCCGAATCAAGGAACGCTCGACCAGTTGTCCCAGAAGTGCTGCCGGGAAAACGATGACGTCGCCCGGCAGGCGGCTGGCCTGGGCCAGTTTCTCGCGGGTCACGGCGTCGATCGTGACATGGTTCTCGGTTCGCGCGTGCCACTCGCGCTGGATCGCCTCGCCGAGGGGCACATCGTCCACCACGAGCACGCGCAGTGTGACCGGTTCGCTGGGCTTCGCCGGCGTGGACTTATCGCTGCTTTGCTCGCAGCCGCCCGCGCCCCATAGCGTCGCCGCACCCGCGGCGCAGGAATATCCAAGCCAGTGGCGACGCGACAGACGTTGCTTGAACATGGGCCTTCTACGACGGTCAGGTAAACATGGTTCAATCCCTTGCGGCCGATTCGCGATCACTTGACTCGATGACGGCGCCCTGATTGTCTGGCTCGGCAACGACCAGATCCAAGGGCGGGCCGTCCCACTCGCCGCGCAGTCGTTCCACTAGTTCATGCGCCGATCGCTCGCTGGGCTGGGCCACGAAAAGCGTTGGACCCCAGGAGCTTTGCCCGATGCCCGAATGCCCCCAGCCGCGAATCCGCTCGACGAGTGCCGTGAGGACGGGACCGTTATACAGGCCCCCTTGGTGCTCAGCATAGAAACTTCCCGCCAGTGCGCTATAGCGAAACAGGCTGCCGGCAAACGAGCCAAAGTCGGCGGTTGCCGCGGCTGGAACCAGATGCACGCGAACCTCGCGGATTAAAGTCGCGGTGGCCTCCAGTGAGACCGTGATGCGGTCCATCGCCGCGTTCTCGATCTCGCCGGACAGGCCGCGGACTTCCGACGGCCGGACGAGGACAAAGCGCCAATCGGCGGGAAGGTCGAGCCGTGTATCGAGCGGCGAGATCGGCTCACCAGGGAGCTTGCCTTGCTCGACCAGCAGGCCGCCGAGTGCAAAGCCATAAGTGCCGATCGCCGAACGCCGGCCGCGGCCGACGCTCTGGGCCAGTTCCTGCGGCGCACTGGCGGGAAGTCCGCAAAAGGCGGACAGGCCAGCGGCCACACCGAGCGCAAGCTGCGTCCCCAGACCGAGGCCGACGTGCTCAGGGGGCGCGTGTTCCACGGCAATCCGGCACTGGGGCAATGTGGCCAGACCGTGGAACTGCCGCCACCGATCGGCGGCAGTAGCGATGCGTTCGGCCAGCGGGCCGGTGTTGTTCCACGTCCGTGCTGGCTCGATATGCAGTTGCAGCCCAGGTTGCCGCAGCATGGCGCCGACTCCGCCGAATCGCCGTCCGCTGGCGCCGGCCAGTGCAAAGAGGCCGAAATGCAGGCGGCTGGGAGCGCGGATCGTAATGCTGCGCGGCATGATTCACTCGCGACGTGCAAGCCGCTCCTCGACGTGACGCTTCAGCAGGGCAAATGCCTCCCGCTCCTGAGTGCCGGCCGTTTTCTCGACGGGGATCGCCAGCCGGGCAAGTTCGCTCTTGATTTCGTCGTCGGGCAAGATGCCGATCCGCGTGGCGAGGATGGCCGCTTCGACGACGGCGTGTTTGGCGCGGTTGAAGCCGAAGCATTCGCGGAGCGTGCCAGAGTGTTCCACGCCGCAGCGAATCGTCGTCCGCTCGCTCGAGTCGTCAAGTTCCCCGACCCGCAGCTCATACCAGCGGCATGCGCCGGCGAGCACGACGCCGCGGACCCGCGCAGCGGGCAACAGCGGCGGCGGCGTGGTAAGCCCGCCAATGGCGGCGCGGGCCAGCAATTCGACGTCGTCCACCACGTGAAAGACACCTTCGCCGGTGCGCTTGAGGTTTTTGTAGGTGGTCGAGGAAGAGAACGGCCGCAGGACGAAAAAGCGAAACTCACGATCGACGCGCGGGCCCATCGGCGCAATATTGGGTGTGCCGTTGTCGTTCAGGGTCGTCATGATCCCTTCGACGATCGGCAAATCGCTGCTGGCTGTATCGCGAGGATGCATACAATCAAAACGTGACGGGAACTGCCGGCAAGGTGCGACCTTCAGCGGACGGACGCGGAGACTCTTCGGCCATCGATGGCATGCCGGCGACGTCCAGTCCCGCAATCCGCAAAAAATTCGCCAGTAACTCGTAGCCCCCTTCGGTCAAAATGGATTCCGGGTGAAACTGCACGCCAATCGTCGCATGTCGGCGATGCGCCAGCCCCATGACAACGCCGTCCTCGCTGCGCGCGGTGACTTTCAAGTCGGGCGGCAAGCCAGCTTCAGAGACAGCCAGCGAATGATACCGGCCCACCGACAGCGGCGACGGCAGCCCCTCGAAAATCCCGTGAGCATCATGCGTGATGAGGCTCGATCTGCCGTGCATCGGCTCAGCGCGTAGCACCTGCCCTCCAAAGGCCGCTCCGATCGCCTGATGCCCCAGGCAGACACCGAGCATGGGAATCTCGCCCGTGAGCTGGCGGACGACGTCGAGCGAGCAGCCGGCTTCGCTCGGCGTGCATGGTCCGGGCGAGAGGACGATGGCTCGCGGGCGCAGCTCTCGGATCGCTGCCACGTCGATCGCGTCATTGCGCGCGACATGCGTCGAATGGCCCAGCCGCGCAAAGTACCGCGCCAGGTTGTAAACGAAGCTGTCGTAGTTGTCGATCAGCAGGATCATCGTTCACTCACGGCGGCCAGCAGGCCGGCTGCCTTGTGCCACGTCTCCAGAAATTCGTCCTGCGGATTTGACTGCGCGACAATTCCGCCCCCCACGGGCAATTGCCACCAGCCGCGGCAGGCCGTGATCGTCCGAATCAAAATGCTCAAGTCCATCGCGCCGTCGAAGCCAAAATACCCCAGCGAGCCGCAGTACGCCCCGCGGGCCGTCGGCTCCAGTTCCGCGATGATCTCCATCGCCCGCACCTTCGGAGCCCCGGTGATCGATCCGCCGGGAAATGCCGCGGGGATCAGGTCGATCGCCGTCAGACCTGGACGCAATTGTCCGACGACTACGGAGACCAGGTGCTGTACGAACTGGTACGTCTCCAGACCGCAAAGCTGCGCGACGCGGACGCTGCCCGGTTGGCAAACCCGCGACAAATCGTTGCGGAGCAAATCCACGATCATGACGTTTTCGGCCCGGTCCTTCTCGCTGGCGAGCAGTTCGTCGCCGGCAAACAGATCGGCCTCGGGACGCCGCGTGCGCCTGCGGGTCCCCTTGATCGGCCGCGCTTCCGCTTCGCCGCCGAGGACGCGTACGAACCGCTCGGGTGACGCGCTAGCGATCTGAAACCGGCCCCAATCCAAAAAGCCGGCAAACGTCGCCGGATTACGGTGCCGCAGACGCAGATAGAGCGACGCAGAGTCGTCGCACGCTCTATGGAGCAGCCGCTGGGCGATATTGACCTGGAAGACATCGCCGGCGTAGATGTAGTCGATGGCGCGCTGCACCGTCGCTCGATAGTCATCTGGCGAAAAATTGCTGGTCAGTTCGGGAAGCACACCCGTGGCGAACTGCGGCGCGAGGTCTTCCACATCCAACCTGTCGTTTGCGAGCAAACCCTTGCCGCTCGTGAAATCGACATCCGAAGGCTCGCTGATCCACGCGCTGAACTGCTCGATCCGCTGCTGGGCGCGGCGACGGCGAAGGTCCGGATTGGTTTCAGGGAATCCTTGTGAAATGATCCACGCCCGATGCTCAGCGTGGTCGAATGTGAGCACCGTATCATAAAGACCAATGGCCAGGCCTGGAATCTGAAACTCGTCGTGACGCGGTCGGGGAATCCGCTCCAGGCTGCGCGATAAATCGTATGACAGCAGGCCCGCTGCTCCTCCTTGAAACGGCGGCAGTCCCGGAATGGTCGTTGCACGCCAGCGATCGAGCTCTGATCGCAGGCGCGCCAGGCCATCGGCCGACTCCGGCGCACACTCCCATGTTGCGAACGGATCGGCAGCCAGAAAGGAATACCGACCCAGGCTCGGCTCGCGCAATGCACTGTCGAGAAACAGGCAGTGCCGCTGCCGGGCCAATCGGACGAAGGCCGCCTCAGGATCGGGAGCGGGGCGCAGCTCGCACACCAGCGGCAATCCCGTATCCCGTGCGGCCAGCACGAGCTGCGCGGCGTCGAGCGTCGCGGTCATGGCGCTGGCTCCTCGACCTCGGTCGGTCCGCTGGGGCGCGACTTCCGCAACCGATGGCTCTCCTCAGGCAGCGTGAGGAACCCCCAATTGAGTGCTTCATCCTGGCGATACTGCTTGCCGAGCGTGAGTGCCGTCACTGCTTTGGCCGCTTCATAGCCGAGGTAGAAAGCGTGTGAGGCGTCGATGGTTTGGGGCGCATGTGCATCGGTAGCACCACCAAACCCAGGATGGAGCAGCCGCTCGAAAAGCAAAAACGGGTCGCGCTCCGTCAGATGCAGGCCGCGGCCTACGAAATGGACCTGGCCATCTTCGGCATAGAGGCGAAAGTTATTGTCGCGAATCTGTCGTGCCAATTCATCCAGTGCCGCCGTGCCCAGCGCCGTCAACTTCGGATCGCGAAGCATGACCAGCCCATGATCGACGTGCTTGGGTGGAACGCGCTGGCGGACCGCATAATTCACCAGCTTCCTGGCCAGGTCGCATTCCCGCACGCTGCTCCGCGCCCAGTTGATCACCTGCGTGGTGAGCACGCTGCGAATGCCTAGCTCCTCGCAAAGTCCGAGCAGCAGCACATTGACGCCGGCCGAATCGACGTCGGTCATCTCGGTCAGGTTGCCGATCCCCATCAGCATCTCGGCATCGGGAAAGCGACGCCGCACCTGGAAGTAGCGCTCCAGACTGGCGGCAAATCCCAGCCCAATCGGTTCGAGGATCGCATCAATGCGCAGCGGCACTCCGGCGACGGCCAGCTTCTCGACGGTCTCTTCCAGCCCGCCCAACGTTGCCGGATCGTCGGGAATGACGACAACTTCGCACCCCCAGCAAATTGCCGCGTCACGATTGGATGCATTCACCGACAGCACCAGCTCAGCGCCTGCGTTGACGGCGGGGGCAATTTCTCGTGGATTCAAACTGTCGATGGAAACCCGCAACCCCTCGCCCTTGAGGACCTGCACGCACTGGGCGACGCCCGACCAGGGCTCGCCCGGATCGCAGCCGACGTCGATCAGGTCCGCACCTGCCTCACGCAGCTCGCGCGCCTGCGTAACGATCTCTGCCAGGGTCAGACGCTGTGCATGATTGATTTCGGCAATGATCTCGATCGAGTGCCCGCCGTATCCAGGCCGCTCCTTGATCCCGCCGCCGAGAAATTCCGGCAATTGCCGCAGATCCTTCGGGCCGCGCTCGACAGGAATCCCGCACGCTTGCTGGATCGGCGACAAATCGCCGGCACAGTATCCCGGAATCAGCACGCGCGTGGCCCGCGGGCAGCGCGTCCAGTGCCGGGCGATCCAGGCCGGCGTCATGAGTGCGGCGACGGTGATCGGCAGCACGTCGATCGTGTAGTCGAACCCTAGCCGCTGTGACAACGGGGCAACTTCGCGCTGGAGGGCGAACTCCGCCAGCCGGCCGGTGACGAACTGAATGTGCTCGCCGTTCATGGCTGCCGCTCGCCTCCCTGGCCAAAGCGAATGCCGCCGTTGACGCACAAGGTTTGCCCGGCGATGAAGTCGGCTTGCGGAGAAGCGAGGAACAGCGCAGCACGGGCCACATCTTCCGGCGTGCCCCAGCGGCCGCGGAGCGACTCGCGGCATGCGCGGTCCTGCCAATAAGGCGAAGCAGCCTGGCCCCAGCTTGTACGAATCCATCCCGGCGCCAGGCAGTTGACCCGCACCTGGGGCGCCAGCGATTGGGCCAGGCTGCGGGTGAAGGCCATCACCGCCCCTTTCACGGCGGCGAACAGCTCGCCGCTGTCGCCGGCCATGCCTTGCTCCGCCTGGTCCCACCCGATGTTGACGATCGCTCCATTGCCGGCGGCCTTCATCCGCGCGCCGGCTAATCGCGAGAGGATCATGGTCGCCCGCACATCGACCTGCCACAGGGCGTCGAGTTTTTTCTCGAAGGTCCAGTCGGCCGACTCCCCGGTCAGCACATCGACTCCTGCCGCGTTGATCCAAATCGAAATGCCCCCTTTCCATTCCCAGGCTTGCCGGACGAGATCATCGAGCGTGTGGGTGTCGGCCAAGTCGGCCAGAATGACCTGCGCCTGCCGGCCGGCGGCCCGAACCTCGGCAGCCGCCTCATCCGCTGCCTCGCTCCGGCGGCCATGAACCACGATATCCGCTCCGGCGGCAGCCAGCTCGCGGCAAATAGCCCGGCCAATGCCGCCGCTGGCACCGGTGACCACCGCCACCTGACCCGCCAGCGGAGCGGCAGAATCGGCCTTTTCGGCAGGGTTTGGCATAGGTTTGGCGATTTCGGCGGACGGAACTTGCGGAGCTAAGGTATGCTTCTTTCGATGATAACTGCCACTGCCGAAGGCCGCA
>DATKDU010000431.1:0-2562 GCA_035512595.1 Pirellulaceae bacterium
CCGGAAATTCGGGCTCCCAAGAACGAGCCGCAGGGGACGAATTAGAGTAGGGATATAGCGCCCCTAACCAACACACGGTCCACATGGACACCGACCCCCGCAACGCCCGACTGGCCGCCGACCTGGCGGCACTCGAAAAGCTCCGGGCCGACAGCTCGATCCTGTCGTTCGAGCCGGCCGGCGAGCCGCCCGACCGGTACACCCTCACCTTCCGCGGCAAAGGGCTGGGCCGCGAGGGGATGAGCAGCGAAGTCTCGGTGATTGAGCTGCACGAGATCGATTTGCGGATGCCCTACTCGTATCCCGAGCGGCCCCCCGACGTCCGCTGGCTGACGCCAATCGTCCATCCCAACGTCTCCTTCAGCGGCTTTCTGAACTTGGCGGAGATCGGCCTGCCGTGGACCAGCGACCTGACGCTCGACATCCTGGTCGAGCGATTGTGGGACGTGGCCCGCGGGGCGCACCTCAACCTCGACAAGGCGGCCAATTACTCGGCCAAGAACTGGTACGAGAAAGAGTGCGGCTTCGACCTGCCGGTCGATCTGCGGCCGCTGCGCGACAAAGCGGAGCTGCCGGTGACGAACGTGGTCAAATACCAGCGCCGCGGCCGCGGGGTGCAGCTCGCCGGCAATTCGGTGGAGGTGATGTACATCGACGAGAACACCCCCGTCCCGCCGCTGCCGCCGCGTGCGCGCCGGGGTCTCGGAGGAGAGGACGTGCTGTATATCGGGCCGGAGTGAAAGTGAGTTCCATGTTCAAAGTTGGAGGCTCACAACTTTGAACTTTGAACCTTGAACTCGGAACCTGCCGATTTCAGCACCGAGGTGGCGCTACTCGTAATCCCACTTCAAAATCCACGGATCGTCCGTCCGTTTCTGAAATTCCTTGAGCTTCCCTTTTAGCTCGGCCAGCAGCTTCGCGTGCTGGGGATCATCGGCCAGGTTTTTTGTCTCGTCGGGGTCGGCGGCCAGGTCATAGAGCTCGAACTGTGGCCGGTGGATGTACTGCCGCACGCTGCGTTTTCCATAGGCGGTGTCCGGACCGTGCTGATAGACGTCTTGCCAGGTCGAGGCTGCCCACAGGTCGGAGGCGAATGGGAAGGGAAGCGGCCAGGCGATGTTCCAGATCAGCTTGTGGGTCCGCGTGCGAATCACCTTCATCGGGTAGTACATGGTGATCTCGTGGAACGTGTGCGAGGCGTGTACCTCGTCCCATCCTTGGGGATTCTCCTCGGTCACCGCCTCCTTCCACGACCGGCCGTGGAACTTGTGGTCTTGGGGCAGCGCGCCGGCAAAGTCGAGCAGCGTCGGCGTCAGATCGGCGTGATTGACCATGGCGTGGCAGACCCTGTTTTGGCGAGCGACCTCTTGGCGAGCGGGGGGCGTAAGCCCCCTGATTGAACCGGGGTCAGCGCCGGCGCCATCAGGGGGCTCACGCCCCCCGCTCGCCGCCGGCAGCCGCACGACCATCGGCACGCGCATGCCTCCCTCGTACAAGTTCGTCTTCGCGCCCGGGAACGCAATGCCGTGGTCGCTGGTGAAGATGACCAGCGTGTCGTCGTCGTGGCCTGACTCCTTGAGGATCTCCATCAATCGCCCCAGCCCCTGATCGATGCGCGAGACCGACTGGTAATACTGTGCCAGCTCCGCGCGGCAGGCGGGCGTGTCGGGGAGAAACGGCGGCACGATCACGTCCTTGGGGTCGTACTTCACTTCCTTGATCCCCGGCCACCCTTGCGGCCGATTGCCGAAGGCGTCGGGCAACATTTCCCGGCGAGCGGGGGGGGTAAGCCCCCTGATTCCCCCGCGTTTGTCCGCCGCCTGATCAGGGGGCTGACGCCCCCCGCTCGCCTGTGCGCCAATCTTCCCGCCCCCTCGATGCGGATCGGCCGTGCAGAAATACAGGAAGAACGGCTTGTCGCTCTTGGCGCCAATCAGCTCGCGGCAATTCTCCGCCATCTCGACCGGACTGCGGGCGTTCCCCGGCAGGGCGATGTCGAACTTGTAAACTTCCGGCGGCCCGACGTGGAATTTGCCGATCCGCGCCGTGCGATACCCCGCGGCACTCAGCAGCACCGGCAGCGACTTGACGTTGTCGTAGGTGCGGAAGTGATGGTAGCTGTGCTCGTGGCCGTATTGGGCGCTAGCGTGGTTATACAGCCCCGTCAGGATCACGCTCCGGCTGGCGCTACAGCTCGCCGTCGTGCAAAACGCGTGCGTCATCCGAATGCCGCTCTTGGCCAGGGCATCCAGATTCGGCGTCTGAATCACCGAATTGCCGTAGCACCCCGCATCGGGCCCTTGATCGTCGGTGACGAAGAGGATCAGGTTGGGTGCGGCCGTCGCTGAACCGACGCACGCGAAACCCAAGGAAACGGACGCCGCGAGTGCAAATAGGTGCTTCATCGTGACTTCCCAGAATACGGTTCGTCGACTGGATGAGATTCCGCCAGAGTCATGCGGCCATTGTATCTCAGGGCGAAAGGTCCATCATCTCTCCGCCCCCGTCGCTGTCCTCGGCGTCAGGTTCCACCGTTTGTCCGCTGCCGATTTGCAGCGAAAG
>DATKDU010000432.1:0-5510 GCA_035512595.1 Pirellulaceae bacterium
TGGCTCGATTCGATCGATCCCGACCTCGTCAAGAAGAACCGGGCGGAAGGGGCCACCGGCGCGACCAGCAACCCGGTGATCATCTCCGACTTAATCCGCACCGGCCGTTTCGACGACGACCTCAAGCGGCTGATTGGCGAAGGGCTGTCCGACGACGAGGTCGCCTGGAAGCTCACCGATAAGCTCGTGCGGCAGGCTCAGGAGGTCTTCCTCCCCGTCTGGGAGCAGACCCAAGGGAACGACGGCTATGTCAGCTTCGAGCTCGATCCGCTGCTGGAAGAGCCGTCCCTCAACATTCCGCACGACGAGCGGGTCCGACGCTATCTGGAGCTGGGAAAAAAGTGGTCCGCCGGACACAAGAACCGGATGATCAAGGTCCCCGCCACACCGGCGGGGCTGGCTGCCCTCGAAGAGCTGTGTGCCGCCGGCGTGACCCTCAACGTCACGCTGATCTTCTCCCCACGGCAATACCACGCCGCCCGCGAGGCCGTATGGCGCGGAGCGCAGCGCCGCGGCGACCTGGCGAAGTTCAAGAGCGTCTACAGCATCTTCGTCTCCCGCGTGGACATCTACACGGAGAAGCACGTCCCCGAGCTGAGCCCCGCCGCTCAGGGTCTCGTCGGCATTGTCAACGTCAAACAGATCTGGGCCGACAACGAACAATGGTGGGCCGGCAAGCAGGCGCCGCTTGCTCAGGAGATCATCTTCGCCAGCACGGGCACCAAGAAGCCCGAAGATCCGCCGTGGAAATACGTCGCGGCCTTTGCCGGCAGCGACATACAGACCAATCCGCCGGCTACCAACGACGCCGTGGCCGCCAGCGGCCGGACCTTCACGCGGCAGGTCGATGCCATGCCGCCGGCACCGATCGTGGCGGAGATCGCCCAGAAGGTTGATGTGGCGAAGATGGAAGCCGTGCTGATGGAGGAAGGGGTCAAGAAGTTCGCCGATCCGCAGAAGCTGCTCCTGGCGACGATTGGCGAAAAGCGGGCGGCACTAAAATAACGGGTCTGCGGAACTCGGCAGCGGCCGAATACAGCCCCAGAATGAGTGCGATTCCAAAGCGGCTACGTCCGGTTCCGGAGTCATACATGGCTCAGCACTTCTCCAGTCGGCGCAGTGGAAAATCCGAAACCTAACACCGCGCCATCTTCCGCTTCTTCCCGATCGAACCGCGCTTCTTCACCTTGTCGATGTACAGGGCTGCATCCGGCACCTGGCACGCCGTCTCTCCCATGTCCACCGTCACCTGGCCCATCTTCTTGGCCGTCTTCGTCGCTTGCTCCGTCAGCGGAGCGACATAGCTGCCAACGGCAATCACAAAGCCGTTCATCACGTAGCGGACCCGGTTCGGCGCATCGTGGATCGTCTTCTCGACGCGTCCCAGCAGCCGCTTGAGCTCCACCAGATCGAGCTCCTCGTCCGGCTTGATCGACACCAGGCTGCTGAGCGTGGACCAGCCAGTGGCGGCAATCCCTTCCTTCTTCGAATCGATCCACTTCAACGCCAGCTCCCAGCCATAGCGGCTTTCGGCCGCCGTCCAGGCCACCGCGTATTCGCTTTGAAAATACCAGTCCGCCGCTTCGGCCCACTTCTGCAGATCCTTCTTGGTCATCTTCTCGTCGTCAGCAATCAGCCCGGCGAGATACATCGCGTCGCCAATCCCCGTGTCGAACAGGTCAAGCGCGAGCTGATAATCCATCTTGATCCGCTTCTGGATCTTCTTCAGGTCCTCGATCTTGACGCCGAAGAACGGCTCTTTGGCCCCGTGCTTCAGCAGCGTCCGCTTGTACGATTCGCTCCCCAGCTTCTTGAGTTCGGCGACAATTTCGGCGGCGGTCATGAGTGTGCCTTGGCGAAAACGGTTCGATTTCCCAGGGCACAGATTATCGACTCCACGCGCCAGAAGCAAGAAACGAAGAGAGGACTCGGCCGCGAATACGGCCGAGCCCTCATCGGGCTTCGCGCTAAAAGTGCCGCTCGACGCGGGGATCGTCAAGTCGCAGCCGATGGCTGCCGCACTTTTAGCGAGGGTGGGTTTTGATGCGGGGTCCGACTCGCGCCGGCACACTACCCATCGGCCGCCCCTCCTCGGCATTGGCAGCATTTTCGTTTCCGCCGCTTCGCTCCCCGAAACCGCCAGATAGGCCGCAGGCGGCAAAGACTGGCGATCTTCACCAGCTTCGCAGCGCCCCGACGCTATCATGGAACCAGGTTCGTAGGACAGGTTTTCAACCTGTCCAGTGTTTCTTCTGGACAGGTTGGAAACCTGTCCTACTAAAATCGCTATACTTCCCCCTTTCCAGCGGCGGAGTTTCCGATGTCGGCAGATGCGATCCACCGAATGCTCCTCCAGCGGCTGGAAAGCCTGTCGCGCGCCGGCGTGCAGCAGATCGGCCGCCTGCCCCCCGCACAAACCCCTCTCCCCGTGGGAGAGGGTGGCCGCAGGCCGGGTGAGGGTCTACCTGCGCCCCAGCCTCCCGCGTCTCGTCCTGCGCCGCCGCGCCCCGCCCCTCGCCCGACAGAACCCGCTATGCCCCGCACTGCCCGGCCCGTTCCCTTTGCCTCCCGCGGCACTTCGCTGCTCGGCGAGCCGTATCCCCTGCCTCTGGCCGACAAGACCGAGCGTCAAGCGGCACTCGAAGCCGAAAGCTGCGACGTGGCCAAGTGCGTCCTGTGCCCGGTTCTCGTTCGCAATCGGTCGAAAACGGTCTACGGCGTCGGCACGGCAATGCCGCGGGTCGTCTTCTTCGGCGAGGCGCCGGGGGCCGACGAGGACCGCCAAGGCGAGCCGTTCGTCGGCCGGGCCGGCCAACTGCTGACCAAGATCATCGAGGCCTGCGGCTGGCAGCGGGGCGACGTGTACATCATGAACACGCTCAAGTGCCGCCCGCCGGACAACCGCACCCCCGAGCCGGACGAAGTGGCCAACTGCCGCCCGTTCTGGGAGCGGCAACTGACGATCCTGCAGCCGGAGTACATCGTGTGTGCCGGGGCGGTTGCCGCCCAGACGCTGCTGGAAACGGCCGACGCGATCGGCCGGCTCCGCGGCCGCTTCCACCAGTACCGGGGGAGCAAAGTGCTGGCCACCTACCATCCGTCGTACCTGCTCCGCAACCCCGACGCCAAGAAGTACGTCTGGGACGACATGAAGCTGCTGCTGGCGGAGATGGGGCTGCCAGTGCCGGGGCGAGGCGAGCGGGGGGCAGCCCCCTGATTGCTCAGGCGAGCGGGGGGCGTCAGCCCCCTGATTCCTCCGGGTTCAGAGGTCAGGGGCCGCGTTTCCCAAGCCCGACGCGCAAGCGAGGGACAGGCCGTTTCCCTCGCTTGCGCGTCGGGCTTGTGGAACGCACTTCCCCCCGAGGCTCCGCCTCGACTTCGTGATAGCGCGTTTGCGCCGCCCACTGGCGTGACGCAACTTCTTCCCCGGCTGCACCTTGCGGCAAAATATGGCGCATTTGTGCGGGTCGATTATAGCGCGTTTGCGCCCGCAAGTAGGTCCTGTCTGCCGGACGGGACCTCCGAAGTACCGCCGCCAATCCAAGGTCCCGCTCGGCAAGCGGGACCTACTGGTGACAGCGCGTTTGCGCCGCCCGTTGGCGTGACGCAAATTCTTCCCCGGCTGCATCTTACAGCAAAATATAGCGCATTTGTGCCGGGTCGATTATAGCGCGTTTGCGCCCGCCACTCCCCAACCCGCAGTGATAAGCGATTTCGGCCCTTTTTTACGCCCGATTTTCGCATCTAACTCTTTTCCTGGCAACCGCTTACAGAAACCACGCGATTTTTCTTTAATAAGCGACCGCAGCCTGCTCCCATTGGCCTCTCCCGACTTAACCCCTTACCCTCCAATCACTTATAAAAACAGCCGGATTTTCCTTGAATAAGCCCGTTTCAGCGCCAGATCAGCTCCGCGCCTTATCGGCCCCTGGCTCCTGGCCCCTGGCCCCTGGCCCCTGGCCCCTGGCTCCTGGCTTTGGACTACCGTTTTGTCAAACAACACCCGGCCGGCCAATCGCCCGCCAGCAGCCCCGCGCACCGGGGGCCTATCTGTTAGATGCGCGAACGTGGACAATTATTCCCTAAGTCAAAAAAACTCCGACCCCATCCGGCTCGCCCGGATGGTGAAGCAGATGGTGAGCTACAGGCGCCGCAGCGAGTGCCGCGGAACCGAGCCCAGGGATCTTCGCGTCCATCCGGGCGAGCCGGATGGGGGCGTGCGGCCGGCGGATCGTATCTCTAGCTCACCATCTTTCGGTCCATCCACACCAGGTGGATGGGGCCGCGATACCTTCCGCACCCCGGCGTCGTTGAACGGGCCAACCGTTTGCTGGGCGCGGCTCGGGGCAGGAGAATTCAAGAGTCTTCCGGTTTGCCATCCAAGCAACCGGCCGATGTATATTCTGGATGATCGCGATCCGGTGCTGGAATTGATGTGAGCTATGTGCCGAGTGAGCCGCAGAATGGAACCACAGCAACACAATCAGCGATTCGCCGATCCGGGTGATACCATTTACTCACTGATGGCCGATGAGGTGTTGGTCGAATGCCCGCGCTGCGGCAAGTGCGCGTCACATAAGCCGATCACATGTGAAAGTGCCAGACGTGACTGGTTCGCTCCTCGCCGACTCGTCTGTCCACATTGCGCATTGACGCGTGACTGGAACGAAGCTGGCATCCACCGGTGCTGGCGTGAATCTCCTCCACGGGATGATTACTTCAATGAGGTTCTCTGGATTCGCGGCGCGTGCGGCTCAAACGAAATCTGGGCGTACAATTGGCGCCACCTGGAGCTGATCGAAAAATATGTGGCCGCAAAACTCAGGCAACATGTCCGCGATAGTCAATTTGGGTGGGCCAACAAAAGCTTTGTAAACAGGCTGCCGAGATGGATCACCTCGGCAAAGAATCGAGATGACGTGCTCGCTACGATCGCTCGCATGAAGCGGGAACGGCAGAGCGGCACATAACAGTGCGGCGGTGTGGCACGGTTTGAACGTGTGGCACGTCCACGTTGGCCGTGCGGCCCGGCAGTGACTTTGCCAAGACCCAAGAGGTCGATCAAGAGCGTGTTTGACAAGACGCCGACCCGCCGAAACACGTTCCATCACCGTCGTCCGGCTGCACCCGGAGGCAGACTGGGCACGGGTGAGCCGCCGAGCTACGACGGCCGTTTACGGCCGTTGGCCTTTTCGGCCCGGCATTCATGACGGGTTGGGGTGGCGACACGGCACGCTTTCTGTACTTTTTGTGCGCTTGAGCCTCGTTCACGAGGCTTGCGCTATCCGGCTTGAGCCGCTGAAAGGCCGGTCGTGTCGCCCTTTCAGGGCTGGATGGACGCCGCGGTGTACACGCGTACCCAGGGCGATGCCCTCGTTGTTATACACAACTTTCCTCGAGTTGCTGGTTCCTGGCGGCCCCTGGTCCGAATGTGTTCCAGGCCAGTGCCAGATCGTACATGCGCTGCAGGCCCAGCCAGATCGTTTGCGGACCGGGTGGGTCATCACGAC
>DATKDU010000433.1:0-4410 GCA_035512595.1 Pirellulaceae bacterium
CCGTGTTGTTGAGGGCCGTGGCATCTTGCAACCCCAACTCGATGGCCTTCTCGAAATTGGCCAAGACCTGCCGGTAGGCGTTGGCCGCTTCATCGGGTTTGCCGATGTCCCTCAGCAGGGTCGCCAAGGCTAGGTGCCTGCCAGCCAAATTGAGCCGATACTCAACCACCGTCGGAAAGCTGGTCGCCAGCTTCTCGAAAGAGGCCACTGCCTGGCGACAGAGTTGCTCGGCTTGCTCGTTTCGGCCGTCATTCTGGAGCAGTTGCACCAAGCTGTCCTGGCTCTGTACCAGGCGCGTGCGCCAGGTCAGTGTGCGGGGAGCCTCCAGTAGCACCCGTTCCAATATTTCCAGTGCCTGCCGATAGGCCTGTTCTGCCTCCGCTGCACGGTCAGAAGCCGCCAGTGCATGACCAAGGTGCAGGTAGGTGCCCCCCAGGTCCGCACGGTTACGCGGAACACTAGGGAACTTGCTCGCCACCTGTGTATGGAGCAAGAGCGCTTGACGGAGCATCTCCTCCGTTTTGTGCGGCTGGCCCGTCTTGAGAAGATGCTCGCCTAGCCTGAGCCGCATATCGGCGACGCCCTTACAGCGGCAGTGCGCCGTAGGGTCCTCCGCCATGTATTTCTCACAAATCGCCAGGGCTTCCCGGAGCAGTGTCTCAGCTTCCTGGGGTCGGCCGGCCCACGCCACAACACGGCCCAGCTCCGCCAGAACCCAAGCAGGGCTGTCCCCATACTGCGACGGATATTCGGCCGCCAGTTTCTCGCGCACCGCCAAAGCCTGGCGGAGTAATTCTTCTGCTTCGCTAAGCCGGCTGCCAAGTCGGGCATTACTCAGTGCGATGGCCAGAGGGATTTGAGCGTCGGCCACGCCAGACCTGTGCGCGTCGACACCGGGGTGCTGCGCGGCGAGCTGAACCCGGATGGACAGCGACTCACGCAGCGCTTTCTCAGCTTCCTCAGGATTAGCGAGGTAGTATGTCAACACACCACCCAGCTCACCGTAGCTATCGGCGAGCGCCGTGCGGTAGTCCACGTCCGAAGGAAACTCAGCCACCAGCTTCTGCAAGAGGGAAATGGCCTCCTGGTAGGTGTCCTTTGCTTCGGTCGGCTGGCCGAGGTGATTCTGAATAAACCCTACGCGGTGGTAGGCGTATGCCGTCTCCCGCCGCATGCCGGGATCGGTGCTGCTCTGCCGGAGAAACCCCTGGTAGAACTTGAGCGCGTCCTCCAACAGCGCGCGGCGCACTGGCTCCATCTGCGGGATATCCCTCAGCCGCTCCTCGGCGACCCGAGTCAGCATCTGATCCACCGCCTCGCGCGCCTTCTGCAAATTGGCCTCGGCCAATTGGCGCTGGGCCTCGGCGATTTGGCGCTGCGTTTCGGTTTCCTCGCGGGTCAACACCGCCTTCTGACGCTCGGATTCGGCATCTCGGCGCGCTTCGACCTCCGCTTCCAAACGCTTCTCGGCCAACTCCTCGGCCGCGACCGCGCGATCCCGCTGTTGCGTAGCCCGGTACGCCTGCCAAGACGTTCCGAAGATTCCCAGCAGCAGTGCCGCCGCGACTGCCGACGCGCCCCCCAGGGCCACTTTGTTGCGCCGGGCAAACTTCCTGAAGCGGTATCCCGCTGACGGCGGGCAGGCCTGGACCGGCTCGTCGGAGAGGTAGCGCTGAACGTCGGCCGCCAACCCGCTGGCCGTCTCGTAGCGGTGGGTGCGGTCCTTCTCCAGGGTCTTCATCACGATCCAGTCCAGCTCGCCGCGCATCAGCTTCGAGAGCTTGGCCGGCTCCATGTGCCGCTGGGCCGAGATCGAGGCGAGCGCATCGCCCGATTCGCTCAGCCGCGTGCTTGGCTTCTGGGGCTCCTCCTCCTTAATCATGCGGAGAATCTCGGCGTAGGCTGCATCCTTCATCCGCTTATGAGTCAGCGGCGTGCTCCCCGTCAGCAGCTCGTACAGCAGCACGCCCAGCGAAAAGATGTCGCTGCGGGTATCGACGCCCAGGGCGCTCATCTCCGCCTGCTCGGGCGACATGTATTCCAGCGTGCCGACCATGGTGCCGTATTGGGTAAAAAGCGTCCGCTCGGTTAGCTTTTGCTCGGTCGCCTTGGCGACGCCGAAGTCGATCACCTTGGGGACCGGCTTGCCATCGTAGAGCGTGACCATCACGTTCGACGGCTTGATGTCGCGATGGATGATTCCCTTCTGGTGGGCGTGCTGAATCGCCTGGCAGACCGGCACAAACAGCTCCAGCCGCTCGCGCGGGGTAAGATGGTTGTCGTCGCAGTACTTGGTGATCGGTACGCCGTGGACCAGCTCCATAACGAAGTACGGCCGGCCAGCCTCGGTGGTCCCGGCATCCAGAACGCGGGCGATGTTGACGTGATCCATCATGGCCAGCGCCTGCCGCTCGGCCTCGAAGCGGGCGATGACCTGGCGGCTGTCCATTCCAGGCTTGATGACCTTGACGGCCACCTTGCGTTTGACGGGCTCGGTCTGCTCGGCCATCCAGACCACACCCATGCCCCCTTCGCCGATCTGCTGCAAGAGCTTGTAGGGGCCGATGACTGAACCGGGCCGTTCGGTGACGGGCTGCGCGAGGGTGTCGACCCCGCGGGCCGGGCCCGCTTCCAGAAAGCTGCCAGCCTTCTCACTGGCCGCGAGCATGGCTTCGACTTCCGCTCGCAGCTCCGCGTTGTCGGCGCAGGTGCGATCCAAGAATTCCAGGCGTTCGTGCGGGACACGCAGCTCCACGGCATCGAGAAACAGGGCGTTCGCTTGTGGATTCCAGGTGGTCATGAATCGCATCCAGCCGATTGCAAAGGGCCTCACTTGTCAGTGCGAGAAGCGAGGGAGGCTTGCGCGCGAAAAGTGGAAGGGATCAACTATTTCGACAATTGGCGGAACAGCCAGGTACGGCCCAGCGCCCAGAGTCGGTCGGCCGCTCCCCGGCTGATGCCCATGGCATCTGCGGCTTCCTGGTGCGAAAGGCCGGCAAAGTAACGCAGGTTCACGAGCCGGGCAGCGTCAGGATCGTGCCGCTCGAGCCGGGTCAACGCTTCGTCCAAATCGACCAGATTCTCCGTGCGGGCGGCTGGCCCGGCCAGGTCGCTCGGGAGTTCCAGTCGCAGCCGGCCGCCGCCATGCTTGTCGGTCTGCTTGCGCCGCGCCTGATCCACAAGAATGCGACGCATGGCCTCGGCCGCCGCACCAAAAAAGTGTCCGCGGCTGTTGAAGTGTTGGTCCCGCTCAACATCCACCAGCCGCACATACGCCTCGTGGACCAGCGCCGTCGCCTGGAGCGTTTGCCCTGGCTTTTCTTGGGCCAGCCTGACGGCGGCCAGCTTCCGCAGCTCGTCATAGACCAGCGGCAATAGCCGCTCGGCGGCGGTTGGATCACCGGAGTCGATCTGCGACAGGATGCGGGTGACGTCGGACATGGCCCCAATTGTGGTCGAACCAGAATCTGCCCGCAATCAATCCGAGGACGCGACGAGGGATGCTCAAAATCGCCTCCGCCCCCTATCGGAGCAGACGGCAATGGTCATCGACCGACGCGGGTAGGGGCAACACGCCTTACTGAATTCCAAGCGGACGAACGCATCTCACGAAGCAATCGAGCCGGGTTGCTCAACTGAGCCGGCAGGACGCCGAGCTGCGACGAAGCGGCCGATTTACACCGGATCGCCAATAGTCTGCTCCACCTGGCTGTGCTCGGGCAATTCGGCGTCCGCTGGCTCGCTACAGCACGCTGCGAAAGACGCCAGGGCCGGCGATTGTAATTCCGTTCTTCCCCGTCACTACACCATCCACAGGAACCACTTTGCATGTCCACATTGGTTGATGAGCCACGGGCCGACAGCTCGCTCTCCCCGGCCCAGCGGCTGCGGGGGTCGATGGCGGCTGTGGCCCTGCATTTCACTTGGTTCGGCGTCCGAAAGTCGCTGAACACCGAGCAGAAAGCCCAAGCCGCCGATGCCTTCGGTGCGGAGGGCGCCTACCTGTCCGCCGGCAAGAAGCTGATCGACACGTCCCACCCGGCCTTCAAGGCCGTCACCGCGCTCAAGAGTCAGGTCGTGCAATTCTTGAAGAGTATGTCGGTGCCATACCCGGAGCCGGGTGTGCGGTTGATCCGCCGGGATGAGATTGGCCTGTTCGACACCAAGCTCACCAGCTTGCGGCAGGAGCTGGACGAATCGGTGGCCAACCTTGACCGCCACTTTTCCGAGCTCAAGGCCGCAGCCCGGCGCAGGTTAGGCCGGCTGTATAACCCGGCCGACTACCCGGAGTCGCTGGTCGGCCTGTTCGGCGTCACCTGGGAGTATCCCAACTGCGAGCCCCCAGCCTATCTCCAGCAGCTCAGCCCGGAGCTCTACGAAGAGGAATCCCGGCGGGTCGCTGCCCGGTTC
>DATKDU010000434.1:0-17725 GCA_035512595.1 Pirellulaceae bacterium
GAGCGCGGCGTTCACACGTTTCTGCTCGACGGCGACAACGTCCGCCACAGCCTGAACGCCGCGCCGGAAATGCTCGCCTCCTATGGTCCGGAGTTTGCAGAGCGTTTTGGGCTGGGCTTTGCACCCGGCGATCGGCAGGAAAACATCCGCCGGGTCGGCGCCGTCGCAGAGCTATTTGCCGCGGCGGGAATCGTGACCCTGACGGCATTCATCAGCCCCTACCGGGCCGATCGGGACGCCGTGCGGCGGCAGGTCGTGGCTCGCGGCCGGCCGGACGATTTTCTGGAAGTGTTTGTGGACACGCCGCTGGCCGTTTGCGAAGAGCGCGACCCCAAGGGGCTCTACCAGAAAGCGAGGGCCGGAGAGATCAAGCAATTCACCGGCATTGACGATCCGTACGAGCCGCCGCTGCAACCGGAGCTGCGGCTGGACGGCGGCGCGGGCCGCAGTGCCGAGGAGCTGGCCGACGAGGTGCTAGCACATTTGAAGAAATCCGGAAAGATTCCGTAAGACTTCGGGCAGCCACGTTGACATTTGAGGTTGCATGCCTACACTTGGGCCTTACGGGAATTCCGAGAGCCTAAGTGCCCCCGTCAAGGGGATTCTATTCGCCAGTATCGGAAACTGCCGTTGCTCGCGGCGCGAGCTAACGGCCAAGGAGGGAGGCCCAAGAAGATGGCCGAATTGCTGTTTATGGACATGGTGGAGCAGGCCCGCGCCCGCCTGATGAGCAGCCGAATCTACGTGCTGCGTCAGTTGCACGTGCTCCCCGACTGCGATGCGATCGTGCTGCGGGGCAACGTCGATTCGTATTACCACAAGCAACTGGCACAGGAGCTGGTGCGAATGGCGGTGGACGGCGTCGAGGTGATCAACGACATCTCGGTCGTCTATCGCGGAGATGTGCAGGACGATTCGTTCCCGCGGCATGAGTGGACGTGACGCGATAGGGCGAGTCAGCGGACGCGCGCCGCCAGTTCTTCGAGGTAGGACTGTAGTCGCTCGCCGCCGGCACTGATTTCCATCTCCACCGCCAGCGCCCACAACGGCAGCGTGCCCATCCGCTCGCGCGGAATTTTTACGAGGTCCTTGTGCGTGCAGACGATGGCGGCTGCGGCACTTTGGCGGCTGCACCAGTCGCCCAGTTCTGTGAAATCGCGGTTCGTATAGGCGTGGTGATCGGGAAACTCGCGCAGAGCAACTGTTTTCACGCCGGCAGACCAGAGCGAATGCGCAAGGCCGGCCGGGTTGCCGATCCCGCAGAACGCCAGGACGCCTTCGCCCCGCAGCGCTTCCAGCGGCAGTTTTTGACCGGACGCATTGATCCATCCAGCCGGCCGATGCGTCAGCTTGAGCCACGCGGCCTGCGGCGCCCGTCGCGCGACTTCCTGGCGGATCTGCTCTCGCCGCGAAGGCACGATGGCGTCCGCACGAGAAAGCCCCACGACATGCGCCCGCGCCAGCCCCTCGACTGGTTCGCGAAGCAGCCCTCGCGGCAGCAGCCGGCCGTAACCGAACGGCTCGAGCGCATCCAGCAGCACGATGTCCAGATCGCGGGCGATGCGGCGGTGCTGGAAAGCGTCGTCCAGGATCAGTATTTGCCGCGGGTTCTTGGCCAGCGATTGGGCAGCAGCGGCGACTCGATCGGGGTTCTGAAGGTGCGGCACACTGGGCAGCTTCGCCTCCAACTCGAGCGCCTCATCGTTAGGGCCTTGGCTCTTGCCATATCCGCGGCTGATCAACGTCACGGGAATGCCGCGGCTTTGAAACCACTTCGCCAGCCAGCAGACCAGAGGCGTTTTTCCGGTGCCGCCGACGGTCAGATTGCCGACGCTGATCACGGGGGCTTCGACCCGCGTGATCGGCAGCGCGCCGCGATTGTAACGGCCGTTTCGCCGGCGGATGAACCAGCCGTAGAGCGGCTCGGCAGCAGCCAGCGTCCCGCGCAAACAAGCCGCCACAATGCCGCGTCGCCGGCCGGAGAGAATGTCGAGGCTTGCCGAGCGAGACAGCATGGGGCGTATCTTACCCAAAGATACGCAGTGCTGGTCAGCCGGCCGCCTTCAGGCCAGTTAGCGTGCCCGTGCTGGAGCCGAATTGGTCCGCTTTGATCCCCAGCCGCTGGAGCATGGAAACGTAAAGATTGGACAGGGGCGGCGGTTTGGCCGGATCGAACGCCAGGTGCTGGCCATGTTGGAAGCCCCCGCCGGCCAGGATTACCGGCAGGTTCTTGGTCGCGTGCGTGGCCGCATTCCCCAGGTTGCTGCTGAAGAAGACGGTCGTCCGGTCGAGGAGCGACTCGCCGTCTTCCTTGGTCTCCTTGAGTTTGGCGAGGAATTCGCGGAAGGTCTTGAGCTTCTCCATTTCGACCTTCTGGAGTTGGTCGATCTTGGTGGGGTCCTGGCCGTGGTGCGACAAATCGTGGTGCCCCAGTGACACACCTTGCACGGGCGGCACGAGACTGGTCCCCAACAGCATCAGCGTGATCAGCCGGGTCGAGTCGGTTTGGAGTGCCAAGTGAACAAGATCGAACATCAGCCGAGCCCGACCGACGAGATCGGCTGAGTTGGCGATGTTCTGCGGCTGCTTGGCGTCCACTTTCGGTTTGGGTTTCTTCGCCCACTCTTCGTTGCTCGCCAGCCGCTGCTCCAGCTCGCGGACGCTGGTGAAGTATTCGTCGAGCTTCTCGCGGTCGGCCGCTCCCAGGCCGTGCTGCATCGACTTCGCCTGGCCGCCGACCGCGTCGAGGATGCTCCGCCCATCGCGGAGCCGGCGGGCCTGGGCCTCGACCTCGTCGGGCCGCCCTTCGAGAAACAGCCGGGCGAAGACGCTCGAGGGCCACGAGTCGGATGGGACGAGCGCTCCGCTGCGCGTCCACGACAGGCTGAACCCCTCGCACGACAGGGAGAGACTGGGGAAGCGCGTTTGCGTGCCGATGTAATCGGCCGCGAACTGATCGAGCGAGATGCTGTTCTTGAATCCGGCCCGCTGCTCCGGGTGCGGCGCGGCGGTCAAAAAGCTGAAGATCGAATCGTGCGACGCGCCCACTTCGGGATGCGACAGGCCGGAGATGACCGTGAAGTCGTCGCGGAAGTCCTTGAGCGTTTCCAGATACGGCGTCAGCTCGTAGTCTTTGCCCGCCTTCTCCGGAAAGAAAGTCTGCGGGTGCAGCCCCAGCGGCGTGCAGATGCAGACCATCCGGCGGGGCGGCAAAGCGTCATCCCCTGCGGCAATCAATCTGCGCGGTGCAAATGCGTCCAAGAGCGGCAGGGCCAGCGAAACGCCGGCGGCGCGCAGGAAAGAGCGGCGGTTCAGCCCGGAGAAGACAGGAAGATGGGGGACAGGAAAATGGGGATCAGAGTGCATGATTTGGATCCAGTTCCGCCGATCGGGAAGGATTCGGCAGCAAAGTCTTGAAGAGCAATTGACGCCGGTTGACATTGACCCAATGCACTGCGTCAAGAGTTGTATGAGATAGGAAGCGGCGAAGGTGCGATTCGAAATCGAGGCCAGGCTCCGCAAGCGCGGTCACTTTCCAGACGGCGTTGGAAGGCGTTACGCGGACGTTCTGTGCGCCGACCTGGTGCCCGCCCACGACGATGTCGATTCGCTGGCATACCTTCTCGGGACCGCCAAGGACGTGGCAGGTCGCGGCATCGTACAAATTCACATCCAGTCCAGCGCCCCAGTCTCGCACGGCAGCGACCAAGAACTGCTTCCATGCCTGATCGGCATCATCCAGGGGATTGAACTGACTGTCCTCAATGACGAATCGGTGACGGTCTTCCGGCCTCAGGGAAGTATTGACGAACTCATGCTCGATACGCTCTGGTCGGAGATTGGCGAGTTTTCCCTTCGGGAGGTCACACAACAAAAGATAATTGAGCAGTTGCGCTCGATGCTCTGCCGCAAGCGTTTCCACGGCCTTCCATTCAAAGAGCGCCGCCCCGCCAACGAGCATGTCGAGCCAGTAGTGTTTTTCGAATCCGTCCCAACTGACAAGCACTGGGACCTCCAACTCAACGCCGCCAAAACGGCGGGCAATCAATTGCTTGTAGACCATCTCCTCCATGAACCTTCCCACTTCATTGTGAACCTGAAACGCACATGCCATCACATCGTAGGCTAAAGCAGCAAACTCATCCGGTGACGGCCGCCTCAAATCAGCATGAACTTCAATCGGCATGGCGCCTCCTCCAAATGATGCATCTGCCTTCCCCATCTTCCTGTCCCCCATTTTCCTGTCTTCTCCCAAAGGTCTACTTTTGCCGAAAAGCCTCGCTCTGCACAATCTCGTGTACCAGTGATCGCAGGCCGAAGTCTTTCTCGCGGATCTTGCCCACAACCGCCTCGATTTCAGGTTGATCCGTCGCCCGCGGCACTGCCCCGGTAGCGTAAGTCAACAGCTTTTCGGTGAGCGCTCGGGCGAGCTGATCCTTGTCGCGCATCAGCAGCGCCTTGAACTCATCGACGTTTGCAAATCGCTCGCCGCTGGGGAGCACATCCGACGGATCGACCGGTTTCCCCTCATGGTAGGGCATCCGCCGTCCGTCCACGACGACCGATTTGCCGCTGCCGGTGGTGCGGTAGTGGTCCCGCCAGCCGCCGATGACGTCGAAGCTTTCCAGAGCGAATCCCGGCGGATCGATCTCGGCGTGGCAACTGGCGCACGATTCGAGCTGCCGGTGTTTGGCGAGCTGCTCTCGGATCGTCGTTGCCCCGCGGATGTCGGGGTCGATTGCCGCCACATCCTCTGGCGGTGGCGGGGGCGGAGTTCCCAGAATGCGATTGAGCACCCATGCCCCGCGCATCACCGGCGAGGTCGTCGTGCCGTTGGCGGTCACCTTCAGCACGCTGGCCATCGTCAGCACGCCGCCGCGATGGCTTTCGGGGGGCAGCGGCGCCTTGCGAAATTCCCACCCCTCGATGCCGGGAATGCCGTAGTGTTTGGCCAGCCGGCCGTTGAGCAGCGAAAAGTCCGACGACACGAAACTCGCCACGCTCATGTCGTTTTTCAGGACCTCGGCAAAGAACAGCTCCGTCTCGCGGACCATCGAGACCTTGAGCATGTCGTCGAATTCGGGATACAGAAGGTGGCTCGGTTCGGTGAAGTCGATGTCCCGCAGCCCCAGCCACTGACCGACAAAATTCTCGGTGAGTGCGGCCGCTTTGGGGCTGGCCAGCATCCGCTCGACCTGCTGCCGCAGCATTTGAGTGTCGGACAGCTTTCCCGCTTCCGCGAGAGAAAACAGCTCCTCATCGGGCATCGTGCTCCACAGGAAATACGACAGCCGGCTGGCGAGGGCGAAGTCATCGAGCCGGCCCGGCTGCTCGCGGAGATACAAAAACTCCGGTGACACGAGAATTGCCTTCAGCCCCACGCGCACCGCCTGCTCGAAGGAGTAGCCGTCGGCCAGCTTCTGCTCAAACAGGGCAACGAACGTATTCACGTCGTCGTCGGTCACTGTGCGGCGGAAAGCTCGCCGTGTGAAGTTTTTCAGGATGCGGCGTGCATCAGCCGGCGGATCGCTCGACACGACCTCCACCCGGTCGCGCTGGTTGTACTTTGGCGCAGGTGCCTGCTGCATCTCGCCGAAGATCCGCCGGTGGCTCTCCGGCGGCCACGTGTCGTGCAGCGGTCCTTCCACGTCGATCCACTCGATCGCCAGCCCCGGCCCCTCGTAGCTGTCCGCGCCAATCTTATCGACGGCCTGCGCCGATGCCAGGCCGTAAGGCAGAATGCGAATGTGATCGCGGGCTTCAAAATTGTCCACGAACTCGGCGACCGTCGGCTGATCGGCTGCCGCGTCGAAATAGCTGACCAGGTGGTTTTTGGTCCCCATCAGCATCGGACCCGCATCGACGCGGTAGGTCACCGGCTTGCCGTCGCTCTGGAACCCATAGGCCGAAATCCGGAAGCGGTATTTGCCGCGGTCCTTGGGATAGAACTGCGTGACGGTGATCCCCTGCCAGGCGGAAGAGCTGAACATCACCAGGCCGTTGTCGAGGTGCCGGAAAACCTTCTCGGTGGTGACCTTGACGTGCCGTTCCTCCTTCATGCTCATCCGCTTCGTAAACAGCGGCGGCTGCGGACCGTTGGCGATCGCCACCGCCAGCGCCTTGTCGGCCGCATCGAGATACCGCTCCATCAGGAACGACGAGACGTGCAGGGCTTCCCCCACATTGTCGAATCCGGCCGCCGAGGAATCCTCCGGCAATAGTTGCTTCAGCTCGACGTCGATGCCGAGCAAGTCGCGGATCGTGTTTTCGTACTCGACCCGGTTGAGCCGCCGCAGGACGACGCGGCCCTCAGCCTGCTCGCGCTCCGCGGCGGCGGCGCTCGCCAATCCGCCGTCAATCCACTCGCGAAGCGCCTTGACCTCTCCTTCCGTCGGCCTGGGCCTGGCCTTCGGCGGCATTTGTCCGGCGGCGACGCGCTTCTCCACCGCCAGCCAGCGTTTGCGGGCCGACTCATCGGTCATGGCGGCAGTCAGCTCATCGATGCGGAAGTTTTTCTTGGGCTTCTCCGCGCCGTGACATTCCAGGCAGTGCCGCGCCAGGATGGGACGAATCTGCTCGTCAAATGCGTCCGCGGCAAGTGCCTCGGACGGCAGCAACTCGGCAATCGCCAGCAATCCGAGAAGGGGACCGGCAACTCGAAACAGGGGCGTGTACAATCGCATGATCCGATTGTCTTCGCTGCCGGCGGCAGGTGCAAGGGAAACGCGGTGAGTAGCTCGACTTGCGGCCAGCCGCTATGATCTTCCCGGGGAATGCTCGTTCGCCTCGTGGGAGATGGATTCATGCCGCTGCAACTTCGCTGCCTGGGACTGGCCCTGATCGTCCTCATGCTTTCGTCGCGTCTCGTGTACGGCGAGCCCTTGCAGGCCGGCGCTGCGACGAGCAACATCACGCCCGCGATCGGCGGCGATGTCGTCGGCGGCTTCTCGCCGTTTCCGTCGAAGCACATCCACGACGAGCTGCACGCCCGCTGTCTCGTTCTCGACGACGGCAAAACGCGATTGGCCCTCGTCGTTTGCGATCTCCTCGGCATTCACCGCAACGTCAGCGACGAGGCCCGCAAGCTGATCGAAAAGCAGTGCGGCCTTTCTCCCGACCGGGTTTTCATCTCGGCGACTCACACCCATTCCGCCCAAAGCGCGCTGGGAAAGAACCGGTTCAAGCACGAGCAGGAGCTCGACGACTACCAGAAATTCGTCGCCCAGCGTATTGCCGACGGCGTGAAACGGGCGATCAACAACTTGCGCACCGCCGAGCTCGGCTTCGGCACGGCGGAAGCCCCCGAGCACGTCTTCAACCGCCGCTGGCACTTGAAGCCGGGCACGATGCCCCCCAATCCGTTCGGCGGCATCGACCAGGTGAAGATGAATCCGTCGGGCCCCGAAAACCTGCTGGAGCCGGCCGGCCCGACCGACCCGACGATCTCCTTCCTGGCGGTCCGCGAGCCAGGCGGCCGGCCCATCTCGATCTTCGCGGCCTACTCGCTGCACTATGTCGGCGGCGTGGGAAGCGGCCACGTCTCGGCCGATTACTTTGGCATGTTCTGCTCGCATCTAACGCGGCTGCTCGATGCCGAGCACTACGACCCGCCGTTTGTGGCGCTGCTGGCCAACGGCACCAGCGGCGACATCAACAATATCAACTTCCGCGAGCGGCGACCGCGAAAGGAGCCGTACGAGCAGATGCGATACGTGGCGGAGGACGTCGCCGCCAAGGTCCACGCCGCGCTCGACAAGGTGCAGTACCAGAGCGACGTGACGCTCGACTCCCGCTATCGCGAGCTGCCCATCGCCTGGCGGCACCCGACCGACGAGCAACTGGAATGGGCGAAAAAAACCA
Organism: Pirellulaceae bacterium; assembly: GCA_035512595.1. Taxonomy (GTDB): domain Bacteria; phylum Planctomycetota; class Planctomycetia; order Pirellulales; family Pirellulaceae; genus DATKDU01. The sequence continues at coordinate 7,861 of DATKDU010000434.1, forward strand.
TCGAAAAAGGACCGGCGCCGGGCAGGACCGACTTGTCGTTCATTTATGCCGAGCGCGCCATGCGGATGGCCGAGAATCCGGAAACGGCCGGCATTCCGCTGCAAGTCCTGCGGATCGGCGACGTGTGCATCGGGACGATGCCGTGCGAGGTCTTCTGCGAGATCGGGCTGGAGTTCAAAGAGCGGAGCCCGATCAAGCCGGCATTCCTGGCCTCGCTGACGCACGGCTATTTCGGCTATCTTCCCACGCCGCGGCATCACCGGCTCGGCGGCTACGAAACGTGGCTGGGAACGAACCGCCTGGAGGAGCGGGCGTCGGAGAAGATGCTCGACGCGCTGCTGGAGATGGCGGGGGAGATGAAGTAGGTGAGTGGTGAGAGCGTGTGAATCAATCGGCGGAAATACAAAATGATCAATGCAAAATGCAAAATGCAAAAGTCAGCAGGCGAGTTTCCCTGCCACATTTTGACTTTTGCATTTCACCACTCACCACTCACCAACTTTACCGCGTCCGCGGCAATTCGCCCGCCATCGCCGGCCCGCCTTCGAAGACGCTGAACTCGGCCCACACGGGAAAGTGGTCTGAAATCAGCATCGCCTGTTCATTGGAGAGTCCGTACACCTCCCCGAAATCAAACACGCCAAAACGGCCGGTGTATTCGGCCGTCCGCTGGGCGTCGAAGAGGATGTTGTCGTACTGGGCCGTCCGCAGCACGTTGGTGTATTGCTTGCCCCGCACGACCCAGGTGATCCCCTTCACCTCCCCGAGCTGCCGCAGGTGCTTGTCGTTGACGTTCAGATCCCCCAGCAGGATCACGTCGTCCTCCTGAGTGCCGTCGAGATAGGCGAAGTTGCGGACGCTCAAGAAGACGTCGTCGAGCACGTCGAGCTCGCGGTCGATCTCATCGGGATCGACGTGAATGTTGACGAGGTTGAACGTGAACGCCTCTTCAGGCTTGGGGCCGCGAACGCGAAACATGGCCACCAGCGGCTCGCGGTGGAGCAGGTCGTCGTCGTCTTGCAGGGTGTAAACTTTGTTGCGGTCCACTTCCACGCTCACCGCGTCGAAGATATACGCGTACTGCTCCTTGCTGCTGGTCCGCCCCAGCCGCGGCCCGATCACGTATTCGTAGTGCGAGCCGTCCGCATTCATGGCCGCGACCAACAGGGGCAGCACGTTCTGCTGCTGCGAGCGGATTTCCTGCACGGCGATGATGTCGAAATGGCGGCAGATCTGCACCAAATAGTCCATCACCTGCCGATCGCTTACCTTTTTCTCGCCAAAGACGTTGAGGTTGAAGGTGGCGATGCGAATCGTGTCGGTCGGCTTGACGGGGGGCGCAGCCAAGTGCGTGGCGGGTGCGATCGGCCACTGCCAATCCCCGTTTTCGAGCTGCGACAAAACGTAGGCCCCGCCGGCAACGACGGCAATCGCCAGGGCGAGTGAAAACAGCTTCTTCACGTGGTAGGCCGTGAGTGGTGAATGGTGAGTGGTGAGTCGTAAGTGGCCGGCTTACCACTCACCACTCACCATCCGAGAAGCCGGGAAAGATAGCCCAATCGGGGCCGCGGCCACTAGACCAATTCGCCTCTGCTGGCGCGTGACGCTAGCAAGACCGTCACGCCGGACCCTGGGCAAACGGATTGACCATTTGCGCCTGCCGCTGCGCATCCTGCCGCTGATATTCCTCCTGGCGGGCGGCAAATTCCTTCTGCGCCGCGTCGTACAGTGCGGCCAGTTCCGCGTCGGCCTGCTGGGCCGTCTTGCGGCCGTAGTGGACTTCCAGCGTCAAGCGGAATTCGGGCTTCACGCCCACCTGGTCGGCCAGCCGCATCGCCCGTTCAAAGCTGGCCTGTCCGACAAACGGCACAAAGTAGCTGCCGATCATGGCGGCGATGCAAGCGACCGCGCCGCCGAAACTCGCAGCCATGCCCAGGGTCGATCGATTGCCAGTCGCCAGGATGCCGGCAATCGCCAGCCCGACGGCGCCGAAGACCAGTGCCGTCCGCAGCCAGGCCACGAGCAGCGACTTGAAGCTGAAGCCGACGCTCAGCGAGCCTTGCCCGTCCTCCAGCACGAGGTACGACCCGAGCGGAATCAGCGGCACGAACTGGATATAGAAGAAGGAAGTCGCCACGTGCCCCAGCATGGGAACCTTGTCTACCTTGCCGTAGAACTGCGTGCCGTAGAAGAGGATCATGGGATTTTGCCGGAATAGGCGAGGAACCAGCGACTGCAATCACGTTCGAGTTGCAGCCTGACGCAAACGCAAGTATGCAAAATCCGGCTGCACTCGTCAAATCACGATCCCGCGCCGGCCGACTGGGGCTGCTCGGCCGCTAATGTGGCGGCCGCCTGAGCCGGCTGAGGGTGAGCCAATGCCGGAAGCCAGATGCACAGCACGCTGGATGCGAGCGTGGCGACCGCGAAGATCGGAAATGCCGGCTCGTACCCTTTCAGCCCCACGCACAACAGCAGGATCAGCGAAACCGCGCCGCCGCCGATCCCCCAGCTCACCCCCATCGTGATCGAGCTGGCGATCCGCGGGCTGCCGGGCATGAGCTGCTGCCCAAAGCTGATCAGCACCGGCAGCGAAATCCCCAGCAGCAAGCCGGACAGGCCGACGCTCGCCATCAGCAGCCACCACCACGCTGCCAGCGGAATTACCAGCAGAACAGGCGTCACCAAGACGGGGCAGAGCCAGAGAATCATCCGCTCGTGGCGCGGCTTCAGCAGCGCCGCACAGGTCAGGCTCCCCAGGCCGATGCCGAACATGAACGACGACTGAACGATGCCGGTGCTGCTCGCGGAATAGCCGCGGGCCTCGAGCAAGTATCCGACCAGCACCGGCACTCCCGCTGCCGCGATGATCCGCAGCGAGCCGATGACCAGCACCAAGAGCATCGACCATTCCCGCCCGCGAAACAGCTCCCGCAAGTGAACCGGCTCTGCTCTCGGACGAACCGGCTGCGCCATCACGCCGCGGCCCAGGGGAAACAAGAGTGCCGCCGCGCACAGCCCGCCCACCATGCCCCAGGCCAGCCCCGGCAGTCCCAGCCAATCGACGATGCCGCCGCTGTAGGTGGGGCCGATCGCCTGGCCGATGAAGCCGCCGACGGTGAAGATCGACATGGCCCGGCTGCGATGCTCCGGCACACAGCTTCCCGCCATGGCCGCCCCTTCCGGATGAAACGCGGCAATTCCCAGCCCGCTGGCGACCAGCAGGATCGCCAGCACGATCGGCGACTCGAACAGCCCGACGCTGCTTAAGCAAATCGTGGCGATGATCGGCCCGGTCCAAAGGAGCCAGCGAGTATTGAACCGGTCGCCATACATGCCGAAGAAGAACTGGCTGACCGACGCCGACGTTTGCCACAGAAAGAAGATGACCACCGTCTGCCAGCTCGCCAGGTGGTATTGCTCGTTGAACCGCGGCCAGAGCGGATTGAGGGTCCCCGCCACCAGGTCCACTACCAGGTGCGTCGCCGCCAGGAAGAAGAGGAGCGGCAGCAGGGAGGCGGAGGGCATTGCGGATTGTGGATTGTGGATTGTGGATTGTGGATTGTGGATTGTGGATTGTGGATTGCGGATTGAATGATGGTGACGGGTGACTTGAGGTTCGCTGTTTTCACAGATTCCGCAATCCAAAATCCGCAATCCGCAATTCACCGTCCCGCCTGCACCAAGCCGGCGGCATATCCCAGCACGTCGCCGCGCTGCTGGCAGTAATCCAGAAATGCCTTGTAGTCCCCTGCTTTTTCCGCTAGTTCCAAGAGCGACGGGGCAATGCCGACGCTTTGGGCCGCTGGCGGGCTGAGGCGGATGGCCTCGGCGAGCGCCTCTTGATGGCGGCCCGTGCGGGCCAGCAGATCGACGTAGGTCTCGATCGGCACCATCCCCTGATACTGCGGGTCGAGCATCTCCGCCTTGGTGCGAAAGTATTTCAGGGCCTCATCGAGATTCTCGCCCAAGAGGGCCTGGAAGTAGAGGGCGTGGGCCGGATAGTTCTCCGCGAACGGCTCGTCCCCCTGGTACTGGAACTGCTGATTGAGCCGCCGGCCGTATTCGGTCAAGTCGAGAGCCAGCTTTAGATCGTCGGCATCGGTCAGCACGCGGGCGATGCGGACGGTCGCGGCCAGATGCGTCGTATCGAGGTGGTACGAATTCTCCTGAAAGAGCCAGTCGCGGTCTTCGACGAGTTCCTTCAGCGTCGTTTCCTGGGGCTGCGATCCTTCCTGCCTCCCGATGTCGGCCTGCACGTTGGCCACCAGGTCGGCATGAACCTGCCGCAGGAGCAGCCGGGCCGCGGGGACTTGTTCCGCTCGCGGCCGGCGGGCGACGCTCGAATCGTACGTGGTGATCGCGTTGCAAGTGCCGTAGCTTTTGAGCACGATGCCATAGCCGCGGCCGATATCGACCCCTTCGTGCAGGGCGACCTCGATCAGCTCCTCGGTGTTTTCCTCATCCGGCTCGATGCCGGAGAGCAATGCGGCCGCTTCCTTCCGCTCGCCGACCGGCCGCAGGTACATCCACCCTTCGCGGACCTTTCCCTGCTGGAAGAGCAGCGTCCCCACCTCGCGGCACGCGGCCAAGAGCCCCTCTTCGAGCTGATTCCGCTTCTCCTCCGGCAGATCGTCCCCGCCGCTCGTATAAGTCACCGGCAGCGCCAGCTTCCGCCGCACCTGCATCTTCAGGGCCTCGAACAGCTCGTGATACCGCTGCTCTGCGCGGAGCGTCTCCGCCACCTTGGCCAGCACGGCATCGGTGCCGCCGCGCGAGAGATCGGACTTTAGCTGGTCGAAGAGCGAGTCGGGCATGGGCGGGACTTTTCGTGGGCGGGAGAGACTGCCTCTATCGTAACCGGCGGCCAGCGCCGGGGTAGGGGCGGGGGGATGGTGCCCCCGTCGCTTGGCTCCGGGAAAGTCCGTTGCCGAAGGGCCCGGCAAACAGCGGCTCGAGCGCTTCGGGCTTGATCGTCAGTTCTTCGGACATGGTCGGCTCCACATACTAACCCGAAGCGCCAGCGAGGGAGAAAGGGAGAAAGGCTCTGCTCTCGCCGATCACCGGTCACGCCAGTGGCGAGCCTCGTAGCACCGCCCCCTCGCTTGCGCTTCGGGTTAGTATCCTCACTGCCCGTCGCGGACGTACAGCGTCGCCGCATCCAGGCTGATCTGGTCGTTCAAGAATCGTCCGCTGCCGCGCTCGGCCCACCAGTTCTCGCGTATCGCCTCTTCCACGACCCGCATGTCGGCTTCGCCGCTGCGGATCGCCCAGTCAGCAAGCATGGCCGCGTGCCGCCGCCGCGACTCCTCCAGTTCCTTGAGCCGACGCGTACACCACGCCTTGAACTGCGCCCGCACCTTGTCCGGATGAAGGTTCGCCGACACGACGATGTGCAGGTGGTTGGTGCGGCAATTGACCGCGTGCAGCTCCCACCCGCGAATGTCGCAGTGATCCTGGACTGTCTTCTCGACAAGCTCCCGCTGCTGGGGATCGAGAATGCAGGCGTCTTCCGTCATCAGCGCCTCGGCTTCCAGCTTTCGCATCGGATCGGGGTGCTGGTAGCCGTGTCGATACCACACCCAACCCCGTTCGTCGCCTGGCAGCCACGTCCCGTAGGTCGGCCAGGTGAGAAAATACGCCAGCGGATCGGGCATCGTCGGCTCATTAGGGCGTCCCATACCAACCCGAAGCGCCAGCGAGGGCGCCCCTCCGATGATGATGTGGCCTCTCAGAGGCACACAGTCTATCACGAGGGCATAGTGAGTTCATCGGTCGCCGCGCCTCTCTCCCGCGCTGGCGCTTCGGGTTAGTATGCGGACCCTCACACCTCCACCTCGATCACGATGCTCGTATAGTCTCGGTGAGCTTCACATCGACGGTCGCATCCATACTAACCCGAAGCGCCAGCGAGGGCCGACCTGAAGCGCACGTGAGGGCCGACCCGACCCTGTCGCGCTAGCGGCGACGGTCTGGGGTAGTTCTCCCTCGCTCGCGCTTCGGGTTAGTATCTCCGCGCGAAAATCGGGCGACTTGCCCGATCTTCGCGGATGTATACAATTGTGGCATAACACTTGCAGCGGCTGTCAGCCGAGACGGCACCTGCCGTTTTGGCGGCTCGCTGCTGCGCGGTGGTTGATCTTTTACATCGTGGTTGTGTTTTGGGTGATGGTCGCTGACTGCCGGGCCCCCCCCCGATTGGGGTATTGCATTCAGACATTCCGTCTGAAGTCACTTGCGCCGAAAGAGGGGACGAACGGCCGGCCGCAAGTCGAATGTGTACAATAGTGTAGAATCAAGCCGCAGCCGGATGCGTCGCCGTAAGTCGGCCGGCGCATCCCCCCCGCGAGGTATTGCGGGGACAGCAGCCAGCCGCTCGCTGCAGAGGCTAAGGGCGGAGAACCTGCCGCGCGAGCACTTATTAAAGGTTTTTTTCGCGGTTTCGCCAACCGGTTTATGGACAAGTGTTTACGTCACGACTTGGCGCTGGGAAAACACCCCGATTCGCTTATCGTCGCCCTGCGCAAGGGACACCATTCCGCCGCAAAGCTTTGCCCCTAGTCCGCTTCCCCACTGGGCAAGTAGCATGAACCCCATGCCCACCGACCAACCATCGCTCGCCGGACTTCGCGTCGCCTCCCTGGAAAGCCGCAAGGCCGAGGAAATCGCCCGCCTGATCGAGAAATTCGGCGGCCGGCCCTTCGTCAGCCCGTCGATGCGAGAAGTGCCGCTGGAGAAGAATGCCGAGGCGATCGATTTCGCCCACCGCCTGATCACCGGCGGCATTGACGTCATGATCTTTCTGACGGGCGTCGGCTTTCGGCATTTGCTCTCGGCGGCGGAGAAGCACGTCGATCGCCAGCGGTTTCTCGATTCGCTCGCCGACATCGTCACGATCTGCCGCGGGCCCAAGCCGGTGGCTGCGATGGCCGAAGTGGGGCTTAAGGCCACGCACAAAGTTCCGGAGCCGAATACGTGGCGCGAGCTGCTGGCCACGATCGACGCCGGCATTCCCATCGCCAATCAGCACGTCGCTCTGCAAGAGTACGGCATTTCCAACCGCAGCCTGATTGCCGGGCTGGAGGCCCGCGGGGCGAAGGTGGTGCAGGTGAAGGTCTACCAGTGGGACCTGCCGGTCGATACGGCGCCGCTGGAGAATAACGTGCGGGCGCTGGCGGCGGGCGAGCGGGACGTGGTGCTGTTCACGTCGGCCCATCAAGTGGTGAACATGCTGCGGATTGCCGACAAGCTCGGCGTCAGCCAGACGCTGCACAAGGGGCTGAAGCAGACGGTCGTCGCCTCGATCGGCCCGACGACGAGCGAAATGCTCCGCGATCACGAGATTGCCGTCGATGTGGAGCCGGAACATCCGAAGATGGGGCCGCTCGTGATGGCGGCGGCGGAGAAATCGGCCGACATCCTTTCGCGCAAGCGGCGGCCGCGGATCACAATCAGTCCGCCGGCGGGCGACGTACACGACAAGACCGCCGCCTGGTACGACAGCCCGTTCATGAAAGCCTGCCGCCGGGAGCCGGTTCCTTACACCCCCGTGTGGCTGATGCGGCAAGCAGGGCGCTACATGGAGGAATATCGGCAGGTTCGCGGCCAGACGAGCTTTTTGGAGTTGTGCAAAAACCCGCAACTGTGCAGCGAGGTGATGTGTACCGCCGTCAAGAAGCTGGGCGTCGATGCGGCGATCATCTTCTCCGATCTCTTGCCGATCCTCGAGCCGATGGGGCTTGAACTCGATTTCGCCAAGGGAGAAGGGCCGGTCATCTACAACCCGGTGCGAGCGCCGGCCGACGTCGATCGCGTGCTGGAACTGGAGCAGATCGAGTCGCTCGACTTCGTCTTCGAGACAGTCCGCCAGACGCGCGCCGACCTGCCCAAGAGCATGCCGCTGATCGGCTTTGCCGGCGCGCCGTTCACGCTGGCCAGCTATACGATCGAAGGAGGTTCCAGCCGCAGCTTCCTGCACACCAAGACGCTCATGTATCGCGACGAAGGGGCCTGGCGGACCCTCATGGAACGATTCGTGCGCGCGATCACCAGGTATCTCAACGCCCAGATTGCCGCCGGCTCGCAAGCGGTGCAGCTCTTCGACTCCTGGGTCGGCTGCCTCGGGCCAGATGACTATCGCCGCTACGTCCTGCCGTACGTCAAGCAGATCATCGCCGGCATTACGCCCGGAGTGCCGGTGATCAATTTCGCCACGGGCAACCCCGCGCTCTTGCCGCTGCTGGCGGAAGCCGGCGGGAGCGTCATCGGCATCGACTGGCGGGTGCGGCTCGACGACGCCTGGCGGACGGTCGGCTACGATCGCTGCGTGCAAGGGAATCTCGATCCGCTCGTACTGCTGGCCGACAAGGACGAAATCCGCCGCCGCGCGAAGGAAGTGCTCGACCAGGCCGCCGGCCGACCGGGACACATCTTCAACCTGGGCCACGGCGTCGTGCAGCAGACGCCGGTGGGCAATGCCGTGGCGCTGGTGGAGATGGTTCATGAGCTCAGTGCGCGGTAATCCTGTGGCTCAAGTTTACGCAAGTCGCAACGATGGTGCAGGACGCATCGAGTTCATGTTGCCAAAAGGCAACATGGTAGGTTCGTGTGCTGGACTACGGCAGATATCGACCTACGCTTCTACGTCAGTGCGCTTATGGATCATTCTTGCGCGGCTGCGTTCGCGGCCAATCGGGGGCCCTATGAATCGCAGACTATTGGACCGCCGCCGCGGAGCGATTGCCGTCCTGTCAGCCTTTTTGAGCATCGGCGTGCTGGCAATGGCGGCGTTCGTCGTCGATCTGGGCATCATCTCGCACGCACGCACCGAGTTGCAGCGCACGGCCGATGCCGCGGCACTCACTGCGGCCGCTCAGCTTCCCGACCAGGCCGCTGCGCTGAGCGTAGGCATCTCCACGTCTGGCAGCAACTCCACCGCCGTCAGTCCCATTCTGAACGGCAGCGATATCGAGTTCGGCTGGTGGGATCGCGAATCAGCAACGTTCCTCTCGCCGCCGCCGATGGACCGCGACGCCAATGCCGTGCGGGTGAGCGCCACGCGGAGCCAGGCCAGCGGCAATCCGATGACGTTGTTCTACGGCCGTATGTGGAACCAAAACTCTGCTGACGTCTCGGCATGGGCGATCGCGATGAACAACCGGGGCCTCTGCGGCCCGCTGATCGGCATCCAGAGCCTGACCGCATCGGGGAACATCACCACCGACAGCTTCGACTCCGCGAAGGGATCGTACCACGCCGCCACCGCCGGCAATCGAGGTAACTTGTGCAGCAACGGGCCGATCACGATCAACGGGCCCGCCAATATCCGCGGCAGCGTGCGCTCGGGAGTCAGCGACCGGGTCACGATGCGCAGCGCGCGAAAGATCGTCACCGGCAATGTGGGCAGCCGCGTCAAGCCGCTGGAGCTGCCGCCGGTGAACGTGGCCGAAGTGGCCTGGAACAACGACAACGTCCGCCTTGGCGAGGCGATCAACGGGGCGCGAGACTTCGAGCTTGCCGGCGACCACGTTTTCGCCATCCCGACGGGCATTTACTACCTCAACAATCTGGACCTCAGGGGTTCGTCGGTCCTCAAGGTCACCGGCGAGACGGTCATCATCCTGACCGGCGATCTGAACGGCACCGGCGGTTCCGCCGTCAACAATCACACCGAGCTCCCCAGCAACCTGCGGATCTTCGCCACCGGCGGCACGATCAAGCTCGCCGGAAACAAGAAATTTCACGGGGTGGTCTACGCTCCCCAGTCCGACGTGGACATCGCCGGCACTGCCGACATCTTCGGCGCGATCGTCGGCCAGAACCTGCGCATCCACGGCGATGCGGCGGCGCACTACGACGAGTCGCT
>DATKDU010000435.1:0-36577 GCA_035512595.1 Pirellulaceae bacterium
ACCCGCCAAGCGCTCGCTCCCCTTGCGCTTTTCGCTGTGGACGCTGTTCATCGTCGTGGCTGTTGCTTGTGTCGCGGCCGCCTGGTACGGGATGCGCAAGCGGGAGCGGGAAGCTCTGGCGAAAGTCGCCGCGCTGGCGGCACAAATCGAGACGCAGCAGGCGGAGATCAACCGCCTGCGGGCCGAGATCGGCTTTTTGACCATCGGCGACCGCACGAAGGTCCACGCCCTGGCGCAGCGGAGCCTGAACGACTACCACTGGCGGTGGCGCGTCTATCTGCCGCCGGGCAAGCCGTGGCGTCTGTGCCAGGCGCTGGGGCGGATCCCGCGGCAGGGATTCAAGGAGATTCCCCATGCCTCCGGTACGATTGACGATGGCGAGTTCACCATCGAGGCCTTCATCGGCCGCGATGTCGACGGACAGCGGCGGCTGGTCGTCGCCACGCCGAGCATCCGCAACAGCCAGTCGCTTGACGAAGCCCAATTTCAGGAGCTGATCAAGGCCGGCTTCTCGACCACCGGCATCGGCTTCACCCGGATGGAGGTGCTCGACCCGAAGGCGCCGATCCTGCTCCTTCGTCTCCGCCAGCACGAGCCCATTCCTGGTTCTCCCGGCTCATTCCGGACGAGCGACGAGCCGGAGTTTGGCTTCATGTTGTGGCTGGAATGAGTTACGATTAGCCTCAAAGTCGGTGGAGACAAATATTGGACGCACCGAAGTCGATGAAATCCAATCTCCTGCGCGGCTTGCTGGTATTTGGGGGAATCGGACTCATCGCGTCCGCCCCCTATCTCTCCTTGGCATTGGCCAATGCCCCCCATCCGGCGGTGTTTTTCGCTGCCGTGGCGGTCGGGGCTAACCTTGGAGCCTGCGCCGGCCGCAGAACTCCCTCCAGCTTTTGCCTGTGGGGAGCCATTACATCGGCTGTGGGTCTGTGGATCTTCTACCCGCTGCTGGTGTACCTCGCGCCGCAACTGATCCAGCCCAAGACGGCCAGCCCGCAGACGGCTGAAATCCTCCAATACTACATGGGACATCGTTTGATCAGCCTGTCCCTTTACAGCGTTGTGAGGGGGCTGGTTATCGGGGCGATCGTTGGCGGCGGCGTGTGGCTGGTGTGGCGCGCAGCGCGCTGGGTCAGCGGGAAATCGCGGCCAGAGCCTGTCGAGAGCTCGCCGGCCGCGCCATGGCTCAGGTTCCGCCTCCGCACGCTGCTGCTCGTCATGGGCGCGATCTGCGTCTACCTGGGCTGGAGCGTCTACCGCCGCGATCGGCAAATGGCGATTGCCATATTCGCGCTCCAGCATGGGGGCCAGGTGCAGTGGGACTACGGCCGCGATCTGGACCCCTTGGGGGTCATCACCAGCGTGAGCTTTTCCGACAAGCCTCTGCACAACAATGAGCTGGCGGCACTCGCAGATGCACACTCCGCAACATCACTCGCTCTATTTCGGACTGGCATTTCTGACGGCGGATTGGCCCACGTCAAGGACTTGCGCAGTCTCCGGTCGCTCGACCTGCGGCATAATCCTGGAATCACGGACGCCGGCCTCGTCCACCTCACGGGCCTTGTAAACCTCCGACAAGTGGTCTTGATCCGCACGTCGGTTACGAAACAAGGCGCCGACGATCTTCAGCGGGCGCTGCCCAACACCAAGATCGCCTACTAGCCCGCGACTTCCGTTTTGGATTCTGCACTCCGCACTCGCCTCAATCATCTCCCATCAGCACCGCCCATTTCCGCGTCGCGTCAAAGTGCTCCAGCGCCAGCTTGAGGCTGGCCAGCATCGGGTAGGCCAGGATCAGCCCCAGCACCCCCCACACCCAGCCCCAGTACGCCAGCCACACAAACAAGAGCACGCTCGACAGGTTCAGGTGCTTTCCCGAGAGTTTAATCTCCACGTAGTCAATCCACAGCAGGCGGTTGGCGATCAACAGCACCGACAGCGCGATCGCCCACACCAGGTCCAGGCTCACCAGTGCCAGCACGATCGGCGGCACGCAGGCGGCAATGCTGCCGATGTACGTGATGTAGTTCAGGGCGAAGAACAAAAACCCCCACAAAAGCCAGCGGTCCAGGCCGAACGCCCACATCAAAATTGCCGCCGAGGCCCCCATCCCCAGGCTGACGATCGTCTTGACCCGCATGAACTGCTCGATGCTGCGGCTGATCTCGTCGGCAATCCGCAGCACCGCCTCGCTCCGCTCCCCCGGAAAGGCCCGTTTCACCCGCGCCGGCATCTTCTGCGCCCCGATGATCATGAACAGCAGGTAGAAGAACGTCATCACCGCGAACTCGACGATCCCCAGCCCGCGCTCAAAGACATAGCCGATCACGTCCATCGACGAATCGCGAAACAGGTCATCCCACGACTCGTGCGGTTCAAGCCCCAGCGGCCTGAGCCGCTCTTCGATCGTCCTCCGGTAATCGGGCCACTGCGCCCGGAACGAGTCCGCTTCGCCGTAGGCATAGACCGTGATGATCGTGGCGACAATCACCGTGGCCGCAAACAGCATCAAGTACGACACCCACGGCGACCAACCACGCCGCGATAAGTATCGCTCCGCCGACCGCGTCACGAAGAACAGGAACACGGCCGTCAACAGCGGCTTGAGGATCGGCCCCAGCCAGGTGACTGCCGCGGCAATCGCCAGCACGGCCAGAATCACCAGCGACACCCGCCCCGGGTCGGGAAAGGCCACAGGCGCCGGCGCTGCCGGTTTCAAGCTCGCCGGTTTCAGGCTCTCATCAGGCTTCGGCATTCGACCTCACAGTGGCGTAGGTAGCCGAATTCGCCAGAATTCGGGGATCATCCGCCCACAAGACTTTGCGCGAAGTCTGGTCCGGCCGCAAGCCACACGGGAACAGCGGCAAGGCGTCGCAGCAGCCTCCACTAGCGCGATATTCACCTCTCGCGGCCGGCACTTCCACCGCGTCCGCGACCAGCGAGGCAGTCGCAACCATTTGGCACGACTCGGTTTACGCCGTCGCCTCCCCCGTGGAGGCCGCCGCAAGCTCCCCTGACCCCTGGTGTCGGCGCTAGCGCCTTTGGGGCCGTGGTTCCTGGTTCCTGGCCACTGGTTTCTGGCCCCTGGTTCCTGGCCCCTGGTTCCTGGCCCCTGGTTCCTGGCGACTGGCCCCTGGTTCCTGGCTCCTGGCTCCTGGCTCCTGGCTCCTGGCCCCTGGTTCCTGGCTCCTGGCTCCTGGCCCCTGGCTCCACCACCCGCTTTCCCACGCGCCGATGATCAATAAGCGAAATGGGGAGTTTTTCGCGGCGGCCTATTGCAGCCTGGTGGGCAATGGGTCCGAGACGGTGTTATTCTCTCGTTCCCACGCTCCGCGTGGGGACGCAAGCGGGGACGCTCTGCGTCCCGCAGGCGACGCGGAGCGTCGGCACTCGTGTTCCTACGCAGAGCGTGGGAACAAGCGGTCGTCCGCAAAGGCGGCGGACAATGCCGCGGGGACGAGGCGGCTAAATGGGTTGTCCGCCTTTGGACTTTAGTATACAATTGTGGCATATCCTTTGCAGCCACCCTTTCCGGCGGCCCGGTGGCCTGCCATTTCGGCGGGGCGCTGCCGCGCGCTGTTGTTCTTTGAAAATCCGGTAGACCGAGGCTTGGCTGCAACGCCGGGCGATAAGGCGCGTTGGCCAATTTTGCGCTGATTTGCACTTATCGCCCGCAAGAGGCCGGCGCAAGCTGCTGGCGGCGCAAGTCGCTTGCTGACTGGAACATACGTTCATGTTCCGGCGCGCTTGCCGAGGGAGCAACCGCTTATTAAAGAAAAAAAGGGTGGAAATCGCAAAGCACGCGACGACAAGGAGTTAAGTGCGAAATATAAACCGAAATGAATGCTCAATTCGCTTATCACCTTCAGCCAGATCGCTGTGCGGGGACGCGCGAGATCGGGCCTCCGCAAACGCGCTAGCAGCCACACTGCGTTGGAAATGACTTGCGGCCGGCGAGGGAGGGGCGGCAAGTGATGCAAACGCCGTGTGTACAAGAGGTTACGTAAGCGGCAGCGGCCGCTCTCGTCGCCGTAAGTCGCCTTCGAGGGGTGCGTATCCGCGCTAACACCTACCCCGCCCAAAGGCGTTTCCGGACCACATTACTCAATCTCCGCCCGGTTCCCCACCGTCACCTTCACCGCCAGGATTTCCGTCCCACGGAGGACGCGAAGCTCCGCCTCGGTGCCGACGGGGGTCAGGCTGACGAGGTTGATCAGGTGCGTGTCGTCTTCGATGCGGGTGCCGTCGAAGGAGAGGATCACGTCCCCCACTTTGAGCTTGGCCGCTTCGGCCGGGGACTTGGCCGTGATGGCGTTGATCCGCGCCCCCTCGCCGCGGGGCAAGCCGGCCCGGAGCGCCTGCTCGGCGTCGTACCGCGCGTCGAGCTTCACTCCCAAGTAGGCGTGCGTCACCGTGCCGTGCGTGAGGAGTTGCTTGACCACCGACATGGCCATGTTGATGGGGATCGAAAAGCCGATCCCTTCGTGCCCGCCGCTGGCGCTGGCGATGGCCGTGTTGATGCCGATGACTTCGCCGCGAAGATTGACGAGCGGCCCGCCGCTGTTGCCCGGGTTGATCGCCGCATCGGTCTGCAAAAAATCCTGGTAGCGGACCACTTCGTCCCCCAGCTCCAGGTCGCGGCGTCCCTTGGCGCTGATGATACCGTAGCTTACGGAATGACTGAGGCCGAACGGGCTGCCGACGGCCAGGACGAAGTCGCCGATCTCGACCTGACGGCTGTCGCCGAGGCGGGCCGCAACGAGCCCTTTGACCTCGACCGCCAGGCAGGCGACGTCGGTCTCCGGGTTTTCCCAGATGCGGCGGGGATAGATGGTGCGGCCGTCAGCCAGCTTGATCTTGATCGTCTCGGGGCGGGCCCCTTTGATCACGTGCCGGTTGGTAATGACGTAGTGCTTGCCGCCGACGTCGATGATGATCCCGGAGCCTGCTTCCTCGACCGTGCGGCGGGCGAACCGCTCGTCCCCCTCCTGGTGCTTGGCCTCGATGTGCACCACGGTCGGCTGCACCAGCCGGACGACCCGCTTGACGATGCTCCCCTGCCGCTCGATCGCTTCCACGTCGGCAGCCAGCTCTGCAAACAGCCGCTCGCGCGACTCGGCCGCGACTTCGACCGTCGCAACGGGCATTTGACCACTCGCGGGCAGCGGCGCCAGCAGCAACGATGCGGCCCACCAGCAGGCGGCCAATCGAGCGCGGCCATAGAGGCCCGGTGAGAACGTCATCGCAAATCCCTTCCTTGGGTCTGCGGCAGGGTGAAGCGGAATTCCGACTTCTGGCGAACCCGGCCACGGCAGGTCCGAATTCTCACGAATTCGGCTACACGTCGATTTCCAGGTCGCCGGCGGAGATCTCGTTATCGGCCAGGCCCACGTCGAAAATCCGACCCCAATTGGCGCCCCCCACATCCTCGCCGTTCTTCTCCGCCTCGCGCTGGCACTGGATGCACATCGTGGCGTAGGGCAACGCCTGAAGACGGGCCAGCGGAATTCCTTCGCCGCACGCTTCGCACGATCCATAGTTGCCGTCCCGCATCCGTTCAAGCGCGACTTCGATGTGCGCCAGCTCGCGGCTTTCCACTTCGGCCAGTTGCGAGCTGATTTCGTCCTGGGCCGAATCGAGTGCCGCATCGACCACGTCGCTGGAGGTCTGCTGGCGAAGCTCCTTGAGCGAGCTCAAATCACCCGCCAGCGCACGGCGGAGTGCATCCCGCCGGCGAATAAGGATCTGCCGCAGATTATTGACCGCATCCTTGCGTGCCATTTTGGTTCCTTTTTCCGTGCTTTTCTCGCTGCGCCGCTTCATGTGTATCCGGCAAATGCCGCCTCGAATCGTTCCTCTCGGTGGTCCGCAGTGCCTGCCCCGGTAAACCGCTAGCGTGAAAGATACGTCATGCTGTTAGCCCGGTTCGAAGGCCTGTTCGAAAATGGTACGGTCCCGATCAAGAGTCGTGAATCCAATGCCGCCGTAATTTCCATAAAAAACATGCATATTTGATGCAAGCTGCTTTTGCTAAACGACTTGCAGCGAATGACGATCCTCAGGAAACGCTCGGCCGCCGCGTGCCAATGCCCACGGGCGGATCGGACATGCGACAAGCCCTCTAGCGGCGGTCCGTACAATCGGCACCGGCGGCAGTGTCCGCCGCACACCGATAATCGGCAAAACGTGCCCGACATTTCAGCGCATTTTTTCCGAAGCGGCAGTTTATGCCGACGTTAGCAGTGGCGCACGCCGCGCGTAGGTCTGGGCAGTTTGTCGCTTTTGACGGGAAGCCGGCTGCAAGCTAGATGACCTAGCCTGTAATCCGAACGAACGAACTGGCGCGCCATTCAGAGGGTGGTTGGCGCGCCCTCCCTTCCCATCGTCACCATGACCATTGCCGCCAATCCGGAAGCCCTCGCACCCGGCGTACAGAGCGGCGACTGGCTGGAGTTCATGGTCCGGCAAGGAGGACACGCCGGAAAGAGCGTTCGGCTGGTATCACGCAAATGCACCGTCGGCTCGGCCACCGGCTGCACGTTGCGACTGGTGGCGGCGGGTGTCCCGGAGCTGGCCCTGTGGGTGGTCCGCGGCAGCGTACAAACGGTCGCGCGGGCCAATGCTTCGGGAGTGCTGCTCAACGGCCAGAGTTTCACCGACGCCCTGCTGGCGCCTGGAGACGTGCTCCAAGTGGGGCCGGTCGAGCTCGAAGTGTTGAACTGTCCAGTATCGGCCAATCCGCCGCTGGAAGTGGTTGCCAATCCGCGTTTGAGCGCGGTGCTGCCAGCCGATTCTCGACTGGTGCAGTTGCAAACGGAGCTGGACCAGGTCAAGCAGACTCTGGCGGATTCGAGCGAGCGGTGGAACTCACAGCGCCAGGAGCTGGAAGACCAGCTCGCGGCCAAAGCGGCCGCCGAGTCGCAACTGGCCGCGGCCAACGCGCTACTCGAGCAGCACCAGCAGGAAGCAGCGAGCCGCCACGAAGCTTTGCGCCAGGAGCTGGCAGCTCACGACGAACAGTTGCGCCAGCTCCGGGAGGCGGCCGAGCTTGCCGCTCGCGAAGCGGCCGAGATCAAAGAGCAGGCCAGTGCAGCCTGGTTGACGGAAAGAAGCAGCCTCCAGTCGCAACTGGCCGAAGCGCAGGCGCAGGCGGAACGCCACGCGGGCGAATTGGCGGCGCGCGTCGAACAGCTTCGGCAACAGCAGGAGGCCAGAGACCAAGCCACCCAGGAGGCGCAGCAGGCGCGCGAAGCGTCCCAGGCGACGTGGGAAGCCGAAAAACAATCGTTCGCTGCCCAGATCGAGGAGTTGACGAACCTCGTTCGCCGCCGCGAGCAGGAGCTGGCCGAGCGCGAAGAGCAGCGGCGTCAGCAGCAGGAGGCCAGCGAGCGAGCGCACCAGGAGGCGGTCGGGCAAGGGGAGCAATCGAGCGCCGCCTGGCAGGCTGAAAGAAACCGCCTGGAAGCGCAGTTAGCGGAAGCGGCCGCGCGGAACCACGATCAGGAGCGCGAACGGGCCGCCCGCGAGGAAGAGCTGCGCCGCGAACTGACCGCACGGGAAGACCAGCTTCGTCAGCAGTCCGAGGCCTGGGAGTCGGCTCGCAGCGAGTCGGCTCTTAACCGCGACGCCCAGACGCAGTGCGACGCGCTGACGCAAACGGTGCAGCAGCTTCGCGAGGAATTGGCAGGGGCGCAGCAAGCCACCGAGCAGCAGCGCGATCAATTCACGTCGGCGCGGGCTCGCTTGGAACAGGAGCTTTCGCAAGTCACCGCCCAGCTTGCCGAGCGCCAGCAGGCGCTGGTCCAGTTGCCGCGCGAAGAAGCGGACACCAGCGCGTCCCTCGCTCAAGCGCTCGACCAGGCTCGTCTCGAGCTGGTCAAGTTGCAGGGAGAGCATCGCCGCCAGCAGCAAGAATGGACAGGCGTCCGCCAGCGGCTGGAGCGCGATCAGACGGTGGCTGCGGCGCAACTTGCCCAGCGGCAGCAGCAGGTGGATGAGCTGCGAGCGCTGGCCGCCGCAGCGCCGCCTCCGGCCGACAGCGAGGCCCGATCGTCATCGGCGACGGTCCCGATGACGGCTGGACAAGGCGCGCCGCTGAAGCGTGATGCGGCCGCTCTGACCGTCCGCTACGAGGCCGACCAGGCCCGCTGGGAGCAGGAACGGCAGCAACTGGCGCGCGAGATCGAACGCCGCGACCGCGAGCTCAACGAGCAGCGCGAAGATCTGGACGAGGCGAAGCACCTGGCATCGCTCCAGACCGGGCAGCTCAAGGTGGCGTTGGAGGAGGCGCGACAGGAGCGGGACGAGCTGAAGGCCACATTGGCGCAGTTGCAAAGCCAGCGCCAGTCGCAACCGAGTGCGGCACAGACCGCCGAGCAAGAGCGGCAGTTGCGGGAAGCCCAAGAACATGCCCAGCAGGCCGCGGCCGAAGCCCGCGAACGGCAGCTCGAGGCGGAAAGCCTCCGCGACCGGCTGCAAGACATCGACGGGCAGATCGATTCTCTCCAGCAGGCACACGCCGCCGCGGAGCAGCGCTCGGCCGAGCTCGATCGACGCGGCGAGGAGCTCCGCCGCCGCGAGCACGAACTGGAGAACCAGCGGCAGGCCCGCCAGCGCGACAAGGAAACGCTGATCGAGCAACAGCAGCTTGTGCAGCAGCAGCGCCAGGAGCTGGCGCAGAAGCAGCACGCGCTGGTCGAGGAGCAGCAGTCGGTGCATTGGCGCGAGCAGCAGCTCGCCAGGTCCGACGAAAAGCTCACCGAGCGCGAACAGGAGCTGACGAAGTGGCGCGATTCGCTGCGGACCCAGCAGCAAGCACTCGATCGCGAATTGCAGCAACTGGCCGACAAACGTCGCGAGTTGGCGACGGCCAAGGAGCAGCACGATACGGCGGTCCGGTCGCTGGCTGCCGCCAGCCAGACTCTAGCCGCCCAGCAGGCGGAGGCTGAGCGGCAGTTCGCCGAAGCGCGGCAGCGGATCGCGGCCGTGGAGGCTGACCGGGCGGCCTTGGACCGCGAGCAGGACGCTTGGAACGTCGAGCGCGAGCGGCAGCGGCAGCAGGTGGAGGAGCAGCGGCAGGCCTGGGAGCGCGAGCACGCCGAGTTCGCCGGGCGGCGGGAGGAAATGGCGTCCTTCCAGCAACAGTACGACGATCGCCGCCGCGAGCTGGCCGAGTGGGAACAGAAGCTCAGCGGGCAGCAAGCGGAGCTGGCCGACCGCGAAAGCCGCGTGCAGAGCGAGCTGTCCCGCGCGGCGGAGCAACTGGCCGAAGCCGCCCGCCGCGAAGAAACGCTGGCTCACGAGAAGAACCAACTTTCCGAGGAACAGCAGCAGTTGAGCGCGGGGCAATCCGCGCTGGACGCCGACCGCCAGGCGATTGCCCAGCAGCAAGAGCAGCTTTGCCAGCGCCAGCAGCAGCTCGACCAGCTCGATGCGGAAATCGACGAGCAGCGACAATCTCTGGCCCGCGACCGCGCCGGCATCGAAGACCGCCGCCGCGAATCGGAACACTGGCTGGACGAGCAGCGCGGGGCGCTCCAGCGACGGTGGGAGGACCTGGATTTTCGCCAAAAAGGTCTGGCCGAGCTCCAGCGGCGGGTCGAAGCGCGCGATGTCGAGCTGGCGTCGCGCGAGCAGGCGCTGGCCGCGGAACAAGAGAGTCTTCGCCAGCGTGAGCAGCAAGTGGCGGCCGACCAGGCGCAATCTCAGTCGCAGACGGAAGCTCTTGCGCAGCGCGAGCAAGAGCTCCTGTCCCGCCAGCAGGCGGGCGAGCAGCAGCAGCAAGAGCTGGACCGCCGCCGCCAGGAGTTGGCGGCCCAAGAGACGCAGTTGCAGGCAGACCAGCAGGCCTGCCAGGCCGAGCGGGCGTGCTGGCAAGACCGGCAAGCGGCATTCGACCTCGATCAGGCGGAACTGCTCCAGCGGCGTCAACGGCTCGATGAAGATCAGACCCGCTGGGCGCAGGAGCAGTTGCAGTCGCAGGAGCAATTGGAACATCAGCGCCGCGAGCAGCAGTCCCAGGTCGAAGAATTGGCACGGCGCGCCGAGCAGTTTGCCGCCGACCAGCAGGCGCTGGCGACAGCCCAGGAATCGATCCAGACCCGTGAGCGTGCGGTGGAGGACCGCCAGCGGCAGTTGGCCGACCAGCAGCAGTCGCTCCAGGCTCGCCGGCACGAACTGGAGCAGGAACAAGATGCCGCTCGGCAGTCCCTGGCCTCTCTGGAACAGCAGCGGGACGACCTGGGCCAGCAGCAGGCGGTGATTTCCGAACAGCGGACGGCGCTCGAGCAGGAACGGTCGCTGCTGGATCGTCAGTCGAATGAGTCCCGCGCGGCACTGGCGGCGGACCAGGAGGAAATGGCGCGGCAGCGGGCCGAGTGCGGCCAGCGCGCCGAGGCGCTGGCGGCTGGCGAGCTGGCGCTGGCCGATCGGCTCGCGCAACTTGCGGCCAGTGAAGCGGAGCTCAACGTCAGCCGTGGGGAGCTGGCGATACAACGGGCGCAACTAGCCGCCGAGTCCGAGTCTTTGGCGGAGCAGCGAAAGGCGCTGTCCGCCCAGGAAGATCGCCTCAGCCAGCAGGCAGCCCAACTGGAACAACAGTCCCAGCACGCGTTTGCCGAAGAAAACGCACTTCAGGCGCGCGAGGCAGAATTGCTGCGGCGGGAGCAGCAGCTCCCCGCCGCGGAGGAAAACCTGGCCGCCCTTACGGCTGCGTTCGAGGCGAAGCGACAAGCGATGGAGGAAGACATGACGCGAAAACAGCAACGTGCTCAGGAGCAGGAAACCGCGCGCACGGCGCGGGTGGTCGAACTGGAGTCCGATCTCGCGGCGGCGAAACTCGAGATCGAAAATCTCCAGTTCGCCGTGGCCGAGCGCGAGGAAGCCATCTCCCACCAGCAAGAGGCCCTCCGCGCTGCACGGGAGCAAATGGAGTCCAAACGCCAGGAGCTCAACGACATTCATGCCCGCTTGAGCCAGCAACAAGACGCGCTCGCCGAGTCCCAAATCCTGCTCGACGAACAGATGGCCGAATTGCAGCGTCAGCGGTCGCAGTTGCAGCGGGAGCAGGACGAATTCTACCTGCAGAGGTCCGAGGCAGCCGCCGAGCAGAAACAGACCGACGACTCGCCAGCGAGCGTGGCCCTCGAAGTGCCGCCGTCGCACCTGGCCGCGGCGCCAGCTCCGGAAGCAGTGAAGCCAGCCCCGGCCGCGGAACAGGAGGTCAGACCGGCCGCGAGCACCGCTCCAGAACCAAACCTGGAAGATGACGAGTCGGTCGAGGACTACATCGCACGAATGATGGCCCGCATGGGAGTTCACCGTCCGCAACCGCCGGCACAGCCTCAGCCGCAGCCGCAGCCGCAGCCGGGGGCGGCAGCCGCTTTAGCGCCGGACGAATTCCAAGCGGTGGAATCACCGTTGGCCTGCGAAACCCTGCCTCAGGTCGTTGACATTTCGTCGCCGGAAGAGTATTTGCCGCGGTGCCAGGCGCCGGAGAAGGGAGCCGACATGGCGGCCATGCGAGCCCTCTCCACCAATGCTGCCGCAGCCGCCCTCAAGGCCCATGCCCGCCGCCGCCGCATCAGCCTCTCGGCGCGGACATCGGTGGTGGCGATTCTGTCGCTGCTGGGCACCGCAGCCATTGGCGCAGTTTGGGTCGTCTATCATTCGCCGATCGCCCAGTTTGGCGCGACATTCTTCGGTGTCCTGGGAGTCGGCTGCGCATGCAAAGCGCTGATCGACCGGTTTCGACCCTAGTCCACTTTCAAAAGCCTCGCGCCACCCGCACGTCCTCGAAATCCCGCAGGTGGTAGCCGATGCCGATGTAGTCGAGGACGCGGCACAGGCCGCGGAGGGCGACTCCCATGCCGTCGGGGCCGGAGAAGCCGCCGAACTGGCCGCCACCTTTGACGTGCGGCTCCAGATCCATAAACACGCCGGGAATGCCCCGCTTCTTGAGCCGCTTCTCCATCAGCGGAATGCTATCCTTGAAATCGCGCAGCACCAGCTCGTGGCCGCTGTCCCCCTGGTCGGCAGGAACGAAGTGCTTGAGGGCCTCCTCATCGACGTGCGTCGTCCGCTTGAGAATGTTCGGCTGGCGATAGTCCTTGACGTGCATCCAGCCGAGCCCCTTCTTCATCGCCAGGTACTGCTCGAAGCACTCGCCGGGGCTGTACCCCTGCGTGCTGATATTGGCGGCGTCGAAGATCAGCACGAGTGCCGGGTGATCGACCTGCCGATGAATGTCCGCCATCAATACGCCGTTTTGTCCGACCAGGTTGGCTTCGACCTCCAGGCCAAACGTCAAATCGCTGCGGTGGCACATCTCGGCAATCTGGCCCAGTTGATCGGCCGCCTGAGCGACGTGGGCTTTAGGATCGGTCCCCTTGGGATGATAAAACGAAAAGCCCCGGATCAGCTTCGTCTCGAAGGCATGGGCCAACTCGCAGGCTTTCTTCACTTCGTCGCTCAAATACTTTTTGAACGGCACGAAGCGGTTCTTGGTGCCGTCCTCCTTGTCGAGCAGCTTCACCTTGCCGATGGGCGAGCCGAGCGTAGCGACGTTCAGCCCGTACTCGTCTTCCAGGTGCCGGACCTTGGTGATCTCCTGCCTGGTGAGCTGCATCACGTTCTTGATGCCGTTGCCCGCATCGATAAAGCGGATCGAGTAGTATTGCAGGCCGATGGCGGCAAGAGCGGCGAACTGTTGTTCGGCCGTTTTCTGGTTGGCCGCCTCGTCGCCGAAGCCGGAGAGGATGACTGTGGGCTGGCTGGGTTGGTCGGGCATGAGTTTGCTAATTCTCGTGTTGGGAATCCGTGGATTCTTGACAATTGGCTCGAGGTGCCGCGTGCTGCTTCTATACGACGATGCAGGGACTGCTTACTGGCCAAATGGTGAACGATTCAAATTGAGTCGAATCGTCGTAGATTCGAATGGATTGGCCATTGGTGAATTGAAGCTCGATCCACGCCGGCGGTGAGATTTGAGAACATATCACCTTGTGACCTAGTAGACATGGCAGAAGTTGTGGTGCAGCGAATTTCCTCTCCAGTCGATCGACGACGGCACCAGTTTGATCCCGAATTTCCCATGTGGACTCGATCGAAATACTGCAGTCGGGGTAGAAGCGAAGCTGAATCAGGTTTGTGCCAATACAAATCTGCACAAGTTCGGCACCACGGAAACTTGAGAGATCAAGGTTGCGTGGCACACCGTACATGGCAACTCCAGGGAGCTACAAGCATGGGCAGCACGGCCAGTTCGTGCAAGGGTAGACAGCCGCGGACCAGGGACCACCACGGACCGTGTCGCTGGACGCGACTACCCAACCAGGCCGACGTCTTCAATGGCACGTATCAGTGGAAGGACGGCCAGCTCGTGATGGTCAAGCCAAGTGACCAGCGGATGATGGGGCTGGACTGGCGGTGGGACGGCAAGCAACTGTTGCTCGTCGGCGAACCAGGAAATACGCCGACCGGTTCAAGCTACATGGGAACCGCGCTCGATCGGACGAAATAAAAGTGGACTAATAATTTCCCTCGCGTTCCTGTTCGTCGGGCTCCTTCTGGTTCCAAATCTTGAGCGTCGCGTACTCGACGAATTCCCCCAGGACCAGGATGGCGAATGTGAGCAAAATCATGATCCCCCCGACCGACCAGTAGGCGGCGCCAAACACCATTCCGAGCGCTGCGGCCAGCCAGATCGTGGCCGCTGTGGTCAGTCCGTGGACCTGCTTGTTCGCCAGATCGCGCACGATGACGCCGGCGCCCAGGAATCCAATGCCCGTGATGATCCCTTGCAGCACCTGCGTGACCGCCCGCCGTTCGGGAATGTCGCTCCCGTCCCAAGCGACGGCCAACGCCAGGAGCGTCATGCCGGCCGAGCCGATGCTCACCAGGGCGTGGGTGCGCATGCCGGCCGGTTTGTGCCTCAGATCGCGGTTGAGGCCGATCAGCGAGCCGGCGAGCGTGGCCGCGCCGAGCCGCAGCAGGAGGTCAACCGTCGTCAGTGCAGGGAGGAGTTCCATAGCGTGCCCCACGTGATTACGCCCGGTACGTCGCCACGCAGTGCGGAGTTTCCCAAAGCTGCGCTTCCACAATCGGAAACCCCCGGCTGGCAGTGAATTCGTAGATCAGCTTGGCGATGTTTTCCGCAGTGGGATTGGCGTCCATCAGGAATACCGGCTCGTTGTGCTCGCGCATCACGGGCACCATCGGATCGTCCTGGTGCAGGAGCATGCGGTGATCCAGATTCTCGTCGATCCAGGTGCTGACCACCCGCTTGATGTCTGAAAAATCGAGCACCATACCCCGCGGATCGAGCGTCTGCGACTCCAGCGTGATGATCGCGTGTCCGTTGTGGCCGTGGAGGTAGCGGCACTTCCCGTCATAGTTGAGAAGCCGGTGGCCGTAGCAGAAATCGATTTCGCGGGTGACTCGGAACATGGGTTCATTCTACCTCATCGAATTCTTAGCCGGAGCGTAACAGCGTCCGGGTGCGGCTTGCCCGTCGAGCTCGGTCCCGGAGGTCGATAGCCTCGGCTAAGGGCGCTCACGTTGCATATCGCGTGCCGTCTTTCATGTCCGCGTCGCGAAAGGCCGACTGCCGTTCCGCGCACTTGTTGCACCGGCCGCAGTGCAAGTGATCGACGGGTGAAATGCAGGAAAATGTCAACTCCAGCGGCACGTTTCGCCCGAGTTCCATGACCTGCCGCTTCGTCATTTTGCCAAAGGGGCGGAGAAGCGATAGCTGGCCGATGCCGCCGTGGTTGAGTGCCGCCTGAAAATCGTCCAGGAACTCGTCGCTGGCATCGGCGAAGGGGCTCGTTCCCAGCGGCGCCAAGGCCAGCTCTCCCACGCCGTGAAGCTGACACCATATGGCCGCTTTGATCAGAAGTAGCGCGTTTCGTCCGGGCAAAAAGACCGCTTCATCGGGCGTGTCGGCGGCGGGGGTGTTTCGCCCGGTCATGCTCCAGTGGTCGCCATACAGGTCCGAGAGGGGGAGTTCCAGCACGACCAGCTCCGCCAATCGTCGTCCCCCAATGGCTCGCAACAAGCGCCGCAGGGCCGCCAGCTCATGCTCCTGCCAGACGAGGCCGGTGCGAATGTAAAAAGGTCGCACGCGCCGGCCACGATCGAGCAAATGGGCGACCAGAATCGAGCTGTCCAGCCCGCCGCTGGCGAGCACGCCGATGGCGCCGTCGCTGGCTGCTGGATTCATGGTTGCCGGCCCAGTGGGATCGTGCTTGAATTTGTCTGTCTCTAGTTTAGCCAGGCATCGAGCCGAGGGTAGAGATGAAACCGGAAGCGAATCTGCCGCGTGAGTTGCGGACTGAGCGGCTGCTGTTGCGGCACTGGCGTCCTGAAGACCGAGAGCCATTTGCAGCACTGAATGCCGACCCGCGGGTGGTGGAATTCCTGCCGGGCCCATCATCGCGGGCCGAAAGTGACGAGCGGGTCGCGCGAATCGAGGCGCATTTTCAGGAATATGGCTACGGCCTGTGGGCCGTGGAGGTGGTGGGCGTTGCTCCCTTCGTCGGATTTGTCGGCCTTTCCGTACCCAGGTTTGAAGCCCCGTTTATGCCGTGCGTCGAGATCGGCTGGCGCTTGTCGGCAGAGCACTGGGGCCGCGGCTATTCAACGGAGGGTGCCCGGGCCGCGCTGGCTTTTGGCTTTGAACGGCTGTCGCTGGACGAGATCGTGTCGTACACCGTCCCGGACAACGTCCGCTCGCGACGGGTCATGGAGAAGATTGGCATGACGCACAGTTCGGACGAGGACTTCGATCACCCCCTGCTGCCGGAGGGACATCGCCTGCGGCGGCACGTCTTGTACCGCCTGGCGCGCTGAACCCGGTTTCCTCTTGCTTTTTGCTCCGCTGCCGCGGAGATTAGTGAGGTCGATCAAGCTTGGGGGAGCGATGTCCGACAGTCTACTCGCGCGCGAACTCAAAAAGCGAAAGCCGTTTGAGCTGCTGGAGCAGGAAGCTCATCTCAATCTGATCCGCACCACCGATCAGTTGCAGATCTGTTTTGCGCGCCTCTTCCGCGTTCACGGCATCACGATTCAGCAGTACAACATCCTCCGCATCCTCCGCGGCGAGGGGCGCCCCCTGCCGATCCTGGACATCGCCGCGCGGATGGTGACGGTCGTTCCCGGCATTACGGGGCTGATCGACCGGTTGGAAGAGGCTGGCCTGGTCGAGCGGCAGCGGTGCGACAAGGACCGCCGCGTGATTCGAGTGGCTGTCACGGCCAAGGGTCTCAAATCCCTCGACAATCTGGACAAGCCGGTTCTCGCCCTGCACCGCAAGCTGCTGGGGCACCTGACGCGGAACGAGCTCAAGGAGCTGATCGGACTGCTGGAAAAGGCGCGCCGCTTGGCCAAGGACTGATCACGGGCGGCTTGACTGCCAGCCCTCAAGCGGAAATAGTTGATATATAAACTATTAGGAGCGTGTCCATGTTTGCTCTTCGTAAAGCTAGCGACCGCGGCCACGCCCAGCACGGCTGGCTCGACACCTGGCATACCTTCTCCTTCGGCGACTATTACGATCCGGCCCAGATGGGCTTCCGCGCCTTGCGAGTGATGAACGAGGACTTTATCGCCCCCGGCCAGGGGTTCGGGATGCACGGCCACCGCGACATGGAGATCATCACCTGCGTGCTCGAGGGAGAGCTGGCCCATCGCGACAGCCTGGGGACTGTCGCCGTCCTCAAGGCCGGCCAGTTCCAGCGGATGACCGCCGGCAGCGGCATTCGTCACAGCGAGTTCAATCCGTCCGCTGCCGAAACTGCCCACCTCTATCAAATCTGGATCTTACCGGAGCAATCTGGTCTGACGCCGAGCTACGAGGATCGGGAGTTTCCCAGCGCCGGAATGCAAAACCAGCTCGAGCGCATCGCGTCCCGCTATGGACGCGGGAACTCCATGAAAATCAACCAGGATGTGTCGCTGTACCGGGCGAGCCTGGCGGCTGACGTGCAATCGATGCATCCGCTGGAAACTGGCCGCCATGCGTGGCTCCAGGTGGTTCGCGGCCAGGTGCAATTGGGTGACCTGCCGCTGACTGCCGGCGACGGCGTCGCCGTCAGCGACGAATCAGCGATCGCGATCCGGGCGCAGTCGCCGGCTGAGGTGCTGTTGTTCGATTTGGCGTAGGTATCCGTATCCTCACGGCCCTGGGTGCAGCGGCGGACTGCCGGCTGCCGCTGCGGCCGCGATTTCTCGGGAGAAGAGATTATGAAAGCCGTTCAAGCCATTCTTGCCATTCTCGGACGAGTCATGCTCTGTGCGATCTTCCTGATGGCGGCGGTGATGAACAAGATCCCGCAGTTCAGCCAGGTGGTGGAAGCCATGCGGGGGGAAGGCATTCCCATGCCGGAGGTGGCGCTCGCGGGCGCGATCGTATTTCTGCTCGCAGGGGGCGTCTCCGTCGTGCTGGGATACAAGGCACGACTCGGCGCGCTGCTGCTGCTGGTTTTCCTGGCGCTGGCCACCTATTACTTTCACGACTTTTGGAACGTGTCCCCGGAGAACGCGAAGGAGCTGCAAAACGAAATGGCCCACTTCATGAAGAACGCGGCCATGGCCGGCGCCATGCTCTTCATCATCGCCAACGGCAGCGGCGCGGGGAGCCTGGACGGCTGCTGCCGAAAAGCGGTCGCCAAACCATCATAGAACGGATCGAATGGCGTTCTACAAGTACGCCTCCAGCCACTCGTCCATCCGCGCTAGCGCCTCCGGCGGCACCGCGTGCCCTTGGCGATGGTTGTACTGCCCCACGCGCCACGGCTCACCGTACAGCTTGTAGATGGCCAGCGCCCGCTCGATGAACGGCCAGCCGCGGTCGCCGTCGGCCGACTCGCCGCCGACGAGCAGAAACGGCCGCGGCGCGGCCAGCGCGAGCAGCTCGTGATGCTCGTGTGTGAATGCCGGCTCCTTGATTGTGGGGCCGAGGTACCACGCCGCCTCCCAGTTGGAGAACCGCGTGCCGATCCCCCCCTCGCTGCTGATCGTCACCTTCACCCGCTCGTCGAATGCCGCCAGGTAGAGCACTTCCTTGGCGCCCAGCGAGTGGCCGATCGCACCAATCCGCTCGGCATCGACCTCTGGCATTGCCGCCAGGATGTCCACGGCCACCAGCGCGTCGTAGAGCATCTTGGCCATCCCCTTGCTGCCGGGGACGCGCTTCAAGTATTTGTCCGCCTCCTCGGCCGCAGCGATTTTGCCAGTCACCGGCCACAGGTAGTTACGCGGGCAAAAAACGATCCGCCCTTGCTTGGCGTAACGGAGACCAAACGCTTTCTCCGGTGCTCCTTCGATTCCCGCCGGCTGGCGGATCGAGTGATCGACCGTGCTGTGAAAGGCGGCGATGCCTGGCACCTTGCCGCTGATCTTCTCTGGCAGGCAAACGTACGCTTCCGTGGCAATCCCAGGTTCGATGTCGTACTTCACAAGCCGACGGACGATGCCCTCGACGCGATCTTCTTCAAGAACTTCCAGCTTCGGCGGCGTCTTCCGCTCCGCCGGCATTTTGCCAAGGAACTCGAGCCACCATTGCCTCAGTTCTTCGCGCCGCTGCTTCCAGCCCACGAGCGAGACGATCTTCTTCCCCTCGGCATCCGCCAGCAGATCGCTAAGCTGCGGCGCATCGGCGGCAATCTTTTCCGGCGGCGTCTGAATCTCCGACAGCCAGCTCACATCCATTTTGCGTTCCTGGCTGTGAGCAGAAGGGACGCAGCCCAGCATCGTAGCTGCCGCCGTTGTCGTCAGAAAATCTCTGCGATCAATCCGTGTCATGGTTTCAGGGCCTCCCACGCGCCGGCCAGCAAGCTGGCGGCGCGATCGACGTCGTCTTCGGTCGTATACCATCCCAGGCTCAGGCGAATGGTGCCGCGAGCCACATCGCTCTCGATTCCCATGGCGGCCAGCGTCGGCGACATGGCCGCCGTATCACTATGGCAGGCGGAACCGGTCGAGGCGCACAGCTCGGGAATCCGCGCGAGCATTTCGTGCCCACTGACCTGTGGAAAAGCGATGCTCAACGTATTCGGCAGCCGCGGTGCGAGCCGGCCGTGCAATACCAGCTCGCCGCCAATCTCCCGCTGCAAGAGGTTCCACAGCCGGTCGCGCAAGGTCAGCATCCGCTCCTGGTTCTCGTCGAGGTTCTTGGCCGCCAGCGAGCAAGCCTTTCCCAGTCCGACGATGTACGGCACATTCTCGGTTCCGGCCCTGAGGCCCCCTTCGTGCCCCGCCCCGTGAATCAGCGGCTCGATCGCCAGGCCACGGCGAATGTAGAGCGCCCCGATCCCCTTGGGCGCGTAAACTTTGTGCCCGGCAATCGTGAGCAAATCGACATCCAGCTCATCGACCAGCGTCCGCACCTTGCCGACGCTCTGCGCCGCGTCGGTGTGCAAGAGCACCTGCTGCTCGTGGCAAACGTCGGCAATCTGCTTCAGCGGCTGGAGCGTGCCGATCTCGTTGTTGGCGTGCATCACGCTGACCAGCACCGTGTCGGCTCGCAACGCAGCGCGCACCGCGTTGGCCTGCACCAGACCCTGCCCGCTGACGGGGACCATTGTCACGTCGTACCCCAGCCGCTCCAGGTAACGCGCCGGCGCAACAATGCTCGGATGCTCGATCCCCGAGATGATGATGTGCCCGTCGCCGCCGAACGAGTGCCGCTGGAGGACTCCCTTCAGCGCCAGGTTGTTGCTCTCGGTGCCGCCGGAGGTGAAGACGATCTCGTCGGCATCGGCCCCGAGCAAGGCGGCCACTTGTCCGCGGGCATCTTCGACCGCCTCGTGAGCAGCGCGGCCGAGCGAGTGGTTGCTAGAGGGATTGCCGAAATGCTCCGCCAGAAACGGGAGCATTGCCTCTTGCACAGTCGCGGCAATCGGCGTGGTGGCGTTGTAGTCGAGATAGATTTGGCGCATGAAGTGAGCCCCCTAAGCTGCACGGTTTGGCACATTCAGCAGCTTAAGTGGCTTACCTAGCGTCTCACAAGCCCGAAGCGCGAGCGAGGGAAACGCGTCCATCCGGATGGAGGGCTGTCCCTCGCTTGCGCGTCGGGCTCGTGCGTCTTCAACCGCCACCTAGTAGAGGTCTACGGTTCGCAGTTCTGGCAGGGCCCCATGTTGATTGCTTCGATCGCGCCGGCCAGATCCTGAAGCTCGGCGATAGTCGCAGCCCGAACGGCGCCGAGGCCGCCGATAATGCCGATGACGATCACCGTCACGAGCAGGATCCACTCCAGGGTCAGCGCGCCTTTGCGCTGGCGGCGAAGGGGGCGATTGTGATGAGCCATGGTCGTTCCTCGCTGCTGGGCCGATGGGCGGGATGAATCTCCCGCGGTGCGTGATCTGAGCCAATGCAGATCGCATGCCACTCGTCGAGCAAAGGATTTTTGTCCGGCTACTCCCTCCTCAATTACTTGTGTGGCAACGAGTTGCACCAGCTCCTCGCTACAACCGGAACCCCGGGGGCGTGTATGTCCAGAGAAACATGTGGCCAGAGGCAAACAAGGAGATGTTTCACGATCGCAACATGAAAGTCGGCGCCAGCACCCTCCGTCTTTGCGCCGCCGGCCATCTTTCACCAGAGTCGCCAGGCGGAATTCCGCTGTCGTGGCTGCTCGCTTTCCGGCCGCTCAACCGATGGTGGATAGGTAGGATTGTTTTGGCACTGGATGCCGCTTTCATCACTCAGGCAGGGAGACCTCCTGTGGGGAACCGGCGCATCTGGTGGGGCTTGGGGATCATGGCGGCGGGCCTCTGCGCGGCCTGGCCGTTTCGCAAATCGTGGCTCCAGGAGCAAGACGCCCTGGTCACTGAGGCGCTTTCAGCGCCGGTAATTCCCCGTTCGAGTCAGCCGACATTGCTGAGCAGTCCGTCCCAGCACCTGCACGACGAACTCTCGCCGGCGCTGAATCCGCTTTCGCTCGACTCGAACGCTGCCGTGCCCGGACTCCATCCGCTGACCTCCGCGCTCGACCGCGGCATTTCGCGGCGCTCGCTGGTCCGGGTCGATCAAGCGCCGCAGGTTCCCACATTGGCCGCGGACTTTTCCACCGCTCCTGCCGCTTCCGCGCTCGATCCCCGTGCGGCCGTTCTCGGGGAAGACGATTCGGCGCCAGTGATGGCCAGCGAACCTGCGCCCCCGCGGCACGAGCGGCGCTATCGCATCCTCAAGCACGATACGCTCGAGTCGATTGCCGAGCGGTTTCTGGGCTCGCGGCAGCATGCGGACAAGCTGCTGGCGGCCAATCCGGAGGTGATCCTGGCACCGGAGGTGCTTCCCGTTGGAGCGACGATTGTCATTCCGGACCTGTCGCTCCCGTCGGAAACGATCGTCCGCTTGCCGGAAAACGGGATGTAGCTAACCGCTCACACCGGCCGCTTCCGCTCTTCCCAGGGAAAAGTGTCCATCTGGGCCACCAGCCGGCGGCTGATGAACCCTGCCAGATGGCGGCCGATGTTGAAGGCCCGCGTGTCCAAAAGCTGCGTTCCCTGGAGCTTCGTATCGGCCGTATGAAAGAACAGGTCCTGCTGGTCCTCGTTCTCCGGCGGCTTGCCGTGGAACCCCTCCCATTTCGTGTGCAGCCGGCGGGCTTCCGCGTGCGCTTTATTGTCGCCAGCGCCGACCGCAATCATCTTGGAGATCGTCCTTCCCCGCAGCAGCGGGCTGTTGATCGCGTCACGGGCGGTGACTCCTTTGAATGATTCCATGGGTGACAGCATGGCGATGGCTTGGACATCCTTCCCCTGCCGGTAGGAGGGCAGATTGGTCACGCTCCAGTCCATCACCGCCCACTGAAGCGCAATCACGCAGCCGAACTCGGCGGCGACCAGGCAGAGGGCCGAAACGTTCAATTCGCCCGCATTGTTCTTCTCGACCAGGAATTTCTTGCATGCCTCCAGGTCGAGAACCATGTTCTTGATGTCGGCGGGCCGCATCCGCTCCAAATCGATTTCCTTGATCTCGCCGTTGCGCATCTTTTGCCGCGTGCTCCGTCCGTGGCCACGTAGATCGACGGTGAGTATGGCGTGCCCGGCCTCCTGGAGTATCGCTTGGAGGACGCCGCGATATTCATCCTGCTGTCCTTTCCAGCCGTGGATCATCATGACGGGCACGGCCTTCTTCCCCAGTCTGCCCGGATAATATGTCGCCTTGAGGAGCACGCCGTCCTTAGTTTCGCGCGAAATCGGTTCGGGGTCCTTCACCTCATCCTTCTTTTTCACCGGCCCCTTCGCCTGACCCCAGACGGGGTGCGCCAAGGCGGCCGTTGCCGTCGTCGCCACGCCGGCGCCCAGCACGGTTCGCCGCGATAGCAAAGGGGAATCGCCACGGGTGAATGATGTATCGGTCATGCGTTCCTCGGTTGAAATTGCCGCCGGCACCCCTGCCATCGGCGTTTGCACTCAATCCTAGATGGGTGCCAGGGCAGCGTCAATCAACTTTTTCGGGCGAAAGTAGTTACGCGAGCAAGCACTTAGGGCGAATGCCGACGGGCGCAGATCGGCCCGGCCCCAGAGGCGTCGCATGTCGCCCCGGCCGCGGCTCCGCGGAGTACATTCCCCGGCGTTTTGCGCTTGAAGTCTTGACGAAACAGGCACTTGCCCTGGTGATTCGCAGGCCGTCCGCCCGACGATTCCCCATACGGCCGGAATAATCGGGCGGCAAGCAAACGAATCAATGCGTTGCAATCCATGCCGAATTGGCTGAGAATGCAAGAGCGAGGGTAACAACCGGGCTTCCCCTAGCCAATTCCAGTTGATCGCTCGCGCGGAACCAACGGTCGCCAGGGAACTTCGATTGATGCACCGACGGAGACCACGGTGAGCATTTTTCATGGATTGCGCTACTGGTGGCAGCGGCGAACAGGCGTCGATGACAGCCCGCTCGATGGCGATGCGTCGGCATTTGCCGTCAGCTTCGCCGTCCACATGCTGCTGCTGATCATCCTGGGTCTCTTCCCGGTGATCACCCCTCCCGAGCCGCCGGTGATCCTCGTCAGCGCGGCGACGACCCCCGAGGAACTTGAGCAGTTTCAGGTCCCCGAGGAGTTCTATTTCAACACGCAGCCGAGCATCGACGTCGGCGCCAATAGCACCAGGGGCCAGATGATGGCTCTTTCCGAAGCGCCGATCGTTTCCGATGTTTCGATCGTCCCGCTGTATTCCGACGTGGTGACCGACACCACTCATCCCCAAATCGAAGTCAACAACATCGTCGCCGTTGCGACCGGCCTGCATCTCAACAAGAGCGTGGCGGTCAAGGGCGCGGCCGGCGAAGGGGCGACCGGCGCCGTCGGCGCGATCGACCGCCTGACGCACGAAATCCTGCTTTCCCTCGAAGACCGCAAGACCCTCGTCGTCTGGATGTTCGACCAGACCGCCAGCCTGATCCCGCAGCGGCAGGCGATACACGACCGGTTCGACAAGATTTATCAGGAGTTGGGAATCATCGAGGCGGCGGGGGCGGAGGCGTTCAAGCGGCACGAGGACAAGCCCCTCCTCTCCTCGGTCGTCGCCTTCGGCAAGGGGCTGACGCTGATGACCAAGGATCCGACCGACAGCCTGGAAGAACTGAAGCAGGCGGTCAAATCGATCCCTAACGACAACAGCGGCGACGAAAACGTCTTTTCCGCCATTCGCGAGATCGCCCGCCAGAATGCCGAGTACCGCTACCAGACGGCGTCGCAAAGCGAGCCGGAGCGGAACGTGATGATCGTCGTGTTCACCGATGAGGCCGGTTCGGACGAGCGGATGCTCGACGAAGCGGTCAAGATGTGCCGCCGCTGGACAATGCCGGTCTACGTCATCGGCGTTCCGGCTCCCTTCGGCCGCCGCGAGACGATGATGAAGTGGGTCGATCCCGACCCGAACTACGACCAGTCGGCGCAGTGGGGGGTCGTCGATCAAGGCCCCGAGTCGCTGATGCTCGAGCGGATCAAGCTCGGCTTCTCCGGCCAGCAGGAGGACGAAATCTCGATCGACTCCGGCTTCGGCCCCTACGCTCTCACGCGGCTGTGCGTTGAGACCGGCGGCATTTACTTCGCCGTCCATCCCAACCGGGACGTCCGCCGCCAACTCCGCCGGGGAGAAGTTCCCGCCTTCTCGTCGTACCTCCAGTACTTCTTCGATCCCGAATCGATGCGGCGTTATCGCCCCGATTATGTTTCGGCGCAGGACTACCTCAAGAACCTGGAGCGAAATGCCGCCCGGGCGGCACTCGTCAAAGCCGCCGCCAGCTCGCAGATTGAGCAGATGGCCGATCCGCGGCTTCGTTTCGTGAAGCGCGACGAAGGGGCATTCGCCACCGACTTGACCACGGCGCAGCAAGCGGCCGCTGCCCTGGAGCCGAAGATCAACAACCTATACGAGCTGCTTCGCAAGGGAGAAGCCGATCGCGAGAAGGAAGATATTGCCCGCTGGCAGGCAGGGTACGACCTGGCGATGGGACGCGTCTTGGCGGTGAAGGTACGCACCGAGGGGTACAACCAGATTCTCGCGGCGGCAAAAAGAGGGCTGAAGTTCAAAGACGCCAAGAACAACACCTGGGTTCTCACCCCGTCGGACGAGATCACCGTTGGCAGCCAGATGGTCAAAATGGCCGAGAGGGCCAAGATGTACTTGAACCGGGTCGTCCAGGAACACCCCGGCACTCCCTGGGCCCTCTTGGCCGAGCGGGAGCTGAAGGACCCGCTGGGATGGAAGTGGAAAGAGGAGTTCACCGACCTCAATCCGCCGCGGAACACGGTCGCTGGCAATAACGCGCCTGCTGCGGCCGCCAACGATCAGAAGGGGATGCTCAAGAAGCCGCCACCCAAGCGTCCGCCGCCAAAGCTGTAGAACGGAATTCATTCCGTTCCGAACCATTACGCGATTCTTCCCTGCGGATTGAACTCCGTTCTACGCGGCCTAGTCGCCTATGAACGTCGAATCGCGGGCGAAGTCGAGCGTCCGGTCGTAGGCGTAGAAGTCCTTGGTGATCTTGTCCGCCAGCACGCTGATGAAGGCCACGCGGAAGTTGGCCGTGCTCTCTGTCACGTGCCGCGCCCCGTGCTCGGGGAACTCGATGGTGGTCGTTGGCGTTTCATACACCGGCTCTTCCGGACGGTTCATGTCGAACACCTTGACGGTCACGTTGGCCCGTCCCTTGAGGAGCGTGCCCACGTCGCGGGTGGCGATCGAGTTGAGGTCGATGCCGACGACCAGATCGGCCTGCACGCCGCGGCCAACATCGCGATAGTCGATCAGCGCCTGATCCTGCTGATCGACCCAGTTGTGGATCTCCGACTGCTTGACGAGCTTGATCCCCTTGACGTTGTCGCGGAGTTGATTGCTCACCGCCTTGGCCAACAGGTCGCTGTCGCCGCCGGGGTCGTACAGCGAGTTGACGTCGATGCAGACGACGGCCACTCGCTTGCCAGCCAGGCCGTTGAACTTCGCCGGCACGATCTCCGCCCCCTCGAAAGCGCCGATGACCTGCGTCAGAAACGTGCAGCCGCCGGAGCCGGCGACCACCAGCAGCATCAACAGCACCGCCCAGGCCGTGTGAACTTTGCCCATGAGCAATCCTTTGCTTGAAAGGGCCTTCGTCTTTTTACCAACCCATTCCCAGCCGCAGGGACCAATCGGCCAACGTCACCACCACCACCACTGCCGCCACGCCGAGCACCGTCCATTCGTGCGGCGGGCCCCACAACCAGCGGCCCCGCAACCCTGAGGCCGTCAGCCACGGACCCGTCACCAGGGCC
Organism: Pirellulaceae bacterium; assembly: GCA_035512595.1. Classification (GTDB taxonomy): domain Bacteria; phylum Planctomycetota; class Planctomycetia; order Pirellulales; family Pirellulaceae; genus DATKDU01. The sequence goes on from DATKDU010000435.1 coordinate 25,772, forward strand.
GTCAGCGCCAGTAGGGCCCCGCCGGCATTCGCCTGCACCGACCCCAGCACGTTGCCGTGCATCAGCCGCGACCAGCTCGTCGTCATTCCACAGCTCGGGCACCGCAGGTTGAGCACGATCCGCATTGTGCACGGAGGCAAGCCCAACTGCTGATGCGTTCCCAGTCCCTGGGGGCTGGGCCGCAGCCAGGCGGCAATTCCCAGCAGCATCACCAACATCCCCCCCGCCAACAGCAGCGCCCCACGCTCATACCACCGCAGCACCCACGGGTCCGCGGGCGGCGCGCAGGCAGCCTCTGGCAGGGAAGGGGGGGAAGGATAGTGCAAGCGGTGGCCTCCGGCAAGATGGAAATTCATCGTAAGTGCGGCCAGTGCGGCTGGCTAGCACTGTCGTCGATCGCGTCCCAATCGCATGGTAGAATTGCATACGCCTTGGAGGAATGCCCAATGGAATTCACGGCCGTTTACGTTTCCGTCCCGGAAGGGTACGTCGCCTTTGTGGAAGAGTTGCCCGGAGCTAACACGCAAGGAGCAACACTCGACGAGGCCCGCGAAAACCTTCAGGAGGCCGTGGCTCTGGTTTTGGATGCCAACCGCGAACTGGCGGAAAAGTCGTTGCAAGGCCAGCAGGTGACGCGGGAGCCGTTTCATCTCTTACAGCAATGAAGCGGATTGAACTCGTCCGCCATCTACTTTCCCAGGGCTGCCAGCTCCTGCGCGAGGGCGGCAGGCACAGCGTCTACCTGAACCCGGCCAACAATCAGGTTTCCGCAGTGCCGCGTCATCGCGAAATCAACGAATTTCTTTGCCGAAAGATCTGCCGTGATTTGGGAATTGCAGCGCCGTAAGTGGACGTTACCGACGGTCCTATCCGCCACTGCTGTTTAACGCTGCCGCGAATTCGCCCTCCCTAACCACTACTCGCCGGATCGCCGTGGCCTTGCCAGTTTGTTCATCCGCCTCGACGATCGTGCCGCAGAGCCGTACGTCCCCGGTGGCGACGTCGAACTGCGTCGGCTGGAAGGTGAGGGTCGTCTCCAGCACCCGGTCGATCCGCCGGCCGAGAATGCTCTCGTGCGGGCCGGTCATGCCGACGTCACACTGGAACGCAGTGCCGCCAGGCAAGATCTGCTCGTCGGCAGTCGTCACGTGCGTGTGCGTGCCAAGAACGGCCGTCACCTTGCCGTCCAGATACCGCCCCATGAGCTGCTTGTCGCTGGTCGCTTCGCCGTGGAAATCGACGACGCGGATTTTCACGTCGCCTGGGATTTCGGCCAGCACTCGATCGGCGGCACTCCACGGGCAATCGACGGGCCGCATGAAGACCCGTCCCATCAGGCTGATTACACCGACCGCAATGCCGGCGGTTGAGCTGACTACCGTCCAGGCGCGCCCTGGCGCGGTCGCGGGGTAGTTCGCCGGCCGCAGGATGTTGCTCTCGCTCAAGAGCACCGGCGCAATCTCGCTGCGGCGGTAGATGTGGTCCCCCAGCGTGATGCAGTCTACCCCGGCGGCAATCAGCTTCTTGTAGATGCTGGGGCTGATTCCCGAGCCGTCGGCGGAGTTCTCGCCGTTGGCGATTACAAAATCGATCCCTTCCCGCTGTCGGAGGCTCGCCAGCGAGTCGGTGACAATCTTCACGCCGGGCTTGCCGACGATGTCGCCAATCAGCAGGATTCGCATGGGGAGGAACGAGTGAGTGGTGAGGAGTGGTTTTTAGGCGTTTGAGGTTCAGTTGTACGAGGTACTAGCATTATCGCGGCAAAAGGTCAGCAAACTCCCAAGACGTTTTACCACTCATCCACTCACCATTACCGCGCCACGTCCGTGAATCGCGACTCGCGGACGACCGTCACCTTGATCTCCCCCGGATACGTGAGCTGCTCCTCGAACGCCTTGGCGATGTCGCGGCAGATCTTGGCCGCCTTGGCGTCGTCGGTGTCCTTGGCGCTGGCAATGACCCGCAGCTCGCGGCCCGCCTGGATCGCAAACGCCTGCTCGACGCCGGGAAAACCGCAGGCAATCGTCTCCAGCTCCTCCATCCGCTTGATGTACCGCTCCAGCGATTCGCGGCGTGCACCAGGCCGCGAGGCGCTGCACGCATCGGCCGTCGCCACCAGCATCGTGTACGGATATTCGGTGATGATCTCGTCGTGGTGGCCGAGTGCCGCGTGAACGACCTCCGGCTTCTCATTGTGCCGCTTGAGGATGTCGGCGCCGATCTTGGGGTGTCCCCCTTCCAGCTCGTGATCGGCCGATTTGCCGATGTCGTGCAAGAGGCCGCTGCGGCGGGCGATGTCGCCATTGAGGCCGACCATCTCCGCCATCAGCCCCGAGAGAAACGCGACCTCGATACTGTGCCGCAGCACGTTCTGGCTGTAGCTGGTGCGGAAGTGCAGTCGCCCCAGCATGTACAGCACCTTGGGGTGAATGCCGTGGATGTCCACTTCCTGGGCCGCTTCGTCCCCTTTTTTCTGGATGAAGGCTTCGATCTCCTTCTGCGTCTGGTTGAACAGCTCCTCGATGCGGGTGGGGTGAATGCGGCCGTCGGCAATCAGCTTGTTGAGGGTCTGGCGGGCGACCTCGCGGCGGACCGGGTCGAAGCCGCTGACGATTACGACGCCGGGCGTATCGTCGATGATGACGTCCACGCCGGTGACCTTTTCAAAGGAGCGGATGTTGCGCCCTTCGCGGCCGATGATCCGCCCCTTCATTTCGTCGTTGGGGATGTCCACCGTACTGGTCGTGCTCTCGGCCGTATGCGCGGCGGCATAGCGCTGCAGGGCGGTGAGCAGGATGTCGCGCGATTTCTGCTCGACCACCTCGGCCATCCGCTTCTCGTGCCGCATGACGATCGAGCCCATCTCCTGCGACAGTTCCTGCTCAAGCGAATCGAGCAGCCGCTTGGTCGCTTCGCCGGGGGAGAGCCCCGACAGGCTGTGCAGCGTCTGCCGCTGCATATCCAGCAGCTTGCTCAGCTCTTCGTTGCGGCGGTTGGTGTCTTCCAGGCGGTCGGCCAGCCGCCGCTGGGTCGATTCAACAATCCGCTCCTGCTTGCGGACGTCGTCGGCCTGCTGTTGGAGCGTCTCTTGCCGCTTGTCCAGCGTTCGCTCGCGCTCGCGGAGCTCTTCGCGGATGACGTTGAATTGCCTTTCCGCGTCTGCCTTCTGGGACAGGTCTCGTTCCCGGATGGCCAGTTCCGCTTCCTTGGTTTTCGTGGCCGCTTCCTGGTCGGCCTTGTGAATGATCTCGCGGGCCTGCGTCTCCGCATCGATCTTGCGGAGGCGGTCGAGTAACTTGAGCCCTCCCACCGTGAGGGCGAAGGTGACGACCATGCACACCACCAAAAGCCAGATCGGTACCATCACGGCTGCGTCCCTCAGTCGTCTGGCCGTGCCATGTCGGGATTGAGAACGGGCAGGTTTCGCTGAAAGAGATCCTTCAGCGCTCCGCCACGCAGCAGGCGACAGATGGCCCAGGCGGACGAAGGTCCGCCACGCAGGTTGGCGACCAAAACCAGGCACTCAAGAAAATGCGACTGCCGCCCCGGCTCAATCCGAGCCGGGTGGACCGCTGCCAGGGCGGGGAGTGCCGCCGGCAGGCCCGCGAGCGCGGCGCCGATCGCGCCGCGGTCTGGACAGTCGAATTTGCAGCCAGTCGGCACATTCCCGGAGCCAGTTCCAGAGCCAATCCGCGCCGCGGTGACCGCTAGTGCGTCCATCGGAGCGCACCGCCACCGGGAGCGGACGGGCGGACCCGTCCAGGTCGAGGCCAAACAGCAACCGTAGGATCAAAAGGATCAATTGCATCGATCCGTCTACCTTGGTTCCGACTCGCTGAGTACCAGTTCCGCGACTCCCCGGCCGAACGGGCGGGAATGCGGTGTCGTCAACGTGCGTCAAACCGATCTGGCACCGGCATCGTATCCGCCGGCACAACCAACTCGTTCAATGACTTGTTTACCACGGCGGGGGGCGACATTGCCCCGCCCGCCTCCAGGTGTATGTTAGCAGACAGTGATGAGACTGCAACCATTGTGTGACGACCGTCTTTCGTAGGACGGCCTTTCCAGGCCGTCCAAAGTACCTTCGACGGCCCGGAAGGGCCGTCCTGCATCGGCGATGAGCGAGTTCCTCCAGAAGCTCCGCGATTCCTGGCCGCCGGACCGCTGGTCCGATGTGACGGTGCTCATCGCCGTCTCGGGCGGGGCCGATAGCATCGCGCTCTTGCGTGGTCTGTCGCAGCTCCGCGTGGCCAGCGGCGGCCGGCTCGTGGCGGCCCACTTCAACCACCAACTCCGCGGCAGTGAGTCGGACGCCGATCAGGCGTTTGTCGTGGAAGTGGCTCGCGAGGTCGGTGTCGAGCTGATCCTCGGCACGGCAACGAATGATCTGGCTGCCAATCACGGCGGGCAAGGCTTGGAAGGCGCAGCACGACAGTCGCGATACGAGTTCCTGGCCAGTGCCGCAGGCCAGTGCGGCGCGAGGTACGTCGCTACCGCTCATACGGCCGACGACCAGGTGGAAACGATCCTGCACCACATCCTCCGCGGCACCGGTCTCGCCGGCCTGGCGGGCATTCCGCGGACGCGGCAGCTCACCGAGGCGGCGACGCTGATCCGCCCGCTGCTGGACGTCACGCGCGGCGAGGTTCTCGACTACCTTCAATTGCTCGGCAAGTCGTATCGGGAAGATTCTACCAATCGCCTGCTCAAGCAGACGAGAAATCGCATCCGGCATGAGCTGCTGCCGCTCTTGGAGCGCGACTACAGTCCGCACGTCCGCGCGGCCCTGTTGCGGCTGGGAAGGGTGGCGGAAGAAGCCGACGATTGGCTGAGCGGGCAAGCATGGCGCTTATCCCGGGATATCGCACGGCCGATTCCCGACGGCGTAGAGATTTACACCAAGTCGCTGTGCCATGCTCCGTCGGAGCTGTTCGGTCGCTACGTCCTGATCGGCATCTGGCAGGAGCAATCCTGGCCGCGGTCCGACATGAGTTTTGACAAATGGGAGCAGCTCTACTCCCTCGCCTGCACTGACGACGCTGGGCGAACTCCGCTCGTCCAAATGTTCCCCGGCGGCATCCGCGCAGAAAAACAGGGCGGAATCTTGCGATTGACCCGCCCTGGGTAATCCGTGCTGTGCCGGCGACAGATAAACTCCGCCCCCGCTTAAAACTCGTCGGCCGCCTCTTCGTGCTGCACATGAACGATATCGACCGGCTTATACCCGCCTTTGGAGCGGAAGTAGGCGATCAAGATCAGATAGCAGACCAGCATGAACGTCGGAAATAACGCCATGTCGCGCAGCGCTGCTTGATCGCTCTGGCTGCGTGTTGCTTTGACAGCGGCGGCTGCGCTGTCGCGCTCCGTTGGCGGCAGTTGATCGAGAATGCCATTCAGTTGTGAGTCGTCGATCGTCTTGTAAGGAATCACCTCGTAGATGCGCTTTTCCGTCAGTGGCACGACCTTGCCGTCCGCAACTAACCCCGGAACCTGGCGCTGTAGCTCCGTGTTGGCGACAATACCCTCCTGCTGAGCCTTCGTCTGGAGCGTGCCGATATAAGGAAACCCGAGCGTCCCCACGGCCAGCATCCCGATGCCCGAGATTGCATTTAGCGTCAGTGCTCCGCCCTTGGGACATTGTTCGGACACGACTCCCAGCATCGTCGGCCAGAAGAAGGTCTTTCCGAAACCGTAAAGCGTTGCGGCAACGAAGATGCCAAATCCGGCAGCGAAGCTCAGGTAGCCCAAACCGATAATCGCCAGCAGAGCGCTGACTGCCAGCAAACCGAGGGGAGACAAGGTGTGTACGATCGGGCCGGCAAAAAATCGCATGACCAGCATGATCGCGGACGTATATACCAGGATCCAGCCGGGATGGAACTTTCCGTGGGCCACGCCTTCCATGATCGCGGTGATCCAGCCATCGGTCCCAATCTCGGTCGTTGCCAGAGGCATCATGATCAGGATCAGGAAGAGCAGCAAAGGGCGCCCCAGCGATTGCGTGTAAATGCCGAAGGCAACCACCAGGCCGATTCCAAGCGCGCAGAAACCCAGCTTTGCCGGAAGACCCAGCGGTGTTGTGCCGCCATTGGAAAAAAAGTCGATAAGCTGAAGCACCAAAAGCACACCCACGATGGCAGCCCCGCCGACCCCGAATTCGGAAAGCATCGCCTTGTAGCTCACGCCGGCGGAGACGCGTTCGCTCTCGGGAAACTTCAGCCCGATCAGCATGAGAAAATAAACGACGGCTGGGACGGCGATCACACCGACCTTGATCGCCCACGGAGATCCGCTCGCGAACTGGTCGATGCCGATCAGCAATAACCCCGTAATCACCAGTCCGCCTGGCCAGCCAGCGTGCAGAATGTTCAGCCACTTCGTCTTTTCCTTGCTGAACATCGTCGCCACAACGGGGTTGATGAACGATTCCACCGTTCCATTGGCCAGGGCGCAAACGAGGCTTCCCCAGTACAGCAACTGAAAGCCCGTCTCTCGATCGCTCACGAAGTACGCGGACACGCCCATGATCGACCAAACCAGATGCCCGAGGAACGCCACGATCATCGCCGTCTTGTAGCCGATCCGGTCGATGAACAGGCTGAACAGGATGATGCTGACGGCAAACGGCCAAATGCCGATGCCCGCCAGGCGTCCGGACTGCGCGGGATCAAGCTGAAACTCCGCGCCCCAGGTTGGCAGCAAGAACATGCGGCCCACAAACGAGAACGCCGTCGTAATCAGCGCGATGAAGCATCCCCAGAACAGGATCTGCTTTTGACCCTCAGACGATTCGGCACTAGCAACCCGACTCATAAGAAATGACTCCAAGGCGATGGAAGTGATGGTTGCGACGCGGGGTCTTGATCGCTCTTTGACTTGACAATCGTTTCACGAAGCGAGCCGGCCAGTATAGCCGCTGAAAAGTGAATGTAAACCTTGTTTTCCACGGGTTTTGGATGCGTTGCCGGGACAACGTCGCCACAACCTCCGATACTATCCCAGCTTCTCTTGCCCTCGCCGGCCCGGCTGCCTTATCATCCCGCACCCGCACCCTATGACCCGACCCTGGCACAGTTCGCCTTGGCTGTGGGCCGGATTGCTTCTGGCCGCGCTGGCGGTGCGCCTGGGGGCAGCCGCGTGGTGGCAGGGGCGACTGCCGGAGGGGGCACGTTTCGCCTTCGGCGACAGCGAAAGCTACTGGCAACTGGGCCTCAAGCTCGCCCGCGGACAGCCGTATGAATACGGCGACGGCGGCTGGAAAATCTTTCGTACGCCCGGATATCCGCTCCTGCTGGCGGGCCTGTTTCGCGTCCTTCCCGGCGGCGAGCAAGGACCGAGCGTCATAGCGGCCCGCGTCCTGGGGGCCGTGCTCGGCTGCCTGACGATCGGCGGCGTCGCGGCCATCGCCTGGCAGCTTTTTGGTGCGAAGGCCGCATTCCTGGCCGCGGCAATCACCTCCATCTATCCCGAAGCAATTGCCGCCAGCATTTTCATCCTCAGCGAAGCGCCGTTCGGCCCGCCCATGACGGTCCACATCCTGGCCTGGATCCTGGCATGGAAAGCGACCTCGCCTGGCGGCCAACTGGGCTGGGGCGCCCTGGCCGGCATTGCCGCCGGGCTGGGAACGCTCGTCCGGCCGAGTTGGCTGCTCTTCGTTCCGTTTGCCCTCATCGTCGGTCTTGCGACGGTGAGCGATCGCCGCCGGCAGTTCGTCATCGGCCTGGTGATGCTCGCAACGATGGCAGCGACGATGAGCCCGTGGTGGATTCGCAACTATCAGGTCGCCGGCCGTTTTGTGCCGACGTCGCTCCAGGTCGGCACGAGCCTCTACGACGGCCTGCACCCGGGCGCAAGCGGGGCCAGCGAGATGAGCTTTGTGCCGCGGTTCGGCCAGGAACAAGCGGGGGCAGATGCCGAGGCGCGGGCCGCGGGACAAGAGCCGAGCGGACTATTCGAGGACCGGCTTGACCAGCGGATGCGAGCGGCGTCGATCGCCTGGGCGAAACAGAATTCAGGCCGTGTGCTGGAACTGGCCGGGATCAAATTCCTGCGGATGTGGAGCCCGGTTCCCAACGCGGGGGAATTTCGCAGCATGGCCCTGCGGCTGGTGCTGGCCATCAGCTATACGCCGGTGCTGCTGCTGGGGCTGATCGGGCTATGGCGATTCGGCCGCCGCGGCTGGCCGTACCTGCTCTGCTCCCTGCTCGCCGTTTACTTCACGCTCCTGCACGTCATCTTCGTCAGCTCGATCCGCTACCGGCAGCCGGCCATGCTGCTGATCATCGTCCTGGCAGCGGGGTTGTTGAACGAATGGATCAACACCACACGAAACACCAAACACGAAACCCCTGAACCCTGAACCCTGAACCCCGAACCGTGTCCCCGGCATGGACGCCACCCCACAATCCCGAAAACCCTGCTTTGCCGTCCGTCTGCGGCGCACCGCCAGACGGCTGGGGTTTTTGGCGCTGCTGGCGGCAATGACCCTCGTCGCGCTGAGGTACTGGGGCTTCAGCAAGCTCGATCACGAGGTCCGCGCGCGGGTCGAGGAGCAATTGCGGAAATGCTACCCCTCGCTGATCGTCAAGGTCGGCTCCGCCCGCCGCCTGCAAGGCCGCGGAATCGAAGTCCGCAGCATCAGCCTCAGCCTCCCCACGCGCGGCAAGCCGGAGCTGCTGGCGTCCATTGACGAGATTTTGGGGGAATGCGACACGCACCTGCCCGACTTCATCACCCACGTCCCCGAGTTTCGCCGCCTTCGCGTCCGCGGGCTGAAGATCCACGCCCGTCGGCAACCAAACGGATCATGGAACCTGGCTCAGCTCATCCCCGCCGCCAGCAGCCGCCCGTTGAGCGTTCCCACGATCGCGGTCGTAAACGGGGCACTCATCGTCACCGACCCCGGGCGGGCCTCCGTGTCCGATCCTAAGCAGGTGTCGCTGCGGGACATCAACGTGACGGTCAGCCCCGAAGCACGGCCGGCGTCCGCAACTGGCGCGACGCAGCCGCTCGTGCGGCTGAAAGGGACGCTCAAGGGAGACCATCTCGACGAGGTCGAGCTGCAGGGCCTGCTCGATCCGGCCAATGGACAATGGGAGCTGCGCGGCGCCGTCGAGGGGCTGGAATTCAATCCGCGGCTGACGGCGGCACTGCCGCAGGAAGCGGGGGATGCACTGGCTCCGCTCTCTTTGATTCGGGGGCGCACGCATTTTGGCTTTCGCATTGCCAGCCGGCTGCCGGATCGGCGCGATCCCAAGGCGGCCCCCACCTTCGAGTTTGAAGCGGACGGCCAGATTGCCGAGGGGAAGATCGACGACGAGCGGCTCCCCGATCCGCTGACCGAAGTGGCGGCCACGATCCACTGCGATAGCAAGACGCTGCGGATCGAAAACCTCTCCGCCCGCTGCGGCCAAATGGTCATCGAAACGCTAACGGCCGAGCTGCACGGCCTGTCGCCAGAAAGCCCGCTGACCGTGGAGGAGTTTTCCGCCAAGCAGGTGGACCTGAAGCGATTGCGACATTCGGTTCCCGCAGAACTTCAAGACGCGTGGAAGCAATTCTCGCCGGAGGGAACGATCAACGTCAGCGGCTCGCTCCACTTCGACGGCCGCCGCTGGCATCCGCAGCTCACGGCCGAATGCCTCGACCTGTCGGTGGAGTACGACCGCTTCAAGTACCGCGTCCACGGCGGCGTCGGCACCATCAAGCTCATTTACGACCACCTGACCGCCGACGTCCGGTTCCTGGTGGGGGCACAAACGGTCCACTGCACCTGCGACATCCGGCAGCCCGGCAAGCTGTTTACCGGCTCGATCGATATCCGTTCCTCCGGCCCCATTCTCATCGACGACAAGTCGATCGACGCCCTCGAGCCGCAGTGGGAGGCGATCGTCCGCTCGTTCCGGCCCCGCGGCAGCATTTCGTTCGCCGCCCATTTTGGCCGCGACAGGCCCGACGACATCGTCCATCGACTGATCACGCTCCACCTGCACGAGTTGACGACCGAGTACGACAAATTCCGTTACCAGATCGACCACATCACCGGCGAGCTCAAGCTCCAGGACAATCACTGGCAGTTCAATCATCTGGCCGGCAAGAACGACTCGGCCGACATTGCCGGCAGCGGCCAGTGGCTGCCGGCGCCTGACCGCGACGGCAATCAACTCCACCTGCGGTTCGACGCCTCCAGCGTCTCCTTGGATGACGAGTTGCGGCAGGCGCTCCAGCCCGGAGTGCAGCGGCTGTGGAGCAACCTGCGGCCGCGCGGCACGCTCGACTCAGTGACGATCGGGCTGAAATACAACCCGTCGCGCCGCCTGCTGGCCGTCACTGTGGACGCCGGCAAGCCGAGCAGTTCCCAGGTCAGCCCCCTGTCGATGGAGCCGACGTGGTTCCGCTATCGATTCGACGACGTGACCGGTGATTTTCACTACGACAGCCTGCAAGGCATGGCCACGCTCAACAACGTCCGCGCCCGCCATGACAAGACCACCGTGCAGACCGAAGGCACTTGCCGCATCCATAGCGACGGCAGCGGCGACGTGCGGCTGAAGCGGCTCACCGCGGAGCGGATCGTTCCCGATCACGCTCTGCTCGCCGCCCTTCCCGGCGGCATTCGCCAGGCGCTCGAGCGGTTGGAACTCGCCGGCCGGTTCAACATGAACGGCAACCTGGGGATCACGATGCCGCCCGGTGATGGCCTCCCCGGCCTCGATTGGAATCTGATGTTCGACGTCGAGGACGGCTCGCTTCAGGCCGGGCTGCCGGCCAACCGCATTTCGGGCCAGGTCCAGTTCGTCGGCA
>DATKDU010000436.1:0-6338 GCA_035512595.1 Pirellulaceae bacterium
TTAGGGGCCCAGTTCCGAGCTTGTAGCCGACGCCACCGAAGGTCGTGTCGAGCGTGGCAGTGAGCCGGGCAACCGCAATATCGGTGGTCGAACTGCTCGTGAATTGTCCGGCTACCAAAGCTTTGCCATCAGGCTGAACTGTCAAACCCCAGGCCCAACTCTCAGTAAGTCCATTCGGCGCGGCAGTCGGTGCGGCAATCGTCATCAAGCCGCTGCTCCCATGGGCTGCATCGACGCTGCCCATCGCATCGTAGCGCTGGACGGCCATCAATGTGCCACCTGCGGATCTGTTGTTTCCGGCGGCAACGATCTTCTGATCCGCCGGCTGAATCTGCACGGCGTTGTAGCTAGGCGCCCTCGGCGCCGAAGGCATCGGCGGCTTGGGCTTTCTGCTCGGTGTTCAGCGACTTTCGGACGCCGAACCAAGTGAAATGCAGGGCCACGGCCGCCATCGTCCCCCGCAGCCGCTGGGCCGGGGAGAGCGATCGGTCGGCCCGTGGCTCATCAACCAATGAGGACATGCGTAGTGGTTCCTGTGGATGGTTTGGAAACTGGGAAGAACTGAAGCGCAATCGCAGGGCCCTGGCGTGCTGTACCGAGCCAACGGCGGCCAGTCGTCGTTTGGGCAGAAGACGTACAAGCTGCTCGGAAGCGGAATGCCCGGGCTCAGTCAGGTACGGCGGACTATTGGCGATCCGGTTGAAACTGGCCGCTTCATCGCAGCTCGGCATCCTGCCGGTTCGGTTGAGCAACCCGGCTCGATTGCTCCGCGAGATTCGTGCGTCCGCTTCGAGCTTGAAGTTCAGTCGGTCGATGGGACCGACGCGACTTGTCGAACGACCCCCGCCGTCCGGGAGCTATGGGGCGGAAACGAGGAATGCGGCGGGACCTGCTGCAGCGAATGGTTGAATTTCCAGACGAGCTAGCGGGCGGACTCAGCGTGGGTCCTGACGATGCGCATGCCGCATTCATTGCCGCGATAGGTCATGCGGTTGGCCAAGATTCCGGAACCGGCATTGGCGACTGTTTTCGGCTCCGCGAACCGTGATGAGCCGCGGAACCTCCTTTCCGGCACTTCCGGTGAGAAATAGACGAGATCAGAGCACCATTCGTAGGCCAGGCCATAAATGTCAAACAGACCGGTATCGTTGGGCTTGAGCATCCCGACGGGTTGCAGCAAGCGATGCGAATTATCCGCATGCCAGCCGTACTCCTTGAGCAACGCCTCATCCGAGCCAAATGCGAACCGGGTTGGGCTGCCCGCGCGACAGGCACACTCCCATTCGGCGCTCGTCGGGAGCCGGTAACCCGTTCGTTGCTCGTAGTTAGCCGGCAATATCATGTCCTCCTTGATCTCTTCCATCCGCGGGAAACACATCTGGCTTTCCGGGATGTTTTCGAGCTCGCCCAACCAGCGGCAGTACTTGGCTGCTTCGAGCCACGTAATCTGCGTTGCCGGTTCGTTTTCGTCCTCGCCGGCGCGAGGCTGTGCGAAAGGGTATTTGATGTCCGAGTGGTCGCGAAGGAAGCGGCGAAACTGACTTAGTGTGACTTTGCGAGTGGCGACCGCAAACGTGTACGGTATCCGTTGGGTAATAATTCGTTCCTGCCTTCCCGACTCCACTTTCACCATGGTGCTCAGGGGAAAGACATTTGGCCCAGGCAGCACGGCCATCGTGTGACCTTCCGCGGTGACGTACCAGTAACGGCCGGGCAGGCGCTCGCCAGGCTCAAGGTGCCGCTCTGCTTCGGCAACCACTGTCTGGCGCCCCAAGCGTCCGATCAGCCATTCCGCTGCGGAGTGAACTCCGGCATCCGGATCGTCCCGAAACGCGGCCGTTGCGACCGCCAACACCTGATTTCGCCTATCGGGCGCAATGCCGTCTGCCGGATAACTTCCCAGGCTCAAAAGCAACGCCCGCCGTATCGACGGATCTTGTTCCACGGCGAGCCGGACCAGAAGTAGTTCAGGGTCCACCCGCAGCGGGCCAAAACGATGGATCAAATAAGTCCGCAGCCGAGGATCATCGCTGGCGCGCAGCAGCGGCCAGACCGAGGCCTCATCGCCAAGCCGAACTCGAGTCACGGCAGCATTGGCCTGGCGGGACGCTAACCGGTCCTTGACGCTATCCGGCGAATGGCTGGGACTCCTCTTGGCCAGTTCATCTTGGATCGCGGTCATTGTGACCGCCCTGGCGGGGATCTTGGGCCACAAGATTTCATATTGCGCTGGGCTGGCGTCCAACAGCAGGTCAATCAGCAGATTCGGTTGGTCGGCCGCATACTTCACGATGACCGTAGCTGCCACCACACCCTGTTCCGTCCCCTGTCGCTGACGGGCCTTTTCAGCCAGTGGCTGGACCAGCCATGTGCGCACCGGCGCTAGTCCTTCGGTCCAGGCTCCCAAGTGAAGCGAATTGGCGCCTAGAAGTTGCTCCGTCAACGTATCGGCCACTTGCGGCCAGTTTGGCGAGCGGGGGTCGAAGGCCGCCAGGGCCACAAGCAGCCGGAACCGCCGCGACGAAGAAGTCTTCAGATCGAGTGCCTCCTTCCAGAGGCGAGCGGCCGCTTCTTGCATGTGCGGCGTCAACCCGTCCCGAATCACCAGGAATTCGTGAGGATCTTCCGTCTCCAGCATCATGGCCGTCAGCGGATCGCGAACCGTCTTGGGATCAACTTGGAGCATGGCCAGGCCAACTCGCCACCGGCTGCCGGCAGGCAACTCTTCCTGCGCCCATAATTGCCGCAGCCTCCTTCTAACGTGACTGCCGGCCAGGTCAAGCGATGACACCAGGACCGGTACCGAGGAGGGCGTTGCTTCTCGCAATGCGTCCACGCGGCCAACGGCCGTCGTCGTTTCACGTTCTATGCGGGCCCACACGGCCCCCGCCCCGCCTACCAAAAGCGTGGTCACCAGCAGGATTGCGATCCCAATTACCAGGGTGCGGTTGCGGCGCTGCCAGCGAGCGATGCGGGTCCACCACGGTTCCCGGTAGGCGGTAACCGGCTCGTCCGCGAGCCAGCGCTCGACCTCACGCGCCAATGCGCTTGCGCTGGCGTAGCGATCGGCCATGTTCCGCGACATGGCCTTGAGACATACTGCTTCCAGCGCCTTTGGCACACCCTTGCAAATCTGTGAGGGCCGATGAATTCTGCCGTCGATTACATCGGCGAGCGCTTCGGCCTGTTTTTTCCCATGGCAGGGATGTTGCCCCGCCAAAAGCTCGTAAAGTGTTGCTCCAAGCGAATACACGTCGGCCGGCGTGCCCGTTGCCTCGATCTCCCCTCTGGCCTGCTCAGGCGACATGTAGGCGAGTGTTCCCAGAACCTCACCCTCGCGGGTGAGTCCGTCCGTACCAACCGCCTCATCCGTGGATGCCAGATAATCCACCGTTTCGTCGAGAGACGACGATGACTCAACTCTCAGTTTTGCTTCCGCAGATCCCGATGGCCGAGACCGAAGCTGCTTGGCGAGCCCCCAATCGACCACGAGGGTCTCGCCAAAGTCGCCGAGCAGGACGTTGGCCGGCTTGAGATCCCGGTGGATGACCCCTTGGCTGTGGGCATAGGCAACGGTCTCACAGACACTGACGAATCGCTGAAGCAGCCGACGAAATGCAAGCGGCTCGGGGCTGCGGTGATAATCCTGGATGGCTTGGCGTAGAGTCTTTCCCTGCACGAACCGCATGGCATAACGGGTTTGCCCCTGGGCGTCTTCCTCGATGTCATAAATGGGAATGATGCCCGGGTGCTCCAACTGCCCTGTGATTCTCGCTTCCTCAAGAAATCGCCGGCGCAAGTCCAAGCAGCCGCGCTTGTCATGGCGAATCTCTTTGAGAGCTACCTGCCGCTGCAGCTTTTCGTCGCGGGCCAGGCTGACCTGCCCCAATCCGCCACTGGCATGCACGCGAATGATGCTAAAACGGCCATCGGGCGGGGGCAGGTCGGACATGGGCTCGATATCCACTGAGGTACATTGACCTGGTCTTCCGCCAATTTTCCAATGCGGATGGCGCAAGTCAACAAAAATGCGGCAGATCACCGGAGATTGAGCTAAGGAAGGGGCCATGCTCGGCGCCACCATGGTCGATGCCGCTGCTTCATCTAGTATCGTTGTAGAGCAAAAGCAAGACACCGCCCAAGACTCGTGTTTTTCTTGACAGCCGAATCCTGGCAAGCTTGAATGAAGGCTCAAAGCGGCTCGCTCCTATTGCTGCATCTTGGGATTGGCTTCCATGTTCTGACGAACCGTACTTCTAGGCACCTTCCTCGGGATGTTGTGGAGTTCGCCGATCGTTGCTCAGCAGGACCTTGATGGGAAGCTGGTTGAGATTGGCCGGAATGCCGTCCGTCTGGAAGTGAACGGCGCCCTGAAGACGATGGGAGTGGCGCGCGACACAGTCGTACGGGTATATGCCAAGGCAGGCCGCGACGTGTTGCGACCGGGGGATGAACGAGCGGAGAATGGCGAAGGAAGCAGTATCAGCCGCATGCGGTAATGGCTGGGCGGTCCGCGAACCACACTCCGCTAGGGCGTCGCCATGCCGCGAAACACCGCATGCCGGAGCTGGCCGGGTTTGGACTGCGTGCTGTAGCGAACCTCGACACGCAGCTCCGGCCGGACCCATTGCCCGTCTTTCGGCTCCCTGTCGGCGAATGGGCACTGCGGCTGGCGGGACGCTTCAAGCGCCTGGAGGAGCGTCCGCCTCGTATCCCCGGCGAAACCGTATTCGACTCGCCCGGCATACTCCAGCCGCCGTCCCTTCTTCCGGCCGAGCAGCAATTCGCACTGCCCCGGGCGATGGGACCGACGCATAAAAGGTGCTGAGAGACACAATGCACGGTAAGATGTGGTGCGAATGCGGCTCGTAGACTCTTCCTATCTGTTTTTCGCAGCCATGTCCCCCGAACTTTCTCGCCGTTCGCTTCTCGCGGCCGCGTCGTTCGCCGCGTCGAGTGCCGTCTTGGACTCGCCATTGGCTTATGGTGCCGAGGCGGACGATCCAGTGGCCCCATGGCGGACGGGGGTCCAAATCGGGCCCGTGTCGAAGGTGGGGGGACGCCACACGATGCACACGTATTACCTTCTGAATCCCGAAAGCCCTGATGGCCGCCGCGTCGTGTTCTTCGCCTCGACGCATCCGGCGGCGCATGTGGGCAAGATCTGTATCCTCGATCGCCACACAGGCGCTGAGACCGTTCTCGCCGACGAAATCCACACAGAAGACGCGCACCGGGTAGCCCTTCAACAATGGACTGCTGGTGGCAAGGCTGTGGCATATCACGAAGTCGTCAACAAGCGCTGGCGCGTGGTAGTCGTCGATATCGAGACGCGGGCCAAAAAAATCATCGCGGAAGATCGCCAACTGGGTTTCGGCCGCGGCGACGGCCACCTCCTGCCGCTCTATGGCTGTCACTGGAATCCCCGTGATCACCGCGATTTGGAACTGTATGACGTGACGACAGGGCAGATTCGCACCGCGGTCAAAGTCACCGACGTGGAGGAGCAGTACGGCAGTTGGCTCAACAAGGAGTTCGCGGGCAGGCCGACCTCAATCGCATTTCCAACAATCAGCCCCGATCAAAAGCGGGTCTTCTTCAAGATGTCGGCCGGTGATGGCGGCGACAACTTCATGTCTAAGGGGGCAAGCCACAGGCAAGGGATTGTTTTCTATGATCTCGAGCGCCAGCGGCTGACCTTCATGCGCGAAAAATGGGGGCATCCCGCCTGGCATCCCGACTCGTTTCACTGGATCGAAATGGGTAACCTGCTGCTCGATGCCGAGGGAGGCCCGCTTACTCGCATACCCAACGTCCTGGCACTTCGAGGCCAGCATCTGGCGGTCAGTCCCTGCGGCCGGCTGTTCGTCAGCGACGGCCTGACGGAGACGCTCGGCGGACTGCGGGGCCAATGGGCAGTGCTCGTCGCCGACCTGGGCGGTGAGTCGCACGCCATCGTACACAAGTTCGCCGGCGATCGCGGTGCAAAATCGTGGCGCGTCTCGCATCCTCACCCGATTTTCAGCGCCGATGGCAAGCGGATTTATTACAACGTCAATGCGGGCGAGCACACGCAGCTATACGTCGCAGAACGGAAGTGATCGCCAGCGCCGTCATCCACCAACTTCGCACGTTTTCGCGGATTTGTCCGTACAGCCGATACCCGTCGCGCTTCCTCTTTCGCGTCGGTCGATGGAACCGACGCGCGCAACGTGGTCCACGATTACTTTGAACATTCCGTCGGGGATCGACACGAATGAGAAAAGCAGCGATTTGTTGAAAGGCTAAACCCCTAACGCCAAGGCTAAGCTGCCGAGGCCGCCTGCAAAAATGTTGAA
>DATKDU010000437.1:0-8000 GCA_035512595.1 Pirellulaceae bacterium
CATCGCCCGAGCGCGATCACGACGCTCTACAGCGACGACGGCGGCAAGTCGTGGCGCGCCGGCGCTATCATCGCCGGCGAGACCGATCCGCTGGTCAATCCGAGCGAGCACGTGGCGGTCGAGCTGTCGGACGGCCGCGTGATGGTCAATATCCGCAGCGAATCGCGACCCAATCGGCGGGCCTATGCCATCAGCCCCGATGGTGCCACGGACTGGTCCACGCCAAAGTTTCACGACGCGCTCTTGGAGCCGATCTGCATGGCCAGCCTGATCCGTCTGCCGCTCGAAGACGGAACGATCGGGCTGCTCTTTTCCAACCCGTATAACCTGGATGCTGTTGATACCGCCAGGCTGGCACCCGGCCGGGGCCGCGACCGCAAGAACCTGTTGCTCCAACTCAGCCGGGACGACGGCCAGTCCTGGCCGGTTCGGAAATCGCTCGAGCCCGGCGTCTCCGGCTACAGCGATCTGGCGGTCCTGCCTGACCGCACGATCCTCTGCTTCTACGAGCGGGGCGGCGAGGGGAATCAGCGCCTGCGATACCTGACCTTGGCGCGGCTCAGCCAGGCGTGGCTGACGACGCCTTAATCTGTGCCACGACAGCCGTCTCCTGTTGGCCTGGGGCAATACGACGGTTACATTGATCCAGCGGCTGCCAGGAGTCTTTTCCACCGGAGGGTCCCGTCATGACGACCAAGGTTAGCACGAAGCTCACGCTCAAGGACATTCTCTCCCGCCTCACCTTCACCGAAGCCTGCAAGCTGCTGGGGGATGATGGAAAGAAGCTGATCAAAGGAGGCTCGCTGTGGGACATCAAGATCCAGGAGGATGTCTACCTGGGGGATGACCTGTTTCGCCTGACGCTGCACGATACGCCCAATTCGGGCGATCGGACGATCGTCACCATGACCCCCATGGCCGACGCGCGGCGGCGGCTGCACGTACACTGCTCCTCCTGCGACGTCGTCTGCGAGCACCGCGGCGCGGCCCTGGCCCTGGTGCTGGAAGAAAAGCTCACCCTGGGACTGGCCGCGCCGCCGCCGGAGCGAATTCCCGTCGAGTCGCTGGCAGAGGACGATCTGATCTGCCGTGCCCTTGACGAGCGGGCCGAACGGGCTCGCGCCGAGAAGATGAAGGTCGCCGCGGCCAATCCCGATCAACCGTGGACCGACTACAACATCACCAGCACGCTCTCCGGCAAGACCTATCGCGTTGCCCTCCGCGGCACTCAACCGGGCGATTCGTATTGCTCCTGTCCCGATTTCCGCACCAACACGCTCGGCACTTGCAAACACATCCTGCACGTCCTGGCCAAAGCCAAGCGAAAATTCACGCCGCAGCAACTTGGCCGCAAGTCGCAGCCCAAGCAACTGGCCGTTCACCTCCGCTATGGCCGGGAGGTGACGCTCCAAATCGAAGTGCCGCCGCGTTTGCCTGACGAAGTGCAGAAAATCATCGCGCCGCTGGTCGATCGGCCGATCGAAAACATCCCGGACTTGCTGGCTCGCGCTGCGAAGCTGGAAGCCCTCGGCGAGCAGGTGGTCATCTATCCGGATGCCGAGGAGTTCATTCAAAAGCGGCTGAACCAGCAGCGGCTGGCCAGACTCGTCGCCGAGATCCGCAAAGACCCCCAGAACCACCCACTCCGCACGTCGCTTGTGAAAGTGCCGCTGCTCCCCTACCAGCTTGACGGCATTGCCTTTGCCGCCGGCGCAGGGCGGGCGGTCCTGGCGGACGACATGGGACTGGGCAAAACGATCCAAGGCGTGGGACTGGCGGAGCTTTTGGCGCGAAACGCGGACATCAAGAAGGTCCTCGTGGTCTGCCCGGCTTCGCTGAAGAGCCAGTGGCGGAGCGAGATCCGCCGCTTCTGCGACCGCGACGTGCAACTCGTCGTCGGCAAGACGGCCGAGCGGACGAGCCAGTACGACAACGAAGCGTTTTTCACGATCTGCAACTACGAGCAGGTGCTCCGCGACTTGCTCTCGATCCAGCAGGTGAAGTGGGATTTGATCATCCTGGACGAAGGGCAGCGAATCAAAAATTGGGAGACGCGCACCAGCCAGGTGATCAAAGGACTGCGGTCGCCATTCGCCCTCGTCCTTTCCGGCACGCCGCTGGAAAACCGTCTGGACGACCTCTATTCCGTGGTGCAGTTCATCGACGACCGCCGCTTGGGGCCCGGCTTCCGCTTCTTCAACCGGCATCGCGTCGTCGATGAGAAAGGAAAAATCCTGGGGTACAAAAATCTCAGCGAGCTCCGCGAGACCCTGCGGCCGGTGCTCCTCCGCCGCACGCGCGAGTCGGTGAAGCTCGACCTGCCCCAGCGGACCAGCGAAATCGTCCGCATCGCGCCGACCGACGAGCAGGCGGTCATCCATGCCGGCCAGAAGCGGATCGTGGCCTCGATCATCACCAAGAAGTTTATCAGCGAGATGGACCTCTTGCGGCTGCGGCAGGCGCTGATGAACATGCGAATGGCCGCCAACAGCACCTACCTCGTCACCAAAGAAGAGCCGTCGTTTTCCAGCAAGCTCGAGCGGCTCAACGAACTGGTGGAGCAGCTCTTTGATGAGGCCAATCGCAAAGCGGTTCTGTTCTCCGAGTGGACGACGATGCTCAATCTGATCGAGCCGCTGCTGGCCAGGCACAAGCTGCCGTTCGTCCGCCTCGACGGCTCGGTGCCGCAGAAGAAGCGGCAGGAATTGGTCCATCGCTTTCAGACCGACGGGCACTGCAAGCTGTTCTTGACGACGAATGCCGGCTCGACGGGGCTCAATCTCCAGGCGGCCAACACGGTGATCAACGTCGATCTGCCGTGGAACCCGGCGATCCTCGAGCAGCGGATTGCCCGCGCCCATCGCATGGGCCAGACCCAGCCAGTGCAGGTTTTCGTCCTGGTCACCGAGCAGACGATCGAGGAGGAGCTGCTCAAGACCCTGTCGGCCAAGAAGGACCTGGCGCTGGCGGCCCTCGATCCGGAATCGGAGGTCAACCAGGTCGATATGGCCAGCGGCATGGACGAGCTTCGCAACCGGCTGGAAGTGCTGCTCGGCGCTCGGCCCGAGGCGCCCGTCGTCGAGCGGGAAGTGCCTGCCGCCAACGGGGCGATGCCTTTGCACCGCGAGCGAGTCGCCGCAGCCGGCGGCGAATTGCTCGGGGCGGCATTCAAATTCCTCGGCGAATTGGTGGCGCAGCAATCTCCGGCTGCTCCGCCGCCGCAACTGGCGGCGGACCTGCGCCAGGGACTGGAAACCTGCGTCGAAAGCGATCCCAGCGGCCGCCCGCGGCTCTCCTTCACGCTCCCCGATCGGGCGGCCCTCGATCAACTGGCGGCGACTTTGGCGCAGATCCTAGTAGCCGGAGGGGGGACCAAGTAACCTCAAGTCAAGATAGACAGGAAAATCGAGGACAGGAATATCGGCACTCCGTTCCATCTTCCCGTCCTACATCTTCCTGTCCCTCATTTTCCTGTCTTACCTTGTACGGCCTGGCTACATGGACGCTATTCTCATCTTCCCCTTGCTCGCCGCGGACGTTGCTCCTGCCGCCGACACCGGCATTCTGACCCATATCATCGCCCTCGTCGCCTTGACGGCGATGGAGATCGTTCTGGGGATCGACAACATCGTCTTCATTTCGGTCGTCGCGGCGCGGTTGCCGCCGGACCAGCAGCCGTGGGCTCGCCGCATCGGCCTGGCTGCGGCGATGATCATGCGGATCGTGCTGCTGCTGGCCATCACCTGGATCATGACCCTCACGCAGGCGGCGTTCACGCTGAGCAACCTGGGAATCGCGACGCAGTGGCTGACGGAGCATCACGAAGTCGATGTGATCACCTGGAAGGATCTGATCCTGCTCGTCGGCGGCCTGTTTCTCATTCGCAGCAGCGTCATTGAAATTCACAAAAAGGTCGAAGGGGATGCGGAGGGGCATGGCAGCGGCAAACCGGCCTCCTTCAGCGGCGTCATTTTTCAGATTGCCGTTATGGACATGATCTTCTCGATCGATTCCGTCATCACGGCCGTCGGCATGGCCGAGGCGATTTGGGTCATGATCACCGCGGTCATGATCGCCGTGGCTGTGATGATGATCTTTTCGGAGATGATTTCCGATTTCGTTTCCAAGCACCCGACGGTGAAGATGCTGGCGTTGTCGTTCTTGCTGCTGATCGGCGTGATGCTCGTGGCCGACGCGCTGGGGACGGAGATCCCCAAGGGGTACATCTATTTTTCCATGGCGTTTGCCCTGCTGGTGGAATTCCTGAACCTGCGGATGAAGCTGCGGGAGAAACGGCGTGCCGCCGCGGCGGCATAGGCGGTCGCCGCTGGGGAAAACGAATTCTGTTGATGACCGCGAACCTCAGTCAGATCGACTCCGTCCTAAAACTGATCGACCGCGAGGTCTGGATCGTCACCGCCGCTGCGGCCGGCCAGCGCGGCGGCCTGACGGCGACCTGGCTTTCGACCGTGTCGATCGATCGTCAGCGGCCGGCCGTGCTGGCCGGCATTGCCCCAAACCATTTCACCTGCGAACTGATTGAGCAAAGCCATGCGTTTGTCGCCCATTTGTTGAGGTCCGATCAGGCCCCCTTGGCCTGGAATTTTGCGCGGGACAGCGGCCGGGCGCGTGACAAGTTTTCCGGCCTGCCATTTGCACTGGGCAGTAGCGGCGCGCCGATCCTGCAAGATTGTCTGGCGTGGCTCGAGTGCCGCGTCTTTGCCCGCTACGATGCGGGGGACCGGCGGTTTTACTGGGCCGACGTCGTGGCTGCCGCCCAAGTGTCCGACGGATTGCCGCTGCGGGAGAAGGCCCTGGTCAGCAGCCTGTCATCCGAGGAAAAACAGACGTTGATTGCCGGCCTGAATGCCGACGTCGCCGCCCAGCGTCCGCGGCACGAGGCGTGGCGGTCGGCACTTCCCAAACCGGGGCCGGCATAAAGTAAACTTGAAGAGCGTCCAGCCAACCCCCTTTTCACCTCCGCGAGACCCAAACCCAGTGGCAGATCGAGACCGTTTTCAAAGCGTCGTCAGCGAGCAAGCGATCGTCATTCGCGTCCTCTTGCCCGGCAAGGTCGAAGGGGACGACCCGCTGGATGAGATTTCCGGCCTGGCCAAGACGGCCGGGGCCAAGGTCGTCAGCGGACTGACGCAGCGCCGCGAATCCCCCGATGTGACCACCTTCATCGGCAAGGGGAAGGTCGAGGAGCTCAAGGCCCTCGTCGAGCATCACGACGCTGACGTAGTCGTATTCGACAACGATCTCAACCCGGGACAGACGCGCAATCTGGAAAAAACGCTCGGCGTCAAGGTGCTCGACCGCACCGAGCTGATCCTCGACATTTTCGCCACGCACGCCCAGACGTACGAAGCGCGGTTGGCGGTCGAGCTCGCGCAGCTCGAATACTCCCTGCCGCGGCTCAAGCGGATGTGGACGCACCTGTCGCGCATCAAGATGGGGATCGGCATGCGCGGCCCCGGTGAAAAGCAGCTCGAAGAGGACCGGCGGCTGGTCGAGAAGCGGATTCACGAGCTGCGCAACGAGCTGAAGGAAATTGAGCGCCGCAAGGAGCGGCTCGTCGCCTCGCGCCGCGACCGGCTGACCGTCTCGCTCATCGGCTATACGAATGCCGGCAAGAGCACGCTGATGAACGCGCTGACCGATGCGGGCGTGCTGGCGGCCAACAAGCTGTTCGCCACGCTCGACACGCGGACGCGGCGCTGGCAACTGCCAAGCTGGGGGCCGGTGCTGCTCTCCGACACGGTCGGCTTCATCCGCGATCTGCCGCACGGCCTGATCGCCAGCTTCAAGGCGACGCTGGAAGAGGCCCGCCAGGCCGATCTGCTGCTGCACGTCGCCGATGCTTCCAACCCGGCGGTGCTCGACCAGATCAGTGCCGTCTACACGGTGCTTCAGGAAATCGGCATCGAAGAGAAGCAGACGCTGCTGGTGCTCAACAAGGTGGACCGCCTCCGCGATCCGGGGGAGCTCAACAAGGTTCTCGGCCGTTATCCCAACGCGGTGGCGATCAGCGCCCGCCAGCAAGAGGGCTTGGAGACATTGCACAAGAAAGTCAGCGAGGCGCTCAGCCGGTCGTTCCTCGATCTGGACGTTGAGACCGGCGTGGGCAACGGCCGGATGCTGGCCTACCTGGCAGCACACGGCGAGGTTCTCTCGCGGCACTTTTTTGACAGCCGCGTGGTGGTTCACGTGCGGCTCCCGGCCCGGCATGCCGGGCTGCTGCACGAACCGGGGACGATCGTCCGCACGCACGAGGCAGCGCCGGCAAGCGCTCGCGACTCAGCCCTGAGCGGAGTACCTAGCGCAGCCGATGAACTTCCGGTTTCCACCGCCGCTTCCGATGTGGCTTGATCCATGGCGCGGCGCACCATCGCGGAGAGGCGCGTGCTGCTGACCGGCGCTTCCAGCGGCATTGGGCGGGCGCTGGCCAAAGAACTGGTGTCGCAGGGGGCCAAGGTCGTGGCCGTCGCTCGCCGGCGCGAGCGCCTGGCGGAGCTGGCGGATGAACTGGCCCGCCCTGAATCTTTCCGCTACCTCGCGGCGGATGTGATTTCAGCCGACGACCGCTGCGCTGCGCTCGAACTGTGCCAGAAGGAATTCGGCGGCCTCGACATCCTGGTCAACAACGCCGGGATCGGCGCGATCCGACCGTTCGCCAGCGGGACGGGGGAAGAAGGCCGCCAGATCTTCGAGGTCAATTACTTCGCCGCCGTCGAGTTGATCCGCGAGGCACTGCCGCTGCTTCGGCAAGGGCAATCGCCGCTGATTGTCAACGTCAGCTCCGTGCTCGGGCACCGGGCCGTCCCTGGAAAGAGCGAGTATTGCGCCAGCAAGTTCGCCCTGCATGGCTTCAGCGACGCGCTGCGGGCAGAGTTGACGCCAGACAAGATCGACGTGCTGCTCGTCAGCCCCAGCACCACGTCGAGCGAGTTCTTTCAGCAGGCGACCGGCGATCCGCAGACGATTGAAGGCAAGACTCTAGCGATGCGTCCCGAAGTCGTCGCTCGAAAGATCGTCCGGGCGATGCGGGCCGGCCGGAACGAGATCATCCTCTCTGCCAGCGGCAAGCTGCTGGTCTGGATCGATCGCCTCTGCCCGCCGCTGGCAAACTGGCTCGTCGCCCGACTCATGTAGCGTCACTTCGGCTCTGCGACCTCGAACTTCGCCAGCGGTCGCTGAGCATTTTCCGAATCGCGATCCAGCCACCCCGTCAGCTTGCGTCCGTCCTCGAGCGTCGTCTCGAGCGCCCATCGGTTCTCTCGCCAGGCGAACTCGTAGCGCTGCTCGTCCACTCCCAAGAGCTCGCGCAGTTTCTCTACTTCATGGCTCCAGAGCAGCTTGCCGCGGGGGCCGATTGTCGCCCAGGCTGGCTCACCGTCGGCAGTCATCCGCGCTACAAGCGCCGCCAGCGACGGCGGCCGGTGCGCAGCCGCGTGGGTCACGGCGACCGAACGGCGGCGATCCTTCTCGAACGTCGCCACCTTTGTGCGGACGCCGCTCGTCGCCTGCGCGGCAAATCGATCGGCCAGCTTGAGCGCAAATGCCATTTCTTGCCGCGCAGCCTCTAAGCCGTCGTCAGACTTATCGCCCAGTGCAAACTGCGGCTGGCCAAGCTGCGGATCGACCTTCCACTGCTCAAATTCGTCCGCCAACCTGGCGACAAACTGCTCTACGGCTTCGCTCTCGGTGGTCGGCGCAATCTCGCTGCCATTTCTGCGCTGAAAATCACGGTCCGGATCGGGACGCGCAGTGGCCAGTTGCTCGCGGAGCAGGTCAAAGAATGCCGCGGCATGCCGGCCGTCGTTGCCTTCCATCAGAAACAGCACTTTCGCAGCCGCATCGTTGCCGCCGCTGGCATCCACCTGGTTTCCGGCGATATACGCCGCCAGTCCCTGGCTCACCCACTCGGGGAGCGTTTGATCCAGCTCGGCGGTGTGGAAGAACGCCTGGGCGACCGCCTGCCGCAATTGCCGCTGCTG
>DATKDU010000438.1:0-7777 GCA_035512595.1 Pirellulaceae bacterium
TCGCGCAGTTGCTTCTGAATCAGGTAGCCGTACTTCTTGCCGCCGACGAGCACCGACAGGATCATCAAGTCGAGACTGCCGCGGAGAAGCTCGCGCTGGAATTTATCGTTCATGGATTCCGTTCACCCCCGTGATGCCCTATGTATAGCACGGCGATGTATAGGGTGTCAATCTATCGGGGAGGAAAATGACCAATGACCAAGCCCCAATGACCAATGAGGGCGAATTCATGCATTGGTCATTGGGGCTTGGTCATTGGTCATTTGCGCAAAAGAAAAGCCCGCCATCGCTGGCGGGCTTGAATGCCGGAAATCGACGTCCCGATTAGCGCTTCGAGAACTGCGTTCCCCGGCGTGCGCCGCGGAGACCGTAATGCTTGCGTTCCTTCATGCGCGAGTCGCGGGTCAGGTAGCCGCCGCTGCGCATGGCAGTAAAGGTCTCGCCGTCGTGAGCGCACAGGGCGCGGGCGATCCCCATCTTCACCGCGCCCGCCTGGCCGTGCGGGCCGCCGCCGGTGACGCGGACGGTGACGTCCACATCCTCGCGGTGGTTGGTCGTCTCCAGGGCGTCGAGCACGACCGCCTGGTGCTGCACGACGGGGAAATAATGCGTCAGCTCGCGGTCGTTGATGGTGATCTTGCCGCTGCCGGCGGTGATGCGCACGCGGGCGATCGCGCTCTTGCGGCGGCCGGTCCCCAGGCTGTGGCCGCTGATCGTGTCTTTTTTGGTGGCAACCATGGTTTCAATGCGGAATGCGGAGTTCGGAATGCGGAGTTACTTGAGGCCCAGTTCTTTCGGCTCCGGCTGCTGGGCCTGGTGCGGGTGCTCGCTGCCGGTGTATATCTTCAGGCGGGCGAGCATCTTCGTCGCCAGCTTGTTCTTGGGGAGCATGCGGCGGACGGCATCGCGAAGGATGCGGTCGGGATGGCGGTCCAGCCGCCGATCGGCCGTTTCCAGCCGGCGGCGGGTATAGCCCGTGAACCAGTCGTATTCCTTCTGGGCCCACTTCTTGCCCGTAAAGTGCACCTTCTCGGCATTGATCACGATCACCACGTCGCCGGACAGGACGTGCGGCGTGTAGGCGGGGATGTGCTTTCCCATCAGGATCATCGCGATGTCGCTGGCCAGGCGGCCCACGACCTTGTCGGAGGCATCGACCACCCACCATTTCTCGGTGGTTTCGCCCTTCTTCAGCAGCGTTGTCTTCGTCCCAGGCACGGTACGTACTCCCACAATCGGCCGCCAAAGCAGCCCTGGATAGAATCGCCCAATTTAGCAGCGGCGGTGGCGGGGGACAAGGGGCGAAAAAGCCTCCAGAACGCCGATGGTTCACTACTTCCGCCCCGTAAACGAATCGTAGTCCGCGTGCGTGCCGACCCAGTACCAGATGTTGATGCCGTCCCGGACCACGTAAATCGCTCGATACTGCATGGTGATGGAGACCGAGAAGCTTCCCTCTTCGTGACTTCCTTTTTTCACGTCCTTTAGCTCGTGATGGCGCAGGGAGCGATGCGATGGATCTTGGTCAAAGAGAATGCACGCTTGCCGCGCGAGTTCGAGAATATGCGGCGGCAGCGCGGCCAACTGTTCGCGGAACTGCCGCGTGGTTCGATTGCGTGTCCTAAACGAATTTGGCAGTTTCGCCATGGAGGTGCTCCGTCACCGCCGCATCGCGTAGCGTCCGCATCTCGTCGGTCAGCTCGTCGGAATCAAGCGAGCGGACGATGGCCTCGACTTGTCGCTGGCAGTTGCGAAATTCTTCCAGGTTGCGCAACTGATCGCCCTGCTGGACCCGTTCTTCGATCCAGGTGCTCGCCAGCTGGCACGGCACGAGCCAGGCGCGGAACAGGCTCTCCAGCGCCTCGTCAGCCACTGGATCGTGCGTCGTCGTTCCTGCGTACACACCCGAGCGAATCGTTTCGTCAGCGCGGACCAGCCACTGGAAGGCGTCAATTCCAAGCTGGAGATAGCCTTCGCAATCGGATTGATCGAGGCTCTGCTGGTGCTCGCGCAGAATCTCCGACTCGTCCGCGAAGTTGTGGACGTGCCGACGGGCGGAGCGAAGGACCAGGGCACTCATGATATCGGAGGCTATCCAAATCCCGGTGGAATACCAGCCACTGATGTCATTCTACCACACGGCAGGTTCGGCTGCCGAGCCGAGCCCGCGGGCCACTACGCTGCCCGCTTGGCCCGCCAGTAGCCTCTGGAAAGATACTTGAGTATGCCCCGGCGGCGAGGCTCGTCAAAGTAGAGCTCGTTGGCGTCCCAGTTGAGCTGGGCGATGTCGCCGCGGAAGGAGTGCTCCCACTTCATCTGCGGGTGCTGCGGGAAGAAGCGGCTGATCAGCTCGATGTCCCCCCGGTCGAAGTACAGCCGCTCGTAGGGCACCGCGGCGGGGACTTTCGGGACCAGCACGCTGATGTTGTAGCCGTAGTGCTTGACGCGGGCCTGCGAGCAGTCGAAGCCGGCCATGATCAGGTTGTAAAGCAGGAGCCCCGCGTTCCACAGCGTGACGTGGCCGCCGACGATGTTGTGCTTCAGCGGCGGCACGGTCATCGCCAGAATGCCCCCCGGTTTAAGATCGCGAAAGACTTTTTTCAGAAACAGATTGACGTTGAGCTGGTGCTCCAAAACGTGCGACAGCCACAGGCAATCGAACTGCCGATCGAATTCGTGCTGGAGGTAATCGGCCACGATGACGCCGTCAGCCATGCGGCCGATGTCGATGCCGGTGACCTCCTTTCCCGCCTCGCGAAAGAAGGGCCAGTGGCGGCCGGGCCCGCAACCGACGTCGAGGACCGATTGAAACTGGTATGCCGCCAGCAGCTTTTCCAGCGCGTGCAGCGACTTGGGCGGGGCTTCGGTGGATCGCTGCGGCATGACTTTACTCCTGAAGGTTGGCGAAACGGTATCCGTCGCCGCCGCTGGCAACAAGAGCAAAGTGGTGCTAGCAATCCACAAGCCTGAAGCGCAAGCGAAGGAAAGCCATCCATTCGCAAAACGGCCTTTCCTTCGCTTGCGCTTCAGGCTTGTGGCGGCAGTTCCCGTCTATGGCGCTGGCGGCGTGATCTCCAGAACCGTGTACGGCGACAGAATCAGCGCGTAGACCTTCCCGGCCTTTGTCTCGCAAACACCGAGCGTCACGTGCTTGGTCGTCGTCGTGCCGTCGGGCAGCTTGATGAACCCGTGGTGAAAAGGCAGGTCTTTGCCGCTGGCGTCCTTGAACTGCGTGAAGTCGGGATTGCTGACCGACACCGGCCCCAGATCAACCGGCGCTTTGTCCCCCGGATGATAGCGGACCAGGTGATGCAGATTGCTGATCCCCTCAATCGCGCCGTGCTCGGTGATCGAGCACCACACGTCCCCCTTCGGGCCGCAGCACATGGCCCGGCAGTCGGTCCCTTTGGCCGCACCGGGGATCAGCGTGCCGACCGTCCGCCCGGGGATCGTGTCTCCTTCGGCAGTCAGGTCGTAGGCGATCAAGTGGTTGGCGCTCATCGGCACGCAGTACAGCGTCTTGCCGTCGGGCGAAATGTCCCAGTTGAGCGGATCGGGTTTGGCGAGGGCGACGCGCGACGCTTCGCTCGGCGGCTGGCCGTCAATCGTCTGGTTGAGCTTCTCCAGCTTGTCGGTGTTGGGATCGTAGCGGGCGATCTGGCCGCCGAGGATCGGGTGATAGGCCCTCCCTTTGTGATCGATGACGATGAAGCCGTAGTAGTGCTGCGTGTCCATTAGCTCGCGGTACTTCTTCGTCTTCAGGTCGAGGATCAGGAAGACCGCGTTCTCGCCAGGTCCCGGTCGATGATCGGCACACGTCGAAATGTAGGCAATGCCGCGGGTCTCGTCGGGCATGATCGAGTTGATCCCCTGGTGCGGCACGGGGATGGGGAAGACTTCGGTGATGCCGGTGGCCGGGTCGTACGTCATGGGGTAGCCGCCCGGATAGTCTTCGCGCTTTTCCTTGTCGTTTGGATAACCCTGCTTCGTGCCGAAGTAGATTTTGCCGGTGAGCTGGCCGACGTTGTTGCGGGTGTGGATCTTCGACTGAGCGCCGAAGCCCTTGAGGTCGGTGCCGATCGCCTTGTGGGCATCGACGACGACCTTCATCCCTTGCTGGGGGTTGTTGGCATTGGCCGGATCGAACTCGACGAGCCAGGAATTCACCGCATTGGCGTGCGTGCCGATGTACAGCCGGCCGTTGTGGCCTTCGATGATCGCAAAATAGCCTTCGCCATCGGTCGCCGTTTCCTTGGGGATGCAGTAGGCCTTGGAGGGGAGCCATTTGCGGTTGGGGGCGTCTTGGGCGGTAGCTGGGGCAATTGCCACCAGCAGCGCGATCAGAGCCGCCATCGTTTGCGACGTGAATCGAAACATCATGGATTAACTCCTGTGAGGGTGACTCGCTGATTGGCCGCCACGTCCTTCTTCTCGATCTTGCCGGCATTGTGCGGCAGGATCACTTCCAGATCGACCTTGTCGATCTTGCCGAGGCCGAAATGGGCGATCGCTTCCTGCCCGGAAGCATAGCCGTAGCCGACGGCGATTTCTTTGCTGGCCAGCAGCGCGTCGGCCTGGCCGAGTTTGCCGGCCGGATAGAGGCGGATGACGGCGCCGATGGCGTGGGGATTGAGCGGCTTTCCCTCGCTGACGCTGCGGGTTGGGGTTTGCCCCTCGCTGACGCTTCGGGTTAGTGAAACATCCAGCCAGTTGGCTGCCGGCGATTCGTTCTTGAGTAGCAGCGAGCGACCGCTCACGAACCAGTTGGCCAGGAACAGGTCGAGCCGGCCGTCGCGGTCATAATCGCAGCTTGGGCCGGGGGCCATGTAGATGATTTGCTTCTCGTTCTCCATCTGCTTGAAGATCGTCGTCACGTCCCCCTGCTTCCCCTCCGCCTCGGTCGGAAAATCGTTCACCGCCAGGGCATACTCCTTGAATCGCGGCACTCCGCCGCTGCTGCCCTCGTTGTGAAAGATCACCGGGTACGGCGTCCCGCCGGCGTCGAACTTGACGATGCTCGTATAGATGTCCATCCGGCCATCGTTGTCAAAGTCCTGAATCTCGACGTGCGGCGACTTCATTGGCAGCGGGATCAGCCCGGCCGCGGCAGTCACGTCCTCGAACTTCGGCAGTCCGGCCGTGACGCCCCGATTGAGATAGAGACGCATCGGCACGCCGCCGGTAAACCACGGCCGGTCGTAGTGCGAGCCGATCACGATGTCCGCCAAACCGTCGCCATTCACGTCAGCGATGCAGACTCCGCAGGGCGTGTCGTCATTGGTGTCCTTGTATTCCCACTCAAAATTGGCGTGGGACTTGGGCACCTCGACGAACTTGCCGCCGGCCTGGCCGAGAAAGAGCCGATTGCCGTGGTGACGGCCGCCGAGGACGATGTCGGGGATCGTGTCGCCGTTGACGTCGCCGGCCGCCACACCGAAACCGGTCACTTGATTGGGCAACCCCGCGGCAGCAGTCACATCCTCAAAGACCAGCCCGCCCTTGTTGCGATAGAGCCGCGAGCGGCTGGTGCCACCTTGAAAGAAGCATTCACCGACGAGCAGGTCGAGCAGCCCATCGCCGTCGTAATCGAGGACGCAAACGCTGCGGCAGGCATAGCCGCGGGCGCACGCGTTTGACGCAGCGGAGACGTCCGTGAACTTGCCGCCGCCGTCGTTGCGAAACAGGTGGTTTGGCTCTTGGAAGTGCGGTTGGCCGGCAAACTCGATCGCGTGGTTCGTCGTGTAGAGGTCGAGGTCGCCGTCGTTATCCAGGTCGGCAAACACGGCCCCGTTGGCGCGGCCGAGCACGCGAAGCTGCGGCTGCTCGTCGAGGACGAATTTCCCCTTCTGGTTGCGGAAAAAGAGGTTCGGCTTGCTGTCATAGGGATAGCCGCCGAACGTGCCGACGTACAAATCGGGCCAGCCGTCGCCATCGACGTCCCCCCAGCCGACGCCGTGGCCGGCAATGCCCCCGACGTGCGGAAAGAGCCCCGCTTCGTCCCCCGCGTCGCGGAAGGCGAAGGGGTTTTGGGCCTGGGCGGCGGGAGGCCCCAAGAGGAGCATGCAAACGATCAACTGCGCCACTCGCGGAGCGAGTGGACCACATTTCGCGCAAACGATCATGATGCCGACTCCTGTTTCCCACCTCGCGGCAAAATGCCGGCATCGTCCCCCAACAGGGACCAGCATAGCCGCGGAAATAGCGGAGTCAATCGATTGGCACTTTTGACCACATTGACGAGCGCCTGCTGGGGAATTGCCCAAGATGGTTGAACCGCGGATTTCGCTGATGGCGCGGATTCCAAAATAAAATCCGCGCCATCCGCGTTATCCGCGGTTCAATGTCCTTAATTCAGTCTCAGCGTGGGGTCGCACTGCCCGAGCTTCTTGGTGCCACCGGCGCCCGCAGCGGCAGCGTCGCCGACGCCCGCTTCACGCGGCGCGATGAGTCTTCCGCCGGCGGCGGCGGAAGGGCCAGCCGCGGCTGATCCGGCGCCGCCTTCGACTGTTCCTCGGCATACGCCCTTAAAAGCTGATGCGTCTCCTGGAACTCGCGCTGGGTGGCCAGTGCGCGATAGCGCTGGTCGCGAGCGACGTTGTCAAAACGAAGGAGCGATTCCTTCAGCGCCTCAGGCTGCGCCGCTTCGCGCGGATCGAACACGTCCGCCGGCAGCGCCAGGTACGTTCGCCACTGGTCGTTGAGTGCTCCGTACATCTGCGGCGCTGTGCGGGCCAGTGCCCGGCGAGCTGCTTCGGCCTTGGAGATCGCCTCGGCTGCCGGTGCCGGCGGGTTGAGATCGATCGTCCCGTCCGGCTGCGGCTGGGGCTGCGGCAATTCATTTTGCGGCACCGGCTGCCTCTGGGCCGGTGCGGCCTGGGCGACGACTTGCTGCCCGGAGTATTTACCCAAGAGATCGACGAGCTGCGCCGCCGAATCGGGCGCCAGCTCCCGGCCGGCATAGAACGCCGCATTGGCGCTCGGATCGATTTGCAGCACCGAGCCGTCGAGCGACACGCCGGCGAACAGCCCCTTGCTGCGGGCGTACGACAGGATCTCCGAGTGCAGTTCGATGTCGGTGGAGGCGTTCACGCGGCGGCCGACCGGCCCGGCCGCTGCCGACGCGTCGGCCCCGATCGTGAATTTGCCTGCGAGCATGCTCTCGACGCTTTCGGGCGTGCGGAAGAGAAGAATGAAATCGCTGGCCTGCGCCCCGGCCTGCCAGCCGATGCTCCCGCCGGTGAGGGTCACGAACTGCGGGGCGGACCAGCCGCCGTCGGCACTCCGCGTCATGACCACGCCGCGGCCGCGCTGGCCGCCGACGATGAATCCCAGCTTGATCGTCCGCGGGATGATCACCACCGCCTGCGCGTTTTGCAGCAGCGTCCCCGGAATCGCCTTGCCCGGCGTGTTCATCACGTCGTGCAGCACGTTCGTCGCCCACTGCACGGTCAATTCAGGATCGGCGGCAGACAGCGGCGCAGAGGCGAGCAGAACGACGAGCGACGAGACGGCGGCAATACGCAACATGACAAACCCCTTCCGCGAGCGGCAGGCGCGAAACAACCCTTGGCTCGGGAACTGTAGGCGTGATAGCGTGCGGCGGGCAATGGCAGTTGGGCGAAACAAAACAGCGCGCGAGCGCAACGCTAGCTTGCCAGCGCCGCCTGCTGGCGGCACCGCTCCTCTCGCGGGCAAAATATAGCGCGTTTGCGCCGCCAAAAAACAGGGACTTGCGTCGGTTGGCGGCGCGGAGCGGCAATCGGAACTACTGTCCACT
>DATKDU010000439.1:0-4164 GCA_035512595.1 Pirellulaceae bacterium
GGATGGGTTGCTTCGAACTTCGCGGCAGCGGTTTGCAGCCGCTCGCCAATCCCCTCGTCGCTGCTGGTGGTCGATCGCTCGGCGGCAGGCGTGGACTCGGCCGCCGACAGCGCCTCTTGAATCTCGGCCAGTGCTTCGCGCAAGAGCTGGCGCGTTTCGGGATCGACCTGATTCGCGCCGGACAACTCGGCGTGCAGTTCGGTCAGCGTTTGTTTGAGCTTTTCGGAGTGGTCCATAGTGTCCGTGACTTTCCTTTGCGGCAGGCGATCGCGCCTGCCCCGCGTTACAGTCCCGCCTTGAGCTTCTCGTTCTCGTCGCTGATGCTGCTGCCGTCGGGTGTGGCGTCGTGGTGAATGTCGTACCATTCTTTTTCGAATTTCACGTATCCCGCCTCGCCCGCGTTGGCCTTTTTCATCGCCACGTTGGTCGTCAGGGCGATGACCGCATCGCCCAAGGCAACTTCCGGCCGGCAGCGGAGCGCTTCTTTGGGCGCATTGTTCTTGATGCACCAGGCAAAGTGCTCGATCTCCTCCCGGTAGCCGCGGCTGACCGGTCCCTGGTTTTCGGCCGCCTTGGCGAGGGCCGGTCCTTTGCCGCTGGCCTGCGTGTCGAGGGTCGGGCCGCCGCGATCGTCCTTGACGCCGACCTTCGTCGTGGTCGCGGAGTCCTTGAACAGGAGCACCTCCTGCTCGCGCTCCAGCACGATCGTGCCGCGGGTCCCCATCACGATCTCGCCATAGCCGCCGAAGCCGTTGCCGTTGATCGAGGAGTAGGTCACGACGATCTTGCGGCTGTTGTCTTCTTCATAGGACGGCACCCCCTTGTCCGGCGGCGGATAATTCATCTCCTCGTCATAGTACCCGACCTTGAAGTCCGGGTCGTAGCCAGGGCCGGGGAACTCGAACATGCAGTAGACGTGGTCCTCGGCATCCCGGTCGTGCGGGAAGATATGCCGGCCGCCGACGGCATGGACGGTGAGGGGATGGGCCTTCGTCCCGTCGTTGCGAAGAGCGGAGCAAAAGATGCTCGCGGCATCGAGTTGGTGGCTGCCAAGCTCGGCCATCAGGCCGCCGCCAGTCCGCTGGAACAATCGCCAGCGGATGAGCTCCTCCAGGGCCGTGCGCGTCTTGCCGCCCGAGAACTTGAAGGTCTCGTAGCCGTATTTCTCCGCCTCGACCTTTTCGTCCTTGAGCCACGCCGCCCACTGGGCGACTTTTCGCTCCAGCTTGCTGATGTCCGACGGGTCCTTGGCCCGTTTCAGTTGGTCTTGCAGCGCTTCGTATTCCTGCTTGACGAAGTTGACCTTCTTCGTCTCCCCCTTCACCACCGCATCGACGAGGATCGGCAGCGGCTTTTGCCAACTGTCGCCGCCGGGCAGGTTGCCGCGGTGCCACTGGGCGCGGATGTGGTGCAGCTCGCCCAAGAGCCCCCACCGCATCAAGTTGACGGCATTGTCGTACAGCACGCTGTAATGCCGCTGGTGCCCGACGGCGAGATATTTGTCGAGCTTTTCGCCGACGCGGGCCATGACCTTGCACTCGGCCACGTTGTGAGCCATCAGCTTCTCGGTCAGGACGTGCTTGCCTTCCTGCATCGCCTCCACGGCGACCTTGGCGTGCAAAAAGAGGGGCAAGGCGATGATCACCGCCTCGACATTGGGGTCCTTGAGGCATTCCTTGTAGTCCTCGTAGACCTTGACGTGCTTCCTGGCGGCATCTTCGTTGGGAAAATCGAAGACCTTGATGATTCCGGGGCGGGCGGCATGGGCCGAGTCGCTTTCCCAGTCGCCTTGAAAGGAGCGATGGACGTTGAAGGGGCGGATCTCGCAGATGGCGACCAGATCAACGTAGCTGGGGTTCATCGCGCCGATCAGCACGTTCCCCTCGTCGCCGGAGCCGATGACGGCAACGCGTAGCCGGTCGGTCACGGGGCTATAGCGGAAGTACGCCGCGCCGAGCCCCGCCCCGCTGACGAGGCCCGTGCCGACCATCGTCTTGAGGAAGTTGCGGCGCGATTCCGTGCCGTCGGCACCCACGGGAATCTTCTCCGCTGCCGCCGACTGGTCGTGGGCTTCCACTGCGGCGTAGTAGTTTTCCTTGCCGACTTCTTTTTCTTCTGCGGTCAGATGCATCTTTCAATCTCCTTCGTGGCACAGGCTTCCCGCCTGCGAACCAGTCGAACGTGCTTAACGCTTGGCGGAGTCGGGAGCGTCGGGATCCTGGCCGGCAACCTTACGGGGCGGGCAACACCACCCGCGGCAGCAGCCGAGGAGTGCATCGATGCTCAGCCATTTGCCCGCTCCATTGGCCGCCAGAGCGAAGAGCGCCAGCATCTCCACCGCCTGGTAATAAATGGGCGCTGCGCCCGGATATCCGGGCCACTGCGACAGGCAGACCGACAGCAAAAACAGCCCCCCCAGGACGGCCGCCGTACGCGTAAACAACCCGATGATCAGGCAAATGCCGATCGCCAGATCGAAATACGGAATGAACTTGTCCACCTTGTCGGCACTCAGCGGCTGCTCGCCGACGCGGCCAATCGGGACCCAGCCAGTGGCCTGCCGCTGTTCAGATTTGGCAATGCCGTTGAGCTGCCGCTCGAGGTCCTGGCTCATCTGGTCGATGGTCGCCAGCATCGGCCCGCGGAGCTTCATCCAGTCGCCCTGATTGCGGGCGTCGTGAATCTGGAACGATTCCAGATTTCGCTCGGGCTTCTCGGCGTAAGCATCGCGGCGGCGGAGCTGGTGGTAGTATTCCTCGATGTCGTCGCTGTTGCTCTTGATGTATCCCTGGTAGCGGCCGGCAAAGGACTTGGTGACGTCGGTGGCCTTTTTGATCTGCGACTCGTCAAACTGGTACAGGCGAATGACCCGGTCGCGGTACCACTGCCAGTAGTTGAGCGTCGGGCTGGGATCAAGTTCGCGCTCAAAGGCGCGGCCGATCAAGGACTCGTCGTTGTTCTCCGGGAGCCCCAGGCGAATCCGACCGTCGGGGTCCCAGACCATTCCCCGATAAAAATCCGCCAGCGGTCCCTTGGCGTTGGCGAAAAACCCAGAGGAAAACGGCTTGGAATCGGCCAGCTTGCCAGTCCCTTCCTGGAAGAAGTGAATGCCGATCGCCAGGCGCAGCAGCACCAGGGTTGCCGCGGCGAGCCAGGCGCACTGCTTGCACGACTTGAGCAAAGGATGACCTTCAAAGGCGAAAGAGGGGATACGGCGGGAAGTATTCATTATTGTCGGCAATTGTCCGTTCGCCAACTCCCACGTAGGACAGGTTTTCAACCTGTCCAGGTTTCTGATTTTTCAGGACAGGTTGAAAACCGGTCCTACGAGCGGCTCATTGCTGCCCCGCGGCACCGCGGCTAAAATCCGTCTTTTCGCCGCCCGAAACCTCGCTCACGACCATGTCCACCGGTTTGAACATCCGCCCGCAGGGGGAACTCGACTTTCTTTCTCTCGGGGCCCTCGTCCACCGGCTCGACCCCGGCATTATCCCCTTCCGCAAGGCGCACGAGTGCCAGATCCACGTCAGCGGCGGGGAATTCAACGTCGCGGCCAACCTGGCGGATTGTTTTCGATTGAAAACAGGGGTGGCTAGTGCGATGGTCGATTATCCGATTGGCGATCTGATTGCCGAGCGGGTGCGGGCGATGGGGGTGCGGCCGTTTTACAGGCACTTCAAGCACGACGGGGTCACCGGGCCGAACATGGCCTGCGTCTATAGCGACCGGGGGCTCGGCGTGCGAGCGCCGGTCGTGTTCTACAACCGGGCTAGTGAAGCGGCAGCCCAACTCAAACCGGGGGATTTTGACTGGAAGTCGATCATGGCCGGCGGCTGCCGCTGGTTTCACAGCGGCGGCATTTTCGCGGCCCTGTCGCCGACGACGCCGGAGCTGATCATCGAAGGGATGAAGGCGGCCAAGGCAGCCGGGGCGGTCGTCTCGTTCGATCTTAACTTTCGCGCCAAGCTGTGGCAGATTTCCGGCGGCCTCGACAAGGCGCAGGAAACGCTGCGGCGGATCGTGGCCAATGTCGATGTGCTCGTCGGCAATGAAGAGGATTTGCAGAAGGGGCTGGGGCTGAAGGGGCCGGATGTCGAGGCCAAGAACAAGCTCGATTCGAGCGCTTTTGTCGGCATGATGGACCAGGTTGCGAAAGCCTTTCCC
>DATKDU010000440.1:0-13492 GCA_035512595.1 Pirellulaceae bacterium
CTGGCTCCTGACCCCTGGCTCCTGACCCCTGGCTCCTGACCCCTGGCTCCTGACCCCTGGCTCCTGACCCCTGGCTCCTGACCCCTGGTCCCTGACCCCTGGCATGTCCGGCTACAACCTCACCCACCTCAAACAGCTCGAAGCCGAGAGCATTCACATCATCCGCGAGGTGGTGGCCGAGTTTGAAAACCCGGTCATGCTCTATTCGATCGGCAAGGACTCGGCCTGCATGGTCCGCCTGGCCGAGAAGGCGTTCCACCCGGCCAAGCCCCCCTTCCCGCTGATGCACGTCGATACGACGTGGAAGTTCCAGGAGATGTACGCGCTTCGCGACAATTACATCGCCAAGGATCTAGGACTCAAGCTGATCGTCTACGTCAACGAGCAGCGGCGGAAGGAAGGGATCAGCCCGATCACCCACGGCAGCAAGGTCCACACCGACCTGATGAAGACCGAGGCCCTCAAGCAGGCCCTCGACAAGTACAAATTCGACGCGGCATTCGGCGGCGCTCGCCGCGACGAAGAAAAATCGCGCGCCAAAGAGCGGGTCTACTCGTTCCGCGACCAGTTCCACCGCTGGGATCCCAAGAATCAGCGGCCCGAGCTGTGGAACCTGTACAACGCCAAGGTCCACCAGGGGGAGAGCATCCGCGTGTTCCCACTCTCGAACTGGACCGAGCTCGACGTCTGGCAGTACATCCACCTGGAGAACATCCCGATCGTGCCGCTCTATTTCGCCAAGGAGCGGCCGATCGTGTGGCGCGACGGGACGATGATCATGGTCGATGACGAGCGACTGCCGCTGAAGCCGGGGGAGAAGCCGGAGATGCGGAAAGTCCGGTTCCGAACGCTGGGATGTTATCCGCTCTCCGGGGCCGTCGAGTCGAACGCGACCACGCTGCCGGAGATCATCCAGGAGATGCTGCTGACAAGCACGTCGGAGCGGCAGGGGCGGCTGATCGATCACGACCAGAGCGGGTCGATGGAGAAGAAGAAGAAGGAGGGATACTTTTGATTGCGGATTTCGGATTGCGGATTGCAGAGTGTACGTTCGTTAGGATGGAAGCATGAGTCACGAATTCACTTTAGTCTTGATGCCCGGCGAGGTGACGGACGATCAGGTCAACGTCCTTTACGAAAACGGCCTGGACGACGGAACCGTAAGCACCTCGCGTGGAATCACGCGCATCGACGTAACGTGCGATGCTGACTCGCTGGAGTCCGCGATTCGCTCGGCCATCGGCCAGGTCAAGGCGGTTGGCCTCACCGTTGCCACGGTTGAGATTGAGGCCGATCAAATTGTTCATCAGGCGGCGACGTAGGGTCCATCGTGGATTGGGACCTAGTGACTCCTCATGCCCCGAACCATTCAAGAGGCGGCCGTTGCGTCCGGTCAAAGAGTCGAGAATGATGACCTCGTCAACTTCGGCAGCCGACCGCGCGATGTGATCAATCCCTCGACCGGCCCACGATCGTACTGGTTCCGCTACGGAGACATTTGCCATTTGACATTGCCGCAGATTCAAGCCGCGATTGGGGGCCTCGCTTCGGCTGGACAGCCGGGTGGTGGGGTCGTAATGCGGGTGAGTGCCGACCCGGCCCACCGGTTCACGTTACGAGCTGCCGCGGGCTTCTTTGGGCTCGCAGAATACACGATCGACGCGCCGGTCATGGTAAAATGCAGCATTGACGTTGGATGAATCGCTGGACGAAAGGGATTGTGGCATGAACGTGCAATTGGATGATCTGGTGGATCGCAAACGCATCGTCGCAATCGACGCGACGCCGATACCTGCGCCACCAAATTCTCCCCATCCTGGCGAGCACTTGTTCGTCAACTGCCACTACGATGTCAGCCAAGCCAAACGTCCCCTCCATGAGCTAGCGAGTGACGCACGCGGAGACGCGCTGCAAATAGTTCGCCGTCTGGGGGCGAATCCCATTGTCCAGGCGTACGTTTCGGCAGTGGTGACCGTGTACGGTCACTTTCCAGTACATGGCGCCGCGCGGCCGGCCCGGCGGCGAATCTATCGCGTCGGTGTTCTGGCCAAGGACCTGCCGGCTAACGGCACTCTGCTGGGGCCGGATTTTTTCTCTCGATTCGGCGTCGACGAAAGCTCGGAGTTGGACGACATTATTGCAGGCCACACCGAATCGATAACGTGATGTCCCATCAATCCAGTCTCATCGCCACCGACATCAACGAATACCTCGCTCAGCACGAGCGCAAGGAGCTGCTGCGCTTTATCACCTGCGGCAGCGTGGACGACGGCAAAAGCACGCTCATCGGCCGCTTGCTGTTTGAATCGAAGATGATCTACGAGGATCAGCTCGCGGCCATCCAAAAGGACAGCGGCCGCTACGGCACGACTGGCACCGAGATCGATCTGGCACTGCTGACCGACGGCCTGGAAGACGAACGCCAACAAGGGATCACGATCGACGTCGCTTACCGCTATTTCTCGACCGACAAGCGCAAGTTCATCATTGCCGACACGCCGGGGCACGAGCAGTACACCCGGAACATGGCGACTGGGGCCTCGACGGCCGACCTGGCGATCATCCTCATCGACGCTAGACACGGCGTCCTGGTGCAAACGAAGCGGCATTCGTTCATCGTGTCGCTGCTGGGGATCAAGCACATCGTCGTCGCGGTCAACAAGATGGACCTCGTCGGCTACAGCGAGGAGCGATTCAACCAGATCAAGCAGGATTACATGGATTTCGCGGCCCGGCTCGATCTGCCGGACGTCCATT
The DNA here is from genome assembly GCA_035512595.1 of Pirellulaceae bacterium. Taxonomy (GTDB): domain Bacteria; phylum Planctomycetota; class Planctomycetia; order Pirellulales; family Pirellulaceae; genus DATKDU01. The sequence goes on from DATKDU010000440.1 coordinate 2,758, forward strand.
TCATGCCGATGTCGGCCCTCAAGGGGGACAACGTCGTCAAGAACAGCGAGAACATGCCTTGGTACCTCGGGCAGCCGCTGATGAACCTGCTGGAGACCGTCTACATCGGCTCCGACCGCAACCTGGAGGATTTCCGCTTCCCGGTGCAGATCGTGAATCGGCCGCATCTCAACTTCCGCGGCTTTTGCGGCACGATCGCCTCGGGGATCGTCCGCCGCGGGGACGAAATCATGGTCCTCCCCAGCCGCAAGACGAGCCGCGTGAAGCAGATCGTCACGTTCGACGGCGAGCAATCGGAAGCGTTCGCCCCGCAGTCGGTGACGCTGACGCTGGAAGATGAAATCGACTGTAGCCGCGGCGACATGATCGTCCGCCCCGGCAATACGCCGCGGGTCGATCAGAAGTTCGAAGCGACTGTCGTGTGGATGAACGAAGAGCCGCTGATTGCCGGCAAGTCGTACTGGTTCAAGCAGACGAGCAAGCTGGTGCCGGGACACGTCAGCACGCTGCGGTACCAGATCGACGTCAATACGCTCCACCGCAAGGACGCGCCGACGCTCAAGCTCAACGAGATCGGCCGCGTGAGCGTCACGCTCAGCGCGCCGATTTGCTTCGACGCCTACAAGCGCAACCGCACCACGGGCGCGTTCATCATCGTGGACCGCGTCACCAACGCCACGGTCGGCGCGGGGATGATCCTCGACCGCGCCGCCGGTGAAGGCCGCCGCGACCACTGGGACGACGAGCCGGCCGCCGAGCATCTCCACGCCGAGAAGAGCAACGTCTCCGCCGACGAGCGCACCGCCCGGTTCGGACAAAAGCCGGCGACGATCCTGCTCACGGGGCTGACCGGCACGGGAAAATCGACGATCGCCTATGCCCTGGAGCGCCGCCTGTTCGACTCCGGCCGCGCCGTCGTCGTCCTCGATGGCCAGAACATGCGCCGCGGCATTTCCAAGGACCTGGGCTTCACGGCCGACGAGCGGAGCGAAAACCTTCGCCGCTCTAGCGAAGTGGCCAAGCTGTTCAACGACGCCGGCATTGTCTGCATTGCCGCATTTGTCGCCCCCGACGAAGCGGTCCGCCAGAAGGTAGCCGACTCCATCGGCCGCGAGCGGTTCCTGGTCGTCCATCTCGACTGCCCCGTGGAGATCTGCCGCCAGCGGGACACTGACGGCCATTACAATCTGGCCGACACCGGCGAACTGGCCATGTTCCCCGGCGTCTCCGCCCCCTATGAACCGCCGGCGTCGCCTGATTTGATCCTGAAAACGAACGAGCTTTCCGTCCGCGACAGCGTGGAGCGGATCGTGCAGCTTTTGGAGTCGCGGGGAGTGATTGGCTAGCACGGAGACTGGGAAATGACGTCCAGCGACTGGCCATCGATTAATCCGTATCAGGCGCCGGCCGAAGTGCCGCCGCCAACAGCCGATAACTCCTTGACTGACGAGCTTCGCTCCACGCTCGCCGCGTTCCGGCAGCAGATTCACGCGATTGGCGGCGCATGGATCGTTTTCGGCGTATTCCTGCTCATGTTCGTACCCACGGTCAGCCTCGGCGCGTCCCCCTCCCGCGACGCCTATGGAAACATTCGCGAAGGCAATGTTGTTTCCTTGATTGCTGGAATCATTGTCGCCGCCTTGGGAATCGCCTGGATCCTCGCCGGAATTGGCACATGTTGGAAGAGTCGCCCGGGCGCTTACGTTGGACTAGCCATAAGCTACTTCGTGCTGCTGGGATTATTGATGATTCGCGATCCGTGTTCGTCGGTCATTCTCATCATCGTCCTCATCCAGGCGCATCGGGTGCTGCGCTGGGCAAAACAACTCACCGCGGCCGGCATTCCCTTGACCGCGAAGCCTTAAGGGGCGATTCAGGCTGAGGATAGGGACGTTCGCGCCTGTATCGGTCGGCATTGACTCTGATACGATGAACCTTCGGGCGAACCGGAAATCGCTACGTCTGTCCTGATGGCGGAGTCGGCCGTTTTCTGACACGGAGGCACGGAGGCACAAAGGCACAGAGCAGCAGGCACTTTAAATTCTCTGCTCTGTGCCTCCGCGACTCAGTGCCTCTGTGCGAAAACTGCAGTTTCTCCATTTCGATGAGTATTGAGCCAAGCGGAAGCTGTTCTGCTGTAAGCAATTCCCACCATTCAAGATCCATGCCCTCCATCGCCATCATCGACTATCAGATGGGCAACCTCCGCTCGGTCCAGAAGGGATTCGAGAAGGTCGGGCATTCGGCAATCATTACCAGCGATCCGCGCGAGCTGGCCGCGGCAGAGCGAATCGTTTTGCCGGGGGTCGGAGCGTTCAGCGATGCAATCGCTGAGCTGAAGCGCCGCGACCTGGTCGGACCGATTCGCGAGGCAATTGCCGCAGGAAAGCCGTTCCTTGGCATTTGTCTTGGCCTACAACTTCTGTTTGACGTGGGCTACGAAGGGGGCGAGTTTGAAGGGCTCGGCATTTTGCGGGGGAAGTGCGTGCGGTTCGAATTGCCGCACGAATTCAAAGTGCCGCACATGGGGTGGAACCGCGGCCGGTTTCTGAAGCCGGCCCCGGTGCTCTCCGGGCTGGCGGACGAGACGTATTTCTACTTCGTCCACTCGTATTACGTCGTCCCCGAGGACCGCGAGGTCATCGCCATCGAGACCGATTACGGCCACCCGTTCTGTGCGGCCGTGTGGCGGGACAACCTGTTCGCCACCCAGTTCCACCCGGAAAAGAGCCAGGCGGATGGACTGCGGCTTCTCAAGAACTTTGCGGAGCTGCCGGCGCTTTCGGCAGGATAGTCCACCCTTCTTTCGCTCGGCTTATGTCGGTTGTAGCGATTTCGACGCAGCGACAGGGCCCGCTGCTAGCACTGCGGAAAGTCGCAACCCTCGCCGTGACCTATCTTTGGACAGAATTATTTCGATCCCACGAGCGCCCCTGGGCAGAGGCTTTAGCCATGTTGAAAACGATCATTGCCGCTGCGGTGGTGAGCACGGTCATTCTGGTGGAAGTGATTGCCGCGTACCTGTTGATTCCCGGCCAGGAGGAGCTGCAAGCGTGGGCCAAGGAGCAGGCCCGTGCCGGCGGCATGCACAGCGCGGGAAAATCGGGGACCGGCGGGGAACACGGCGAAAACCACGGTGTTCCGGAGGTCGAGGTAGACCTGGGGAAGTTCAACATCGTAGTCCACAAGCCGGCCGCCAGCTACACGATGCGGATCAACTTCCACCTGATCGCGACCGTGAAAGCGGCCGAGCAGGAGGAGTTCGCCCACCTCCTGGAAAAGTGCCAGCACCGGCTCCGCGACCAGGTGATCTTCGAGGTGCGGAACGCGGAGATCGGCGACCTGACCGACCCCGGTTTGGCCTTGATCAAACGGAAGATATTGGGGAAAAGTAACGACCTGTTGGGCAAGCCCCTCCTCTCGACCATCGTCTTCAGCGACTACGCGTTCGTCGAGCAGTAGAAACAACGCCCCGGGAACGGACTCCCATGGCCGATTCGGACAAGGTCTCACAGGACGAAATTGAGGAGCTGCTGCGCCAGGCGCAGTCGGCGGCGGGCATCAGTCCCCGGATCGAACCATTTTCCCCGGCAGCGGTCCCCGAGCAGAACTCCGGCGAAGCTGCGCCCGCGACTGCCGCCGCAGCGGCGACCGCAACCGCCCGGGCCGCGCCCCCCCGATCTTCCCCCGCGTCCGGCGGAGGCGACCTCACGGGGGACGACATCGGCTACCTGCTCAGCCAGGCGGAGCAGGCGCTGGCCTCGGTCGATCATCCGACCGATCCGGCGGCGCAGAATCTGTCCCCCTTTCAGTTCCGCGATTTCACCGGCACTCCGGCCTCGGGGGAGAAGGCGACGCTGGAGCTGCTGCGGGACGTCGATCTGAACTTGCGGATCGAGCTGGGGCGGACGCAGATGTATCTGGAGGACGTGCTCAAGCTGCGGCGCGGAGCCGTGGTCTCGCTCGACAAGCTGGCCGGCGACCCAGTGGACATTTTTGTCAACGGCCGGCTGATCGCCCGCGGCGAGGTGCTGGTGATGAACGACAATTTTTGCATCCGCGTGGCGGAGCTGCTGGCAGGGGATGACGTCAAGTAGGATGTCCCTTGCGGGCCGTCCCAGTCGGCCCAGCAGGACCGACCTACCACTCGCTATTTTCGCACCCTCGATATCGGCACTTTGCCCGCGACACTAAAAAAATTTCGCAGAGAAAGGCACGGATGCCGACTCGCACGCGACTGGTCTTGATCCTGCTCGCTGCCGCACTGGGTGACGGCGGCGCAGCGCCGGCGCAGGAGTCGCCCGGCTCCAGCTACCGCCTCCGCCCCGAGCGCGGCTACGGTCAGCAGCTTCACGTGGAAGCCGACGAGGAGCCAACGCCCGCCAGGGTTTCGGCGTCTCTTAGTGACGAGGCCCCCGAGCCGACGGCAGAACAGGAAACAGGGAACAGTGGACAGGGAACAGGGAACAGGGAACAGGGAACAGGTCTCTCCACTTCTCCCCCTCTCCCACTCTCCACTTCTCCCACTCCGCCTTCCAGGCGGGCCTGGAACGCTCAACCAGCAAATGCCAATTCGCGGGCAGTGACCGACAAACCGTCCCTCAAGCTCGCGCCGCGGAGCGAAAGCGGCGGCCGGCAGCTCGCCAAACCGGCTGCTGCCGCCGGCATCGGCTCGCTGGGAACGGTCGCCGGCGCTCTGGCAGTCGTGCTGGGGCTGTTTGTGGTCGTCGTCTGGATCACGCGGCGCGTCGGACCGGCGGGCAGCGCCCCGCTCCCCAAGGAAGCGGTCGAACTACTCGGACGAACGACCATCAGCGGCCAACATGCGCTCCAGCTCGTTCGCGTCGGCAGTCGGCTGCTCCTTGTGGCTCTGTCGCCGCATGGGGCGGCAACCCTCACGGAAATCACCGAGCCGGCCGAAGTCGAGCGGCTGACCGCCATTTGCCTGCGGCAGCGGCCGGGAAGCGCTTCCGCCACGTTTGCCCAGACCGTCGTCCAGCTCGAACGCGAATCGGCCGGCCGCTCGTTCGTGGATCAGCGCCGGCCGGCTTCTACCTCGGCGTCGGGCAGACCAAGGAGCGTCGCGCGAGCGTAGCATGACCGCACTTTCGACAATCCGACGGGTTCTGCCAGCGATCAGCGCGCTACTCGTGCTGTTCCTGCTGTTCGTGATGGCCTGCCCACTGGCGGCCCAGGACAACGGCACTTCTCTCACGCCGCCGGCGACCGATGCCGTCAGCGAGCTGCTTCGCGGCGGTCCGCAGGAATGGACCAGCCCGCAGCGGCTCAGTTCGACGCTCCAGGTGCTCTTGCTGCTGACCGTCCTCAGCCTCGCGCCGGCCGTGCTGCTGATGACGACCAGCTTCGTGCGGATCATCGTCGTGCTGGGGCTGCTCAAGCAGGCGCTGGGGACGCAGCAATTGCCCCCCAGCCAGGTGATGACGGCCCTGGCGATGTTCATGACGCTGCTGGTCATGACGCCCACATGGACGGAGGTTTATAGCGAGTCGATCGGCCCCTACAGCCGCGGCGAGATCGTCTCTCCGGAAGAGGCGTGGAATGTGGGCGTGATGCCGATCAAGCGGTTCATGAGCCGGCAGATCGAGCTGGCGGACAACAGCGACGACGTGTGGCTGTTCTACGAATACCTGCCGGAAAGCCGCGAGGGCGTGCCGCCGGAAACGTACGAAGAAGTACCGCTGGCGGCTTTGCTCCCCGCCTTCATGCTCAGCGAGCTGAAGGTGTCGTTCCTGATCGGCTTTCAGATTTACCTGCCGTTTCTGATCCTGGATATGGTCGTCTCCAGTGTGACGATCTCGATGGGGATGATGATGCTGCCGCCTGTGCTCATTTCGCTGCCGCTGAAGCTGCTGCTGTTCGTGCTCGTGGACGGCTGGAACCTGGTGGTGGGGATGCTGCTGCAAAGCTTTGGCGCGCCTCCCTGACGGGGAAATCCGAAATCCGAAGCTCGAAATCCGAAACAAGCACGAAATCCGAAAATGAAAGTCCGAAACGAAGCGCAACGGCGCCGTTTCGTGCATTTGACATTCGTGCTTCGGATTTGTTTCGTATTTCGAGGTTCGCATTTCGTGCTGTTTGAGATTTGGCTTGTCCTTTGGAGCTTAATTACAGATGGATCCCCACGACGCCTTGAACCTCACCCAGCAGGCCATCATCACAGCGCTCCTCGTCGGCGCGCCGCTGCTCTTGGTCGGCATGCTGGTGGGCTTGCTCGTCGGCCTGGCCCAGGCGCTGACGCAGATTCAAGATCAAACGGTGGCCTTCGTCCCCAAGCTGGTAGCCATGATCGTCGCACTCCTCGTCTGCCTCCCCTGGCTGACGCAGAAGATGGTGGAGTACTCGGAGTTTCTGTTCACCAGCATTCCGAGGACGATTATGGGCGGGTAAGGCGGAAGACATCGGGTATCTGGAGGCATGCAATGTTCCGAGTATCGATCCGCGAATTGATGCTGCTGACCCTCGTCTCCGCGTTATCGACCGGTTGGTGGTTGGATCATCGCAAGAATGCCGAAGCCGAGGCCGATGCGAAGTTCTTGGCGAACATCAATGCCAATGGTTGTTCGACATGGGAAGCCGCACGTTGCGTTGAGCTATACGAGAAATACGGCGTAAAGCCACAATGGCTCGACCACATGCGCTGGGACATCACTAACGACCGTCAAGCCGGGAAGGATCCCAGCAATAGAAAATAGTCAGGAGATTGCAACGTGATCGAAAGCGAAGCTGGAGAGTAGAGCACTCTGCATTCCGCATTCCGCAATCCGCAATCCGCAATCGCATGTCCTCCCTCCTCTCCCTCTACCTCAGTCAGTTTCTCGTCTTTGTCCTGGTGCTGACTCGCGTCGGGGCCCTGGTCGCTACATTGCCGGTCCTCAGCTCCGCCGGCATTCCCGTGCAGGTGCGGGCCCTGTTGGCCGTGGCGATGGCCGCGCTCATCACGCCCCTGCACTGGGGGACGTCAATCCCCGAGCCGGCGAACCTCGTCGATCTGGCGATCCTCATCGGCCGCGAAGCCGTGCTCGGCCTCGCGCTCGGCGCCGCGATCACGATCCTGCTGGCGGGGATGCAGCTCGCCGGCCAGATCATCAGCCAGATGAGCGGCCTGTCGCTGGCCGACGTCGTCAACCCGACCTTCGACACCCAGGTGCCAATCTTCTCGCAGCTTTTGGAAATGCTCGCCCTGGCGATCTTCTTCCTCCTCGGCGGGCATCGCCACGTGATCGACGCCTTGCTCAGCTCGTTCGCCTGGATGCCGCCGGGCTCCGGCCGGCTTCCCGAGCAGCTTCCCGACGTCCTTTCCGCCATCGCGGGGCACAGCTTCGAGACCGGCATTCGGGCCTCCGCACCGGTGATGGTGGCGCTGCTCTTGGCAATCCTGATCGTGGCCCTGATCAGCCGCACGCTGCCGCAGCTCAATGCGATCGCCATCGGGCTGAATTTCAACGCCATTGTCGTCCTGGCCATGCTCGCCTGCTGCCTCGGCTCGGCGGCATTCGTGTTTCAGAACGAAGCGGCGGACGTGGTGGAATTGGTGCGGGAGGCTTTTGGGGAGAGCGGGTAGTTTTTTTGCGAGGGTGTGCGGGTATGAGGGTTTCTCCTTCTTCTACCCTCATACCCGCACACCCTCACACCCCGACACCTCGTTCCATTTCGTAGGACGTTGACGACCGAAAGATGGCTGAAGAATTCGGAGACAAGACGCACGAAGCGACCCCCTATCGCCGCCAGAAGGCGCGCGAGGAAGGGCAGGTCGTCAAAAGCCAGGACCTGGCCTCGGCGGCCGTGTTGCTCGCCGCCGTGTTGGTCCTGTGGTACTTCGGCCGCGGCCTGGCGGACTTTATGGCCGACCTCTTGCGCGAACATCTCGGCGGGCAGGCCTGGCTGACAATCGACTCGCGCACCAGCTCATACCGGCTGCTGCAGGTCGGCGCGGGGCTCGGCAAGTACCTGCTGCCGATATTGGGACTGTTCGTTCTGGCGGCCATCCTGGTGCAGCTTGGCCAGGTTGGTTTTCTGTATTTGCCCGAGAAGCTGGCCCTGGACGCCAAGCGAATCAATCCGCTGACGAATGTCGGCCGCATCTTCTCGCTGACAAGTGCCGTCCATCTGGGCTTCGGCCTGGTCAAGGTCGCACTGATCCTGCTCGTTGCCGGCTGGAGCTTGTGGGGGGAGCGGTTCCGGATGATGGGGCTCGTCGATCACTCGGCGGCGGAGATTGCCGGCTACCTGTTGGACGTGACGCTGTGGACTTGCCTGAAGATTGCGGCCGCCCTGGTGATCTTGGCGCTGCTCGACTACGGCTATCTCTTCTGGAAGCACGAGCGGGATCTGCGGATGACGACGCAGGAGATGCGCGAGGAGCTGAAGCAGCAGCAAGGGGACCCGCAGATTGCCGCCCGCCGCAAGCAAGTGCAGCGGCAACTCGTCCTCAACCGGCTGGCCAGCAGCGTCCCCAAGGCCGACGTCGTCGTCACCAACCCGACCGAGTTGGCAATCGCCCTGCAATACGACCACGAAAAAATGGCCGCGCCGATCGTCATCGCCAAGGGGGCCGGCATTCTGGCGCAGCGCATCCGCCGCCTGGCCCTGGAAAACAGCGTCCCGGTCGTTGAACGGAAGGAACTGGCCCAGGCGCTCTACAAATTCGTGGACATCAACCACCCCGTCCCCTCCGAGCAATATGCGGCCGTAGCCGAAGTGATCCGCTACGTTTACCAGCTCAAAGGGAAGAAGCTGCCGGCGGCGACTGCCGCGTGACGTAGCTGGCGATCGATTCGGACCCCAAGCCGGATTCGCGACGTGCTGACGCTCTCGCTGTCGCCAGCGACAGATTGACGGCTCACGCCCGGACAGCCATCCACGCCCGGCGCTCCTTCCGGACGCAGAACGGTCGATTTGACTTCCTCATCGCAGCCACGCTTCACTGAATAGGTGTCCGGTCTCTCTTCGGGCATCCCAGTTGCAGTAAACTGCCCCGATTTCTTCGCACGGATTTCGATCGCCGCCGACGGGACGGAGGAACTCGCGCGGCAACGCGGCCAGCGCCCGTACGTATCGCGACCGGATCAGTTCAGGCTGGGGATGTCTCCGGGTCGGTCCGGCCAACGCCACTTTATGCGGAAGGAGAGAGGGATGAAACGAACTCATTGGTTTCGCTGGGGAGCAGCCTGGCTCGTTGCCGGACTCATGGCCGGGATCACGGTCGCCGCTCCGCCGGTTCAAGCACCGATCCAGAAGTACAGTCCCGTGCAAGCTCCGTCCCCCGTGCAAGCGCCGCAGGTCGTCAAGCGGACGATCATGGTGCCGGAGACAACCTACAAAACGGTCACCGTGCCGCAGGAAGTCCTCCGCCCGGTCGTGCGGGAGAAGACGGTGCCCATCACGCGGATCGTGCCCGAGCGGCGGACGGCCGTCAAATCGGTGACGATCCAGGTCCCCGAACAGCGGACGCGGACCGAGACCTACCTCGTCAACGTGCCGGTGCCGCGGGAATTGGAGCAATCTTTCACGGTGATGGTCCCCGAGCGGCGAACGCGGACGGAAACCTACCTGGTGAACGTCCCCACCGAGCGCGAGGTCGAGCGGCCGTACATTGAAATGGTCCCCGAGCAGCGGACGCGAACGGAGAGCTATCTGGTGAACGTCCCCTTCACCCGTGAAGTCGAGCAGCAGCACACGGTGATGGTCCCCGAGCAGCGCTCGCGAACCGAATACTTCACCGTCCGCATCCCGCACCAGCGCGAGATCGAACGGCAATTCACGGTCATGGTCCCGGAACAGGCGACCCGCCGCGGCACGCGGACGGTGATGCGGCCGGCGAGCGTGGAGAAGTTCAGTGCCGAGAAGCAGGCCCCGATCCAGGCTCCGTCGCCGGTGCAGAAGATGGTGCCGACGACCGAGGAGTTCACTTGGACCGAGACGATCCAGCGCCCCGAGACGCGGACCCGCACCGAGCGAATCATCGAATACCGCACGGAGCAGCGGTCGCGGGAAGTGCCGTACACCGTGATGGTGCCCAGGCGGCAAACCCGCCTGGTGACGGTCAACGACTTCCGCCAAGAGACGCGGACCCGCGAGATTCCGTATACCGTCATGGTCCCGCAGGAGCGGACGCGGCGGGAGCGGATCGTGGAGACGAAGGTCGAAGAACGGACGCGCGAAATCCCCTACACGGTCATGGTCCCCGAAACGCGGACCCAGGTCGTGACGGTGACGGAGACGCGGACCGAGGAGCGGACTCGCGAAGTGCCGTACACGGTCATGGTCCCCAAGACGGTCGAGCGCGAGGTGACGGAGATCGTCTATCGGCCGGTGACGGAAGAGAAGCTGATCACCTACACCGAGATGGTGCTGGAGACGATCGAGCGGACTACGCGCGTCCCCGAGACGCGGATGGTCGCGCGCGAGATCGACTACACGATCCCCGGCCAGGAACCGCTGCGGCGTTAAGTGCAGGCGGAAGGTCCCGGTCACGGCATCAGGCCGGAGCATCCCTCCGGCCTGAGTCGTTTCTTGAGGGAAGGGCATTGACGCAAAGTTGGGCAGTCACGGCAGAGCGAAGAAGTGAAAATCACTAGCCCGCATTTCTCACTGCGCAGAAGAAACGAGTGGCCTACTTGAGCCATAAGTTGTTGAACTGACGACAACTTGGACTTGAGCAAGGAGGCCACCCGATGACGACAGAGTGTAGCGGACGTTCGTTCGATTTCCAGCC
>DATKDU010000441.1:0-36093 GCA_035512595.1 Pirellulaceae bacterium
GCACAAGGCGTTGAGAGCCAGGTTCAGCACGTGGTCCGATTCGTGATACGGCACGTGCAGCTTGAGCAGATGCAGCCGGCGATCGATGGCCTCCACCAGACCTACTTCGCGGGCCAGCTTGACCATCAACCCGACGCCGCCATAGGCGATGCCGCGGGTCTTGTCGGCCAGTTCGTACTTCACTCCCGGCGGATCCAATACGGGGCCCGCATCGGCGGCACAGCGTTGATATTTTTCGCGGTTGGCGCGCTCGAGGCGCTTCTTGATCCGCCGCTTGCGATCGGACAGCCGGCGTGCGATGCTGGTCTTCACTCGAAATCCTCCGTGCGTGGGCGTGATGGGTGAATTACCACTCCCTTAAATGCCCGAAAACGCCGAAGGATTTCGAGTTTTTCACATTTTTCCCCGCCGCTACCGGGAAAGGTTCGCTTGGGTAAGGCTTAGTGGGCCGCGCGCAATTCCGGGACCGATTGTCCCTGGTTGAGGAGCGGCAACGGCCGGCCGGCAAAGTCATGGAATGCAATGCCGCGAGATCGATTTCAAGTGGCGATTGACAGTCGCCCGATGATCATGCACCGAGATTCCCGCTTCACGACATCCTCGCCGCGGCGGTCCGTGCGGGCGATCAGGGGCGATCAGTTGTCCTGTCGCAGGCCGCCGCCGGCAAACATCAGCGAGGTGGCGCGAGGCCAGTGGTCGGGGCGGGCTGCATGGCTGCGACAAAGTCCTGGTCAGGAATGTGGTGGACCTGGCCAGCAGGTATCAAACTGAATCACGCCACGTGGCCCGCGAGGAGACGTGGGATCCGGGCCACGTCAAGAATGGCGTACAACGATTTGGTCTCACAGCTTCACTTGATACTTGTTTCGTCCCCTGGACCGAAACACTGACAAGGCATTTTTTCGCTGCAATCCTGCGATCAACTGCCGCACGCGGCGATCCGTGTTGCCAAGCCATGCAGCCAGCTGCTCCTGGGACGGAGAGCTACGGTCGCCATAGTCCAGCAAAATAATCAGCAACAGCTTCTCGGCGGGAAGTAAGGGGGAGTTGATGATTCTGGCCCGCTTGTAGGCGGCACCCACAAGGTAGTCATCATTGGTACATGGATCGTAGGTGGGAACCTCCTGCCACAGCGGTGCCTGCCCGCACATCGCATCCAGCTGCTCGACCTTCCCTCCCGCGTCGAACCAGTCTGAAACGTCCCCCTTTTTGGGAAGGCCGGGCAATCTGACGATTCGCAAGGCAACAGCCCGTTTACGAAGCCGCCTGGCCACGTCCACGGCATGCTCCTCACCAGTGCGGTCGTTGTCAGGGATGATAATGACGGAGCGACCGCCTAAGTGACGGGAGTGCGCCCAGGACCATTTGCCTTTGCCAGCGCCATTGTCGTTGCAAGTAGCAATGAGTCCTTCGCGTCGCAACCGGTCAACGTCTTTTTCGCCTTCGACCACATAAACAGGCTGACGGGGATCTGCGGCCAAAAGTTCCGGCAGGCGATACAGCAGATGCCGACGCCTGGCAGAGCCCCAGGGCTTCCCATCGGATCTCACCCACGCGAAGTTCTTCGGTTCAAGTCGCACGAGGCGATAGACAAGTTCGCCGTGTTGGTCATGATAATCGTAGGTCTCGACAACTCGGCGACTGCGTCTCATAGGTCGTTGACCCCACTTGGCGCTGATCCGGTCTCCCGACGCCCTTCATCAAACTTACAGGAAATGCAGTTCCTATAACTACGGCATAGCCGTCGCCCACAGTCGCCCACCGTCCTGGGTCTAGTGACGGCCCGTTTCCTGCAGCACGCCTTCCCAGGGAAGGCCGGTCTTGTGCCCGAAGATGATCCCCGTGCGCGGCTCGCCGCGTCGGAGAGAGCCGGTCGCCCGCTTGCCGGCGACTTCGGTCGCGAGGCCCAAATCGGCTCGCCGGAACCGTTCATCCGTCCGAAGGCACCAGCCTGGCGACGATCGGCTCGTCGTGGATCGCTCTTACCACAAGCAAAAAGGGGGCAAACTCAACCCTACGGCCCCCAATCAACAAAAACTTTATTTTGTCAGGCGGCACGAAGTATTTCTGCGATTCTGAAAAAAAGTCCTGTTGGCCTTGGCAGCGCGACTTTGTGAGGAAAAGGCACTGCAATCCGGGGTCTGAACGCGATGGGGCGTAAATCCAAGCAGCACCTTTTCTTAGGTCGCATCCGCAGTGGAAATCAGCCTGGCAGATCGCTGCCAGCGGGACGATCCGCGCGATAGTGGGCCAAAGAATGTAGCGACTCGACCGTTTTGGCGAAGCGCATTTTTGTATACTACAACAAACATTGCTAGTTAATGCTGCGTCCCAGGGCCATTGCTTTTGGGGCTCGAAAGCGCAAGGTAGAAGTATGGGCGCCAGCCAGCGTCGGCAGTGGGCCCGATGACCATCTGGGCTCCGGCGGTCGAGACTTCATCAGAAAGACACGTAATGGACCATTCGACGGTGTACACGGCGCTGCTGGATCTGCTGCCCCCGGCCAAGTTGCCGGGCAAATGGGCCGGACTATCAGCGGACGCAAACGCCCGCGCGGGCGTGGCCGACGGCAAGCTGCTCCTGGCGGAGCTGGAGCGGCAGTTCAGCCGCAAGATGCTGATCGAGTCCGGCGTCCTCCGCCGGATCACGACGGAAGGCCCGCCTCGCTATAAGCTGCATTCCGATCTCGTGACCGCGAGTCAGATCGTCGTCGGACTGCGTGACGACAGGGGAGACGTCTATGACCTGCTGGTGAGCAGCGGCTGCTTGTCCCGCCGCGAACTGCCCATCACAGCCTGTCTCCGGGACAGCGCCTGCCCGTCCGCGGTGGATTTCCTGTACCTGTGCTTCGACATGGCGGACGTCGCTGTGCTGCGGTCCCTGGGGCTGGCGGCGACGACGGCCGTTGGGATCGACTGCCTGCGCGGCCGGACCCTGGACCAACTCTGTGCGGCCCTGAAAGTGACCTCGTCCTACGATCTGCCGGAGCCAGCGTCTGAAGCCATCGAGATTGTGGAGCCCGACGAAGACGCCGCGGAATATATGACGATGGTGCCCGACGAACCCGGAATCGATCCGGAGGAAGAGGAAGAGGAGGAGGAGGAAGAGGAAGAGGAAGAGGAAGAGGAAGAGGAAGAGGAAGAGGAAGAATGCGACGAGGAACGGCCCCCGGCAGTATCGCACTCCGAACCCGAGCATTCGGTTGCGCCTGAGTCGCGTCGGCAGCCTGACTCCCCCACGGCCGACCCCAGTGCTGTCACTCCCGCCGCGGAACCGGTCCCGGAGCCGGTCTTAGACGTATTCGACCCCAGCTATATAGAACTGGTTTTCGTTTGCTGGTCGCCACATGACTGGACCTTCGCGGAACCTCGTAAACTCGACGCGGTACGCTTGCACCTAGCCAACCTTGAAAACCATCTGCAGCTCCTTCTGCCGGACTGCAAGCTCTGGCGACCCACCCCGGAGACCGTTGAGCCCCTGCACTTTGCCTTGCAAGTCGGCGCGTACGACCATCTCGATCAGATCGCAGCGGACTGCATCGGGCGATCCCTGGAGCGGCTAATCCCCCGCCGGATCATCCCGCTCAGCAAAACTATAGGTGCTTGGCTGACGGCGTTGCCGATCGAGCAGGAGCTTGACCAGGCCACGGCGGCATTATGGCGCCAACTGGTGCACAGGTCGATCGAGCCGCTGGTGCGCACGCTCGACGATCCGGCAATCGATCCAGCGAAAGTCACCATAATCCAGACTGCGATTATCGAGGTCACCGAATATTACCGGCGGCTGCTGATGGGCGCGCCCAGCCATCGGGTGCCGATGGCCGTCCGTTCGCGAGACGGGGAGGCCGATCGGCAGGCGGCTGCCGCCGACGCCAAGTGGTCGAAAGATATGCACGACTGCAACCGTCACGTCATGACCCTCCTGCAGGAGCTCTCTGAATGCGACACACCGAAGACGCCGGCATCCCTGTTCCCCGGGAAGCGATTGCCGTTCTAGACCTGTCCGCCGACGAGATCCAGTCGCTTGTGCGGCAGGGATTTGTCTCCCGTGAAGCGCGAAACGGTACAAATGTATATAAACTGCGGTTCCGCCATCAGGGTCGCCAGCGCGTCCGCTCGCTGGGCAGCAATCCCCAGCGGGCTGCCGACGTGCGGGCCGCGCTGGCCGAGTTACAGAACGGTCGGAAGTGGGAACTCCGCAGTCGTCGCCGCATTCGCCAGGCGCGACAGCTACAGCGCGAGATCAAACAGCGCCTGCTGGCCTGCGTCACCGCCGCGGGATTCCGGTTTCACGGACGCACGATTCGCCGGCCGCGATCCGCGGCCAATTCCCGGCAAAGCGAAGTTTCGCAGTTTTGATACCCCCCCCGAAAGGAGGCCAAATGAACACCGGTAAGCCAGAGATTCCAGTTCAAGATTCTGCCGCCGCGGCGATGACGCCCGGCGATAGCAAATCGGCGTGCACGCCGATTCCCCACAATCGCGAAAAGCGTATGCAGAAGCTGCGCGAATACGGCGACAAGGTCCTGGCGATGGCGAATCCGCTGGTCGCCCTGCTGGGTTTTGTGGAGCTGGACCTGCATGCTCAGCTCTGCTACATCCGGGACGACCTGGATGAGGTTCGCAGCTCCGTGCGCGATCCCATTCAGCGCTTGAGAATTCTTTTGCCCCTGTGGGAGCAATATTACAAGATTGCTAAGCAGCTGGAGCCCATGATCAAGCTACGCGATGGCATCCAGAAGGGGGCCGGCAAGGTTTTCCGCCCGCCGGCCAAACTCATTCCGTCGGCCGACAATACAGACACTGGAAGCGAAGAACGAGCACTTCCGACCGACATGCGGCGGCCAAAATAATTGAGGTCCCGCACTTTGGACCGGGCGCCGATCGCAACTGGCGAGCGTGGAGCCGTGGCGTCCGGAACTGATTGCTGGATTACTGGATTACTGGATTACTGGATTATTTGAATAGCAACCGCACGTCCATGAAACTGCGCGAAATCTGCGACCGGCTGAATATCGACTATGACCTGGCCCGCAATGCGCTGGCCCAGGGAGTCATTCCCCGCGGCATCCCTGCCGCACCCGACAAAGGAAGGCACCGGGACTTTTCTCCCGAGCAGGCCTTCTACCTGGCAATCGCTCTCAAGCTCAAGGTCGGCGGCGTCCGCCTGGCCACCGCCCAGCAGATCGCGCTCTGGTCGCGCCTGGTGCAAGAGCTTGCTACCAACGGTGGCTGGGATCCGCAGTTTGCTCCGTTCTCCGGAAAGATGGCGACCCGACGTCGCTGGTACCTGGTGGTAGGAGATGGCCAGTGCGTGCGCATCGTCACCAATGCCAATCCCAGCCACCAAGGAACGTACAGCGCGCAGACCAAGCGCCGGGCCGGTGAGGAATTTTCCTTGCTTGACGGTCACGGCCTCACCGGCCGCCTTCGTTCTCAATCGTTGCAATCGCCGGTTACTCGATCGTCACAATTGCCTCCAGCTCATTTCGTTTCGCGTAACCGGGCGTCAGGTATGCCAAGTAACGCCGGTCCCCTTCCAGAAACGCCTTCCAGAACGAGACCGTGTAAAGCTTGATCAGCGGGACCATCACCTCCGCGCTCGGCGCGCGACCCAGCGTCAGCAGCGGGTCGTCGAGCATGAGGGGCGGGGAGTCGGTGAAGCCATCCCCATCAAGATCGAGCGAGCGGACGGAACTCACCCCGACCCGATCGCAGAAGTTGCGGCCGCTGCCGACGCCGGGGCCGAGTTGTGGCAAGAGAATCTCGCCCCAATTCCATATTTCATACGCCCGCGCCGCGGCCGCGTTCGATGTCGTCAGCGTCGTCAGCGGCTCGGGAAGGGTCGGATCGGCGAGCAAGGCCTGCTCGCGGGTCTCGTCGATTTCGGCGGCCATTCCAGCGATGTAATTGAAGTGTGTGGCGCTGGGAGTCAAGACATAGATCCTCGGCATCGCCAGCACGGTAGCGTCGAACAGCGCGGGAACGGCAAGGCCGGTTCGGTTTTGCAGCCCACCCATCACTAGGTAGGGAATTGCAATGGTCCGCGCGTCATTCAGCGAACGAACCGCTGGCTCGTATAGTGCCATGGCCTTGATGCGTGGGTCGGCAGCGATCCCATTGGCTGCCCAACCGCCCGCCGCGCCGATGGCCGCGCCTCCGCCTGCAGAAATCCCAGAAATGCCGACTCGGCCGGGATCGATGCTGCCTGACAGCAGGTCGTCGGGGTTGGCGCTGCGATCGAGCATGACGTCGATCACCACAGACAAATCACGGACGCGGGTGACGGCATCGCTGGAGTGCAGCGCCACGACGGTGACGAACCCATGGCTGGCCATGAGTTCGTGCAAGGGAATCTGCGCGACCAATTGGAAATCTGGCCCTAGTGCCTGGCCGCCATGATCATGCACCACCAGCGGAAACTCCAGTGGCAGCGCCGCGCCATTTTCTGTCGCGCCGAGCGGGGAACGTAACTGATAGGCTCCCGCCGGCGCGTGGACCGTGTACCTGAACTCTTCATCGGCGGGCGCCAGCGTTGGGTAAAAGACTTGCATGCTCGTCACGCGTCCGCCAGTCATCACGGCGGGGAACTTTGTGACGCCCACATTGAAGGGGCCGCGCTCATCGGGGGGTGGAATGTCCGCAGCGGCAACCGCGGCGACGAGGAGCAACAGGGCAGAAAGTGCGCCGGCTATTGGCGCGAGGCTAGATGTAAAACTGCGGCGTAACATGTGGTCTATCCTTGTCGGTCTGCGGTGCAACGGAGAGACATCGCTCCCGGCGCGCAGACCAAGCGCCGGGGCGGTGCCGGGCCGGTGAGGGACTTGTCATGACGACGGTCAGGGCCTCACCGGCCGCTTTGGACTTGGAGATCGCTACTCCACCAACTCAAACTTGGAAACGTCGAGGTCTCAGTCGTAGCCGCTCATGGGGATTGGTCGTGCGGCACGACGACGACGCAACTGGAGGTGGCCAGATTGTTGTGGCTGTCCAGGACGGTCGCCCGGATCGTGTAGGTTCGGCCGCTGCCAGCGCCCGCCCGCTCGGCTCGCAGAAAGACGGAGCCTTCGAACCTGGCCGTGGCGGGGTTGAACGTGAAGAGCTCCGTCACGTCCACCGCCGCCGCGAAGCCGTCTTCGCCATCGGTGTCGCCGGTCGTAGTGCCGTCGCCGTTGCCTTCGGCGTCGTCCGGTTCGTCGCTGGTGACGACCACTTCCAGCAAGAGCAGATCGTCCGGATGCGTGCAGGCGTCGGTGGCTTCGATGAACACACCCACCTCCACCATCTGGTGATTCGGCGGCCAGAGCGCGGCCAAATCCGTGGTGCAGGCCACTTCAGGCGGGATCGTATCGACCACCGTGATCCGGACGGTGTCCACGGCGAAGTCGCCCTCCTCATCGATTACCGTCAGCGTCACCTCCGTAATGCCGACGGGGAACAACCCGAGCGTGGATGCACTGGCGTCGTCTGCCAACAGGACGATGTCTGGCGCGCTCCACTGATACGACACCGAGCCCTCTCCCACGCCCAGTGCCAGGCCGCTGAGGAGAACGACCGTTCCGTCGGCGGAATCGCATTCGACGGTTTGAGGCGGTCCCGCATAGGCCTGCAGTTCGCCTGTCTGCACAGGGGCATTGCCATCGTCGGGCGCCAGGTCGGACACGTGCTGGTTCTGCCCGATGATGACGCCGTTGCGCGGCCACAGGTTGTACGTCCATTCCTCCGGCGGGAGAGTCGCCGCGGGCAGCAGAAGGCTCAGGGGCACGCTGGCCGTGAACTCGTTGCCGTCAATGCTGATGTCGGCCGGGTTCAGAGGCGTCACGATGCCGGCGACCTGGTTGGCGAACGCGCCGGTGCCGTTGGGGTTGATGCGCAGGACCGAGTCCCACACGACATTCGGCCCGATCTGGGGCGTACCGCCCAGGAACCGGGGCGTCCCCCGGCCGCGGTCCAGCCCGAAGAGGTACAACCCGCCGATGTCCTGCGTCGGCGCGATCGGCCCGGCCATCCGGCCGAGGAAGATCACTCGGTCCCCCTGCAACAAGACCTCGTGGGCCAGCACGTCCAGTCCAGGGTCGTGTGGGCCGGTGTAGGTGGGGAGGAAGTCGCCGACCGGGTCAGGGATTTCGTCCGCCCGGGCGGAGCCGAGCGGTCCCGCGACCAGCAGACCCATGGCCAGGAGCGTCGCTGAGGCGACGGTCCGCGACGAGGCGCGAAACAAGGTTGACAACATATCAGATCTCCTTTGCGAGCATGGTCTGCGCTACAACGGGTTGAACATCGCCGTCAGCGCGCAAACCGAGCGCCGGGGCGGTGCCGGGCCGGTGAGGAGCTTTCTTGACGGTCAGGGCCTCACCGGCCGCTTCTTCTCAAGGATCGGGAATCAGGTGTCAGGTGCGAGCAAGACCGGCTCAATAATCACCGGCCGAAATGACTTCCCCGCCGGCGCGCGTCACCAGTGCGGCGAAAACGCGGATGTCGATATGAGAACTCAATAAGCGCACCGAACCGTCCCCCAGCACGGCATTGGCGCCGCTGGGATGGAATCCATAAACTTCGCGATTGTTCGTGCAATTCACCGCACACGGCCCGAAAGAGGCCGTCCCGTCCGGAGTGGCCCCACGGCCCCACAGCAGGTTCCGCGAGGCCCAAGGACCTCCACTTACCCAGACGTTGGCTATCTGTCGGCGTCCCTGCCACAGTTGCGGCCGCCCCGCGCATTCGGCGATCAGGATTGTGTGCGAGGTCCCGTCCTGGATATCCGCCATGCTCCTGGCAGCGTTGAGAGGGAAGACTCCCTCGTAATGCCCCCGCTCGTCGCGCGGGCCGGCGGGGGGATCGACCACGCCAGCGAGTGCCAGGCCGCTGTCCACGGTGCCCATGCCCGCGTAGTCTCCGCAGGCGGCAGTGCCGCTGTAGGGCACTTCTGGCGGCGGGGAGAGCGTGGGGAGCGAGCCGTCCGTAAGCCTGTTCGCCTGCGCCGACGGACACTGCCAGATTCTCAACTGCGTGTTCACAGCCCACTGGTTCGGCGTGTCGAACCAGGAGGCGTCCCAGTCGTAGCGGCTGGCAAGCGGTTGCTGTTCCAGGTAGGGCAGCAGGTAAGTCCCCAGCCCGTGGTGCTTCAGCCCGAGGTATTGCGGGAAGGCGGGACTGAGCGGCCCCACCGCGCCCGGCGGAAACGTGCGTTGGTCGTCGTGGTAATGGTGCAGCGCCAGCCCGAGTTGCTTGACGTTGTTGGCGCAGGCCAGGCGGCGGGCGGCCTCGCGCCCCGCCTGAACGGCTGGCAGCAGCAGCGCCATCAGGACCCCGATGATGGCGATCACAATCAGCAGTTCGACGACCGTAAAGCCGCGTCGCTGAGGGGTCGCTAAGGGAGGAAGCATGTCAGCACCTGGGGGCTAGTCCAATTGGATCGAGTTATCGCCGGGGACGTTGGAGTTCGAGCTGGGGACTTGCGAGTCGCTCCCTGGCATCATGTCCCAAACTTTCACGGTCTTATCGCGGCTTCCGGAGACCAAGCGCCGGCCGTCGGGACTGAAGGCCAGGCTGCTGACGAGGCCCGTGTGACCACGGAAGTTGCGGACGAGCGTGCCGGCGCGGCTGTCCCAGATTTTCACGGCGCTGTCTTCGCCCCCCGAGGCGACCCATCGGCCATCGTCAGCGGGGCTGAATGCCACGGTATAGACCTCTCCGTTGTGTCCCTGGAGCGTCTGAAGCTCCCGGCCTGTCTCGACCTCCCAGATGATGATCGTGTTCTTCTTGCCCCCCGCGGCCAGCCGTTGGCCGTCCGGGCTGAAGGCCACGTTCAAACATGGTCCGGGGACCCGCCCCTGGAACTCGCGATGAGGTTCTTTTTGCGTCTGATCGAGCCGCTTTGCGTCCCAGATGTTCACCTTTCCGTCACCGCTCGCCGAGGCGAGCCACCGTCCGTCCTTCTCGGGGCTGAAGACCAATCCTCGGATTTCCTTTGCGTGCTTGCCCAGCTTGTGGACCTTCGCGCCCGTTTCGGCATTCCAAACTTCCACGTCCCCATTCTGTTTTCCCGTGACCAGGCGCCAGCCGTCGGGGCTGAACGCCACGGCGAAGTAGGGTACCGCGTCGGGCGCCGCGAATTCCGGCTCGGAAGAACCATAAAGGTCCCTGGTCTTGAATTCGAAGATTCCGCGTCCGCTCTCCGCGTCCCAGATCTTGACCGCATGCCTGGGACCATCCGCGCCGGCCGAAGCGATGCGCAGGCCATCGGGCGGCTGCCAGGCCACGGACCAGGTCATGATCTTGTGGGCCGGGTGATCGAGACTCACCTGCCCGGTCGCCGGGTCCCAGACCTTCGCGAGTCCGCCGTGGCCGGCCGAAACAATCTTCCGGCCGTCGGGGCTGAACGCCACGCTTCGGAGCTCATCGGTGTGTTCCGTGAACGTCAGACTTTCCTGCCCCTCGTTTGCCCGGAGTGGACTCGCGTCCCAAATGCGGATGGTTCCGTCGGGGCTGGCCGACGCCAGGCGCCACCCTTCGGGATCGGGGCTGAAGGCCAGGCATTTGCACTCCTCGGCATGTCCCCGCAGCCCGAGCACCTCCCGGCCGGTCGCCGCATCCCAAACGCGGACGATCTTGTCTTCGCCGGCGGAAGCGAGGCGCCGGCCGCTGGGACTGAAGGCGACGCACAGGACGTTTCCGGTATGGAGAAAGGTGCTGAGAAGCTCGCCGCTGGTCGTGTCGTACACGGCCACGCTGCGGTCCAAGCTGGCCGAGGCCAGCCGCCCGCCGTCGGGGCTGAACGCCAGCGCGCTGACCGGCAAGGTATGCGCGGGCAAAGTGCGGAGCAACTCCCCCGTTTCCACGTCCCAAAGCCTCTGAAGTTGCTGCGCGGCGCCTCCCGTCGCCAGGCGGCGCCCGTCGGGGCTGAACGCCACGGGGAGGGCATGGAGTTCGTATTCCTGCCAGGGGTTACTTGGCCGATCGTTCTCCCAGTCCCAGAGCGTCACGACGCCCTCGTTTCCCGCCGCGAGAAGCCGGCCGTCGGGCGGACGGAACGCGACGGTGTACGCTCCGCCAAGGCTGCGAACGGCGTGGCACGGACGCCTGAACAGCTCTTGGCCGGTCGTCAAGTCCCACACTTTGACCTGCAGATCTGCGCCGGCGGTGGCCAGGTGATTGCCGTGGGGGTGGAATACCACGCAGACCACGGAACCCGAGTGCGCGCGGAAGGTCTGGAGCAGGTCGCCCGTCTTGCTGTTCCAGATCTTCACCATTCCGTCACCGCCCGCGGAGGCCAGCCGCTCGCCGTCGGGGCTGAACGCCACGGCGTTAAACTCTGTGTTGTCCTGGATAACCAACGGCTCGACCCGGCAAAGCCGCATCAGGTAACGCCATTCCCACTGGCGAAGATCTTCCGGACAGGCCTCGAGTAGTTTCAAAGTCCGGGCCAGGTTGTCCGACGACAGCTCGCGGTCCGCCAGCGTGATGCGATGAAAGTTCGCCTCCTCCCGCTCTCGGGCGAGCGACTGCCGCTCTCGGCCCAGCGATTCCGTCAATTCCTGATTGGCGCGCCACACCAGGACCGTACTGACCGCCAGCGCTGCCAATGCCAGGAGGGCCGCGACGGCCACCACTGACACGCTGGCCAGGGCCCCCTTGTGGCGACGGGCCAGCTTGCGGAACCGGTACAAGATCGACGGCGGACAGGCTAACACCGGCTCGTCTGCCAGATACCGCTCGACGTCTTTGGCTAGACCGCTGGCCGTTTCGTAGCGCCGGTTGCGATCCTTCTCCAGGCACTTCATCACGATCCAGTCCAACTCGCCGCGGACGAGCTTGCTCAGGCGGGCCGGCTCGATGAGACGTTGAGCAGCGATGGACGCCAGCGTGCCGCTGCCGCTGATCCGCGTGCTGGGTTTTTGAGGCTCCTGCTCGCGGATAATGCGGCGGATCTCGTCGAAGGCCGCCTGCTTGAACTGCTCCTTGCTGACGGGCGTGGAACCGGTGAGCAATTCGTACAGGAGCACCCCCAGCGAGTAGATGTCGCTGCGGGTGTCGATATCGGTGCCGCTCATCGCCGCCTGCTCGGGGCTCATATAAAGCGGCGTGCCGATCATCTGAGCGAATTCGGTGAACAGCGTCTTCTCCGTGAGCTGCTGCCCCATCGCCTTGGCCACGCCAAAGTCGATCACTTTCACCACCGGCTCCCCGTCCTGCTGCGTGACCAGCACGTTGGTCGGCTTGATGTCCCGATGGATGATCCCCTTGGTGTGCGCGTGCTGGATCGCCTGGCAGACCGAGGCAAACAGCTCCAGTCGCTCGCGGACAGGCAAGTTGTTCTCGTCGCAGTACTGGGTGATGGGAATGCCGCGGACCAGCTCCATGACGAAGTACGGGCGGCCGACCGATTGCGGATTTCGGATTTCGGATTGCGGATTGGAGGCAGACGACTCCTCGTCAATCCGCAATCCGCAATCCGCCATCCGCAATGGAATTGTTCCCGCGTCCAGCACCTTGGCGATATTCGGATGGTCCATCACCGCCAGCGCCTGCCGTTCGGCCTCGAAGCGGGCGATCACCTGCCGCGTGTCCATCCCCGGCTTGATGACCTTGAGCGCCACTTTGCGGCGGACCGGCTCGATCTGCTCGGCCATAAAAACCACGCCAAAGCCCCCTTCGCCGATCTGCTGGAGCAGCTTGTAGGGGCCGATCTTCATGCCGGGCTGTTCGTTCAAGGGCTGGTCGAGCGTGACCTCGAAGGAGGAGACTTCCATAAAGCTGCCGAGCTGGTGGTGCTCCTCCAGCAGGGATTCCACCCGCTGGCGCAGGGGGGTGTCACCCCTGCAGGCGGTGTCGAGGAATAGGGCGCGGTCCGCAGCATCCCCCTTGTGCAAGGCTGCCGCGAAGATTTCTCGCTCGGTCATGGCACGACGCTTTCGGAAACGGGTCTATTCCTCAGTGCGTATTTGGGGTGCCAACTCGGCAAAGAAAATGGCCCGCGCGCGCAAAAAGCGTCATTCTGCGCTGATTTTCTGGTGCAGCCACGAGCGGGCGTAGGCCCACACGTCGTGGGACGAGCGGACCGAGATGCCCAGCGCCGCCGCCGTCTCGCTGGTATTCAGCCCGACGAAGAACCGCAGCTTGACGAGACTGGCGGCGACGGGATCGACTTCGGCCAGTTGGTCCAGCACCTCGTCCACCGCCAACAGCTCGTCCGCCGGCCGGGGAGCGGCAATCGCCGATTCGTGCAGCTCTTCGCGGCCGGCATCGCCGCCACGTTTGACGGCCTTTCGCCGCCGGGCCTGGTCCACCAGGATGCGGCGCATCGCCTCGGCCGCGGCAGCAAAAAAGTGGCCCCGGCTGCTGAACTGCTGCGCCTGGGGGACATCGACCAGCCGCATATAGGCCTCGTGGACCAGCGCCGTGGCCTCCAGGCTTTGGCCGGACTTTTCGTGGCAGAGTTTGGCTGCCGCCAGCTTGCGCAGCTCGTTGTAAACCAGCGGCAGTAGTTGTTGGGCGGCCGCGGGATCTCCCTGGGCGGCCGCTTCGAGAATGGAAGTGACGTCGGTCATTAAGGGGCAGCATAGTCGTTCCTCTCCAGAACCTCTAGCGCCAGTGTCAGACGCTCGCGGGCAGGGCATTCAACTCGGCAATCAGCCGCGGAACTGCTTTCTCCAAGTTGGCCCGGTACAAACGGGCGAAAAGCGGGCCGACGATCCCCGCGCCCAGTCCCGTCGCCTGCACGACAAAAACTATCTTCGTACGTTCGGCGTCCAGCGCTGCGAATCGGTGGTCGTAAATCACAGTGAACCACAAGAGGCGACTGACCCATGCCCAGTTGCGAGGCGGATCGAATTCGGTCATCCGAAATGTCGCCTTCATGCCGTTGGTCAGGTGGAGGACGCCGGTGGACTGCGGTCGGAGCTCGCCGCGCGGTTCAAGCTCGATCTGCTTGATGTGCGGCGCCCAACTCGGCCATTGCTCGATGCGCGCGAGATGGTCCCAGGCGCGCTGCAAGCCGACATTGACGGTGAATTCCCGCACAATCAGAGTGATCATGGTCCGGTCCAATTTGCCATCCCGACTATGACTATTCCCCATGCGCATACTCGCTCCGGTCCCAGCCCGTCAGGCCGATGTCCGCTTCGGCCAGGGGCGCCACGTCGATCTTGGCCTTGAGCCGATAAAGAAGCGCGCGAATGCCGAACGTCTGCCGGGCGATGACGGGCTGACAAGGGCAACCGCGGACGAAGCGCTTGCGGCCGATCTCCACCATCAACTCGACGCCGCGGCGGAAGTCGGCCTCGTCGCCGAAATCGAACGGCCCGCCAGCGTAGCGACCCTTCCCCAGCCAGTCGAACAATTGCTCGACCAGCCGCAGCCAATGGTCGTTCGCCGGGTCGTCGCTGATGTTGTGCAACTGCTTGAGCGCCTTGATGCGGTCGTCGCGCAGGCCGGTGGTATGCGCCCGATCGACAATCCGCATGTGTTCCCACAAGTCGTCATTCAGCTCAAGCACGAAGCCAAAGTCGATCAGGCCCAGCCGGCCGTCGTCCAGCAGCAGGAAATTGCCCGGGTGGATGTCGGCATAGAACAGCCGACCGACGTACATCATGCGATACCAGGCCCGCAAAATCTTGCGGGCAAGTTCGTTGCGCTCCTCCTGCGAGGGATTGCGGGCGACGAACTCATCGAGCGTCTTGCCCGCCAGGTAATCCATCGTCAGCACGCGGCTGGTGGAGTGCTGTTGATACACTCGCGGCACGATGATATCGTCCTCGTCGCGGAAGAGCCGCCGCACGCGCTCTTGCATCGCCGCTTCCTGCTCGTAGTCCGTTTCACGCTCCAGGCGCAATCGCAAATCTTCGAATTGCGATTTGAGATTATCCCAGTCGCGGCTGAAGCGCGTCGGCAGCAGAAAGAAGAACAGGTTGCGAAAGTCCTGGCGGATCGTGCGGGCGATGCCGGGGTACTGAATCTTGACGGCCACTTCTTCGCCGGATTTGAGCCTGCCGCGATGGACCTGGCCCAGCGAGGCCGCGGCAAAGGCCCGCCGGTCGATGGCGGCAAAGCGCTCCAGCGGATCGCCCCCCAACTCGTTGTGGACCAGCTCTGTCAGCAGCGACCAGTGCATCGGCGGTGCGTCGTAGTGCAGTCTCTCCAGCGTCTCGACCAGCGCGTGGGGCAAAATGTCGGGAAAATTGGCCATCATCTGGCCGACCTTCATCGTTGCACCGCGCAAGTAGCTCATCGAGTCCAGCACCCGCAGGGCCGTACCCCACTGCGTTTCGGCCAGCAGCCGTTCCTTCTCGGCGGCGTTCTTGAACCAGCCGCGGAACCAAAGGAACAGGTACGCCGCACCGATCTCGGCGTGCAGCGTGCCCAGCACCCGCAGCCGGCGAAAGGCCCCCACAGGAACCGGGCGCAGGGCCCAGTCCTCCAGCAACTCCGGCAGCGACCCCTTGGGTCGGTCGGCAAGCTCCCCGATCGGTTCGGGAAGTGCGTGCATCAGCTCGGCAACCGTCGGCATGTTGATACCCTGGAACTTTCTTATCTTCACATGTTTGGCGCAAATCGTGATTTGCGGCGATACGCGGAGCGTTCCTGTTAATTATCGTGGCGGCGCATACTCGCTCCGGTCCCAGCCGGTGGCCTTGACCTCTTCCTCGGCAATCTGCGCCACGTCGATCTTGGCCTTGAGCTGGTAGAGCATCGACCGCCAGGCGAACTGCTGCCGGGCGATCATCGGCGTGCAGGGGCGGCCACGGTTGTAGCGCTTGCGGAGCATTTCCACGAACAGGTCGATGCCGCGGCGGAAATCGGCCTCGTCGGCAAAATCGAATTCGCCGCCGCAGTAGCGCGATTGCCATTGCCAGTCGGCAAATTCGTCACTCACACGAACCCGGTCGCGGTCCTCGGGGCCGTCGCCGATCCACGACCATTCCTTGAGGCACGCAATCCGCTCGTCGCGATTGCCGGTCGTCAGCGGCCGGTCCATCTTGCGGAACAGCTCCCACAGCGCAGAGTCGATCTCGATCATGCAGCCGAAATCAAGGATGCCCAGTCGGCCGTCCTCCATGAACAGGAAATTCCCCGGGTGCATGTCGATATAAAGGAGCCGCCCCGCAAACATCATCCGGTACCAGGCCCGCAGCATCTTCCTGGCGAAGTCATTGCGGACTTCCTGCGAGGGATTGGTCGCCAGGAATTCGTCCATGTGCATGCCCTTGAGCCGCTCCATGGTGAGAATCCGCGGCGTGCAGTACTCCGGAAAGACGCGGGGCACGACAATGCCGTCGTCCTCATGGAACAGTGACCGCACCTTGGCGAGCATGGCCCCCTCGCGCTCGTAGTCAGTTTCCTGCTCGAGTCGCATGCGAAGGTCGTCCCACTGCTCCTTGGTGTTTTCCCAATCGCGGCTCAGCCGGGCCGGCGTGAGGAACATGACCAGGTTGCGAAAATCGACGCGGATCGTGCGGCCGATGCCCGGATACTGGATCTTCACGGCGACGTCTTCGCCGCTTTGCAGCCGCGCCCGGTGAACCTGCCCCAGCGAAGCGGCGGCAAAGGCCTGCTTGTCGAACGACGCGAAGACGTTTTCCGGGTCGTCCCCGAGGTCATTGAAGACCATTTCCTTGAGCAGCGACCAGTGCATCGGCGGCGCGCTGAAGTGAAGCTGCTCGAGCGTCTCGACGAACTCGCGCGGCACGATGTCGGGAAAGTTGGCCAGCGTCTGGCCGACTTTCATCGTCGCCCCGCGAAGGTAGCTCATCGAATCGAGCACGCGCATTGCCGTCCGCCAGTGCGTCTCCGCCAAATGGCGCTGGTTGTCGTCGGCATCCTTGAACCAGCCGCGGAGCCAGTGGAATAGGTAAGCGGCGCCGATTTTGGCCTGGAGCGAGCCGAGCACTTGCATCCGGCGGAACCAGCCGACGGGGACGGGGCGCAGCGACCACGACTCGAGCAACTCTGGAAGCGGGCCATGAGCTTTGGCTTCCGATTCTCCGGCCGGCTCCGGGAGTGCGGCCATCAGTTCGG
The DNA here is from genome assembly GCA_035512595.1 of Pirellulaceae bacterium. GTDB lineage: Bacteria > Planctomycetota > Planctomycetia > Pirellulales > Pirellulaceae > DATKDU01. The sequence continues at coordinate 17,016 of DATKDU010000441.1, forward strand.
CTACAGTGGGCATGGGGTTATCCTCGGGTTGCTAAAGTAGGTCCCGCTTGCCGAGTGGGACCTGGAGCGGATGACGATGCGCCTTGTGAGGTCCCGCCAGGCAGGCGGGACCTACCAGAATCTGTCAACCAGCCGACGAACATCGCCAGTGACTGGTCGAGTAGCGCCAAGGTGTCTTCCTGCCTCGGTGACGAGTCGGCGGCCCAAAAAGCGAGGACGCCGGTAATGAGCGTCCAGTAAAGCTGGAGCGCAAGCGGAGTCAGCGCGTCGTCGCCGCCGTGGCGGCAGACGATTTGGCTCACGATTTCCAAGTGGGATTGCCGTAGCGATTGCGAGTCGATACTCGCATTGGCGGCAGGGGAGAGAGACGTCTCCAGCACGGCGGGCAGGTACTTCCGAAATGGCTTGAGCTTTCGCAGGATCGCCGCCACATGGGCGAACAGATCTTCTTCCAGGGAAGCGGGCGGATCGGCTGGCTGGAGCATGGCGGCGGCGAATGCATCGGCCGCCCGCGACCAGGCATCTCCGACGAGGGCCGCCGCAATCGCTTCCTTGGTGGGGAAGTAGTTGAACAGCGTCCCGACCCCGATCCGCGCGGCCCGCGCGATGTCGCGGGTGGTTGCCGAGTCAAACCCTTGCTCGGCGAACAGCTTCCTGGCTGCCTCCAGGATCGACTGCCGCGTGGCCTGTTTGGTTTCCGCCGTGACTCGCATGCATGTTCTCCCGGCTCAGTAAGTGAGCATGCTCATATTCTAGCCCCGTCCGGCGCCCGGTCAAGGGGCAAAGTGAGCGTGCTCGCAATAATTCTTGGCGGCACGAAACCCGTAGAATGAATTGCAGCGGAATACAGGACCGCGCCGCGCCCTGGAGGAATTGACCATGTCTTACCGCTGCACCATCGCCCGATTGCCGGCCGGCTGGCTGGCGCGGCACGAGAGCCGCGATGTGGGGACGGTCGAAGTCCGCGCCCTGACCCGCGAGGAAGCGATCGAGAAAATACGCGGTGAGATCCGTTACCGCCTTGAGCTTTGCCCCTGCACGGGGGAAACGTACCAGCACATCGAAGTGGAAATGGTCGAGGCGGACGCGGGCTGACTAATGCGGTTGAAACTCACGCCCCCGTCCCATGACCGCCGACGAGCGAGAGTCATACTGCGGGAACCGATCGTCGAGCCGGCAGAGGCGCAAAACCTCCTGATTGCTGTTGTTCAGCCCCGCCAGCCGCAGCATACCCCCTTCGGCCGCGACCCGCTTGTGGAGCTTCACCAGCTCGCCGACCATCCAGCTTCGCAGCAGCCAGATGTCATCCATCTCCAGCACTGCCCGGTGGGTGAACGACTGGTCCATCAACTGCCAGATGGTTTCCGCCAGACTGACCTCGCCCGTATCGCCATGCCGCGGGGGGCGCAACCGGACAAACAGCCAGTCCGGCCCTCGATCCAAGTCCAATCGCCACCCAGGCACTGTTTTTTCCAGGACCATGTTCGGTCACCCCAATATGCAGGCGGAGACGTCGGCCGAAAAGATCCCCCAAGCGACGTAATCATACCGGCGGCTGGAGAGAAATCAACGCGACTTCTGCCAATGTAAGGGAGGCCATTCGGCCCGCCCGGATTCCCAGCCAGCGGGCCACTTGTCGCTGGCCGCCGCGGGCGCGATATTGGCAGGTCTATCTTCACCCGATTCCCATTTGCGACGCAGGAGGTTTTTATGGCTCGTCCCAGCGCGGTTACGTTCAAAGGCACTCCTCTGACCCTGGCCGGCGAAGCGGTCAAGGTCGGCCAGAGTGCTCCCGATTTCACCGTCCATTACTTCGAAGGGGGCCTCAAGACGATCACCCTCGCCGACCTGAAGGGAAAGCCGACCCTGATCAGCGTCGTCCCCTCGCTCGATACGCCCGTTTGCCAGACGCAAACCAAGAAGTTCAACGACCAGCTCGCCGGCCTGGGGGACAAGATCAATGCCGTCACCATCAGCCTCGACCTGCCGTTTTCGATGAACCGTTTCTGCGGCGCCGAGAGCATCAAGAACATGCGCTGCGGCAGCGATTACCAGGACCGCAACTTCGGCAAGAACTGGGGGATGCTCATCGAGGAGCTCAAGCTCCTGGCCCGCGGCACGTTCGTCCTCGACGCTAGCGGCAAGGTGGTCCATGCCGAGACTGTTCCGGAAGTGACCAGCGAGCCGAACTACGAAGCGGCCGTGGCGGCACTGAAGAGCCAGCTCTAGGCAGGGTCATCGGAGCGGGAAGCACGGCGATTACAAGCACCAAATTGAAAGCCGACCACCGCTCCGCGGCGGTGCCCGGCTCCAATCAAAGTCGAATTGACAAAGGATGGAATAAAGACGTCCGAGCTTGAGGCATTCATTCCGATTTTGCTCATTCTTGCTTGTTTGAGATTTGGTGCTGGGAGCCTGGTGCTTTTTGCGTTCCGTCTGTTTCGTCTGGGCAGGCTGCAAACCTGCCCGGCGGCAGAGTGCATTTTGCGATTCCGGCTGCCGAATTCTCTCAGTGGTTGCGCAGGGACCGCGCGGCCAGATCCACAAGCCTGAAGCGCCAGCGAAGGAGACGGCCATTTTGCCAGTGGCCCGCTTTCCTTCGCTTGCGCTTCAGGCTTGTGTCGCGGTCCCGGTGCTAGCAGTTGCCGCCTCTCCCCCGGCACCGGACACGCCCGCCATGGATTTTCGACGCAGCCAACTCGACGATCGGCGGCGTCGCGTCTTGATGGAGGAGGTCGCCTCCCCGCTCGACGACGAGCAGGCGGCGCCCACATCGGCCGGCAAGCGGGCCCCGCTCCGCGCGTATGGCGAGCCGGTCCTCACCGACCGCCAACTGCGGATCAGCGACCTGATTCCTCTCCGCCCCCTGGTCATCACGCTCCTCGTGCTGACCATGCTCACCGGCGTGGCGGCGATCGAAACTCTCTACATCTGCTGCGAGACCAGCCCGCTCCTCAATCGGGCCGTGAGAACGCTCGCCTTCGACCGGGCCCAACTCGCGCCGATCAACCTGGCCGCCCGCGGCAATCTGGCCGCGTGGTACAGTTCGCTCCTGCTGACCGTCGGCGCCGCCGGTTCGCTGATCATCTTCGCGATTCGCTGCCACCGCGTGGACGACTACCGCGGCCGGTATCGACTCTGGCTTTGGACATGTGCCGGGCTTCTATGGGCCAGTTTGGATGCCGCCACCGGCATTCACGCATTGGTGGGCGCATCGCTCGCCTGGCTTTCCGGCTCGAAGGAACTGGCCGTCCTCGGTTGGCTGGCGATCTATCTGCTAGTGTTCGGCGCACTTTCGGTCCGGTTGGCTATCGAGACCTGGCACAGCGTCGGCTCGTTTTCCGCTCTGTCGATTGCCGCGGTGCTCTATCTGCTCGCGGGAATGACGGCACTTGGCTGGCTGACGTTTCCGGGGTACTTGCTGGCGACCGTGCTGGAAACGTCGCTAGAGATGATCGCCCACGTGACGCTGCTGACGGGGCTGTTGCTCTACGCCCGCCACGTCCACCTCGACGCCCAGGGGAAGTTGCCGCTGCGGCTGCGGACGCAGGGACCAAAACCCAAGCGTAAGAGCCGGCCCAAGCTCGCCGTGGTGAGCAGCGACGCCAAGGAGGAGGGCGGAGAGAGAAAGGCGGCTGCCAAATCGACCACTCAGCCAGCGGCGGCGTCCAAGGTGCCGTCAACGGCGCCCGCTGCATCTTCGCGCCCCGGTCCGCTGGCGGCCAAAGTGGCCGCCTCGGTCTCGCACGATGATGATGACGACGACGCCTCGGACGCGGGGGACGACGGCGATGAGCAGTTGTCGAAATCGGAGCGCCGCCGCCTGAAGAAGCTGATGCGGCAGCAGCGGCGCGCGGCGTAGCGATTGCGGATTGCGGATTGGCCGCAGATTGTTGAGGGTTCAGGAGCCAGGAGTCAGGAGCCAGGAGCCAGGAGCCAGGAGTCAGGAGCCAGGAGTCAGGAGCCAGGAGTCAGGAGCCAGGAGTCAGGAGCCAGGAGTCAGGAGCCAGGAGTCAGGAGTCAAGTACGGAGTACGGAGTGCCGAGTACCTAAACTCGAGGTCGACATCACACACCCTTTGAACCCTGAACCCTGAACCCTGAACCCTGAACCCTGACGCCTGAACCCTGACGCCTGAACCCTGACGCCTGAACCCTGAACCCTGACGCCTGCTAGAATCAAGGCATCCACGCAGGTGCCCCATGAACCGCCGAACCGAGCTCGTCAGCCAGTGGCGCGAGCGCCTGGCCAGTGCCGAGCATCTGGCCGACGGCACTCCCCGGTTTCGCTGGATTCACTCGGCTCGCGTGCGGCTCTATCGGTTCCTGCTTTCCTGCTACAGCAGCGGCCAGTGGCGTGAAGACGCACGCGAAAATGCCAGCGTGCCATTCACGGCGACCGAGGTTGAATTGCCGCTGGACGGCAAGCCTCCCAAGAGCGTCGGAAAAATCCAGTCGGTCCTGAAGGCCGTGCATTCCGCGCAAGATCATGCTCCACCGGCCGGTCCGTTGACCGGCGGGCTCGATCCCCAGACTTACATGGCGGTGACCGACTCTGACGCCCGCATGGACGTCGCGCGGTGCGAGACGTTCCTGCTCGACAACGGCTTTCATCCCCGCGTCGTCGGCCGCGGCCGCCGATTGACCGTCGAAGTCCCCTACCACGAGCTGCGGGAGGCCGAGGCGCTCCTCGAGTCCCGCCGTGAATGGCTGCGGCCAATCCTAAAGTCCAATCTCGACAAGCTGCTGCACAAGCCGCCGCTCCCCGAAGAGACGCAGATGTTGATCGTCGGCCTGGTGCTCATCGCGCCGGTGATGGGAGTCGCGACGCTTGTCGTTGGATCGCTTCTCGTGGGGTGGCTGTTCGGCGAATTGAGCCCATACGGCCTGGCAGGCTTGTTTCTCGGGGGATTCCTGGTCGCAGCGAACATCAGCCTGGTATGGTATTTCCACGGGCCGCGCTGGCGGAACCGGATGTCGCTGGCCACACGGCGGCGGATGGCCGTGGCCGTGTGTTGGTTATGCGCCGGCGTCCCAGCGGCATTCGTGATTGCCTTCGCGATTTGGGGAATGCCGCACGGTCCCCTCGTTCAGTCGTTGACCAGCCCACCGGTGATCCTCGCGACCATGCTCACGGTGATCGGCCTCATCGCCATCGGGTTCGAGTGGTTGTTGCGCCGCTGAGCTGTGTCACTTCCAGCCGGACGAGCTGCCGCTTTACTTCCGCCGCACTTGGCCGCCGTAGCGGCTCGCGGCTTGTCACCTGCGCCAGCAAGTCCATCAGCGCCTGCGGCACATCCGCGCGGAATTCGCGCACGTCCGCCAACTCGCCTCGCAGGTGCGCCAATGCCGCCTGCCAGCCAAGCTCGGCATTGACCGCCGGCCGTCCGATCAACAGCTCGATCAGTAGCAGCCCAAGTGCATACACATCGCATGCCGGCGTCAATAGTGCCCCGTCTGCGAGCAGTTCCGGAGCGACGTACCGCAGATCCGCAGCCAGCAGATGTTCCCCACGGCATTCGTCGCTTCCGATCCTCCGCGCCCAGCCCAGCTCGCTCAGCGTGACGTGGCCACGCGATGAGATGAACAGCGCTTGTGGAGTGAGGCGCGAGTGAATCCAGCCCGCAGAATGCAGTGCCGCCACAGCCGCGGCTGCCTGCCTGACGCGCCATAGCGCCGAGCGAATCGACTGTTGCGACTGGTCGCTCGCGGGTGAACCCGCATTGGCCAGAACGAGGTAGGGAGGCGCCTGCGACAAGTCGCCGTCCAGCACGGGCGCGACGTGCAGATGGCGGACGCTGCCGGCGACCGTCCTTTCCCGCGATAAGAGCGCACCGGCCAATGCCGCCGATCCTTCGCCGCGAGCCACTTTCACCACATAGTCCGCGGGCGATTGGGCGGGCTGATGGATTGGCCGGGCCTGATACAGCTCTGCGTGCTCCGTCGCGGCAATCCGCCGCATCAGTTGCCAGCGGCCGAGCACCGCCAACGCGCGTTCCTCCCGCGCCTGCTGTGGCGGCGGCGCAACAGGACGCGGCCAGGTCGCCGGGACGTGCCGGGAACGGTTTACACCCGCGGGAAGCATGGCTGGGGGCAGAATTGCCGCGTGAGGAATCGTGACGCGGAGCAGCGGTCCTAAGTAACATCGGCGGCTTTTGCCCAGGGAATCAGCGGCAGCCGGCAGAAGCCAAGTCACCCGAGTTTCAAGCCGTCCGCAGCGACGCATTGGGCGGTCCTGTATGCGGCCACTGGGTACTTTGCCGCCTGCGATGACTTTGCGGGCGCCCAGCAGCACAACCTTCTCACGCTCGCCGGCGTCAATTAAACTGCGGGATTCCTTCGCGGCGCCTGGGATTGCCGCTACCGTGTCCCCCGCGTACGACTCGATGGTTACCGGAGCCCCTCGTAATGCCCGTTATTCGAGCGAGTATCTGCTGCACTGCGCTGCTGATCTTTTCGTCGCTTTGCGTCCTTTCTAGCGCGGCGGACGGCCCGCCGCTGGTGCTGAAGAAGGGGGATCATGTCGTCCTGATCGGCAATAGCCTGGCCGAGCGGATGCAGTACTTCGGGCATTTCGAAACGCTGCTGCACAGCCGCTTTGGGGAGCACGAGCTGGTCGTCCGCAATCTGGGCTGGAGTGCCGACGAGGTGACTCTCGTTCCCGAGTCGGTCACGCCGCTGGAGAATAGTGCCGACCGAATCGGCGTCGCGGGGGGCAAAGCACCGCTGCGGCCTCGCTCCAAGGACTTCATCGATCACCAGCACACGCTGGCCGACCACAAGGCCGACGTCGTGCTGGGATTCTTCGGGTTCAATGAGTCCTTCCGCGGCGCGCCGGGACTGCCGCAGTTTGAAAGCGATCTGGCCGCATTTGTGAAGGCGATCAAGGAGGCCAAGCCGAGCGGCAAGGAGCCGCAGATCGTCCTCGTCTCGCCGATCGCCCACGAGAACCTCGGCCAACGCGAGCTGCCGGATGGCTCGGCCAACAACAAGAACCTGGCGCTCTACACGGCGGCCATGAAGAAGGTTGCGACCAGTGAGAAGGTGACCTTCGTCGAGTTATTCGCGCCGTCGAAGAAGCTGATGGATGCCGCCGGGAGCAAAAAGCTGACGATCAACGGCGTCCATTTGAACGAGCACGGCGACAAGCTGATCGCCCAGGCGCTGGACGAGTCGCTGTTTGGCGTGCGGCCGACGGCCAACGAGGGGGATCTGGAAAAGCTGCGGGCCGAAGTCAACGAGAAGAACCTCCAGTTCTTCTACGACCACCGGGCGGTCAACGGCTTTTATATCTACGGCGGCCGCAAAGCGCCCTTTGGCGTCATCAACTTCCCGGCGGAGTTCGCCAGGCTGCGGGCCATGATCGCCAATCGCGACCAGCGGGTCTGGCAGGTGGCTCAAGGGAAGAACGTGCCGGAAAAGATCGACGATTCGAGCGCGGGGGGTCTCACTCCGATCGAAACCAACTTCAAGGCGCCCATCACGATTACGACTGCCGAAGCATCGCTGAAGCAGATGGAATTGCCGGAGGGGTACGCGATCAATTGCTTCGCTTCGGAGGAAGACTTCCCGGACCTTGAAAATCCGGTGCAGTTTGCCTGGGACACCAAGGGGCGGCTGTGGGTCTGCGTGATGCCGTCGTATCCGATGTACCTCCCCGGCACGCCGCCTAACGACAAAGTTTTGATTCTGGAAGACACGAATGCCGACGGCAAAGCGGACAAGATTACTACGTTTGCCGACGGCTTGCACGTGCCGACGGGCATCGAGTTTGCCAATGGGGGCGTGTACGTCGCCCAGCAGCCGAACCTGTTGTTCCTCAAGGACACCAACGGCGACGACAAGGCCGACACGCGGGAAATCGTTCTCTCCGGCTTTGATTCGGGCGACTCGCACCACTCGATCCACGCCTTCACGCTCGATCAAGGAGGCGCACTCTATTTTGGCGAAGGCATTTTCCATCACAGCCAGGTTGAATCGCCGTACGGGCCGCAGCGGGTGAAGAATGCCGGCGTGTTCCGCTTCGAGCCGCGGAGCCACAAGCTGTCGCTGTTCATTTCCTACGGCTTCTCGAACCCGTGGGGACACTACGTCGATCGCTGGGGACAGAACCTGATTGCCGACGCCTCACCGGGATTCAATTACTACGGCACGGCCTTCTCCGGCGACCTCGACTATCCCGACAAGCACGCCACGATGAAGCAACTGCTGGTCAAGCAGTGGCGGCCGACCTGCGGCTGCGAGCTGGTGGACAGCCGCAACTTCCCGGACGACGTGCAGGGGAATTATCTGCTCAATAACTGCATCGGATTTCAGGGCGTGCTCCAGTACAAGATGAAGGAGGACGGCGCGGGCTTTGCCGCCGATCCAGTCGATCCGCTGCTCAAGTCCAGCGACCCCAACGTCCGGCCCGTGGACATTGAATTCGGTCCCGATGGAGCGCTTTACATCTGCGACTGGTTCAACCCGCTTGTCGGCCACATGCAGCATTCGATCCGCGATCCCAAACGCGATCACAACCACGGCCGGATCTGGCGGATTCATTACACCAAGAAACCGCTCGTCACGCCGGTGAAGATTGCCGGCCAGCCGATTGCGACGCTACTGGATTACTTCAAGACGGAGCCCGAAGAGCGGACTCGTTATCGCGTGAGGATTGAGCTGGGCAACCGCCCGACCGACGACGTGCTGGCCGAGCTGAAGAAGTGGACGGCGTCACTCGACAAGAACGACCCCGACTATCAGCACCACATCTTGGAGACGCTCTGGCTCCATCAGCGGCACGACGTCGTCAACGAAGAATTACTCAAGCAGGTGTTGCGATCGCCCGATTTTCGTGCCCGCGCTGCCGCCACGCGCGTCCTCTGCTACTGGCGCGATCGGGTGAGCGAGCCGCTGAAGCTCTTGCAGGTGCAGGTCAACGATGAAAACGCCCGCGTGCGTCTGGAGGCGGTCCGCGCCCTGTCATTCTTCAGCAGTCAGGAAGCGATCGACATCGCCACGGAGTCGCTGCTTTACGACCAGGACGACTATCTCAAGTACACGTTCAACGAGACGATCAACACGCTGAACAAACGTGTACAGAAGTAATACGTGGGGCAGGCGTCTCGCCTGCCGCGGGACAGGAGTCCGAGCGCGTGAGTCAATGGCGGCGACTTGCAAACAATGCAAAATGACCAGTGCAAAATGCAAAAGTCAAAATGTGTCCGAATAAGTGCCTCTGACTTTTGCATTTTGCACTTTGCACTGGACATTTTGCATTTCCGCCAGTTTGGTTGGCACATTCTCAGCGGTCAGGAGTCAAGGGACCGATGAAGGGACTGGCTGCTTGCGCAATTTGGCTTGCCTTGGCCGGATTCTCGGCCGCCCAGGACGCTACCGTCGCGCCGCTGATGCGCCTCTTGCAAAGCGGCCGATTGCCCAAGGAGCGCCAGCCGCAGGTGCTGGAGATGATCTGCCAGCGCGGCGGTCCTGCCGAGCTGCGATTTGTCTTCGACCAACTCCTGAAGCCCGACGCTTTCGATCCCCTGCTCCGCCGCAAGATTCTCGACTGGCTCGCCGATGCGGCGCAGACGCGCAAGGTCAAGCCGGATGGGGATCTGTCAGGAATTGGCCAGCTTTTGAAAGCCGATCGCGGCGCCAAAAACCAGGATCTGCCCCTGCGTGCCGTGCGACTGGCGTCGCTCTGGAAAGTGGAATCGCTGGCCGGCGACCTGACTGCCATGGCCAAGGGGGAAAAGAGCAACCTCCGCTTGCGACAGGCGGCAATTCGCGGCCTGGCCGAAATCGGCACTCCGCCGGCCCAGGAATCGCTGGCGGAGCTGGCCGGCAGCAATCGGCCGACAGCCGTTCGCGCCTTGGCCGCTGCGGGACTGGCTCGGCACGATATCGACGCGGCCACGGCGCGGGCCGTCGAGATCATCACTTCCGCCACCGCTAAGGATGAACTCGGCCCGCTGCTGGACGCGTTTTTCCTCCGGCAAGATGGGCCGGATAAACTGGCCGCGGCACTCGCCAATGAGAAGCTCGATGCCGACGTCGCCAAGCGGGCACTGGTTTACATGCTCTCGGTCGGCCGCAGCGATCAGGCCCTCTCTGACGTGCTGACCACAGCCGCCGGCATTGCCGCCGATGCGCCGCCCCCCTCGCAAGAGCAAGTGCAAAAGATCGTAGCCGAAGTGACCGCCAAGGGGGATGCGGCACGCGGTGAGGTAATCTTCCGCCGGACAGATCTGTCGTGCATGAAGTGCCACGCCGTCTCGCGGGCCGGCGGCCAGATCGGACCGGAGTTGTCCGCGGTCGGCTCGATCTCGCCGGTCGATTACATCGTCAACGCAATCCTCAATCCCGACCTGGCCAAGAAAGAACAGTACCTCACCAAGATGTTCCAAACGATCGATGGCGAGGTGCTCACCGGCATTGTCGTCGATCGCAATGACGAGCGGGTCGATCTTCGCGATGCGGCGGGGCGGATCATCACGCTGGCCACCGAAGACATCCTGGGAGAGAAAGAGGGCAAGTCGCTGATGCCGCAAGGGATCACAAAGTTCCTCACGCACGAGGAGCTATTGGATCTGGCGAAGTTTGTCTCGGAGCTGGGCAAGCCGGGGCCATACGCGATTCCCAAGGTGCCGGCCATTCAGCGGTGGCGCGTGCTGCGCGAGCCGCCGGCGGATTTGCTGGCCGATCCGACCAACGTGGAGCTGTTGCGACTACACGTCCTGGCTGCTCCTGCGGACGCCTGGACTAGCGCCTACGGCATGGTGAACGGGACGCTGCCGCTGGCCGAATTGCGGACCGCCGATGGCCCCAACGTGTTCTATCTCCAGGGGGAATTGAACGTCACGACCGGCGGCGAGATCGTCATCCGCGTCCAATCGACCGAATCGGCGCTGACCTGGATCGACGCTGAGCCATTCGAATCATCCGCCGAGATCAAGACCAGCCTCACCGCCGGACGGCACTCGATCACGGTGCGGATCGAGCTGTCGGATCGCTCCGAACCGACGCTGCGTGTCGAAATCGCCCGGCCTGAAGGCTCGACGGCGCAGCTCGATGTGGTGGGGGGGCAGTAGAATGACGGGTAGGTTCAACCGCCCGTAAACGTGCCGAGGCGTTCATGCTCGCATTGCCTGTCAGCGCGATGGATTTGCAACCGGGCACTCGCGTCGCGGCATTTCCCTGGGACGATGCGTCTGGATGCGTACTCGGTTGCTTCACAACGATCGTGAGCGTTCGGCGCAACATTGATTGCCTTCCGCCTGACGATCCCAACGCATGGAACTACGTCGTCAGGTGGGGGCATACGTCGTGTGAGATGTCGGCCCACCAGCTCTTGGTTGTTAAGCCGGATCAATCAGACGAGTCAGAAAGGAACCTCGAACCTGAGTGGCAAGTGAGCTTTGACGACAAAACAGTGGGAGACAATTTCTCCATCACCGGCCGATACCGCCTCGCCGGGCGTGGATGGGCGAAGTTTGAATTCGTCAAGTCAGTGGATTCGCTTCCTCGCTACGAATTGCGGCTGCCGTCCAATCCATTGCCATGCGAAACCCCGGCACTTACTTGGTACGCTCCGGTCGATGCGATTCTCAACCGCGACTACGTGCTGCGGACACTCGGCGAGCTGTATGGTACCGGTATTGAGTTATGAAGGGGGATTGAGTTGAGTCAAGATAATCGTCAGCACGCTGCGGAACTCCTATCGGACGCCATGCGCGCTTTGACTGAGGAAGAGGAGGATCTGCGGGCCGTTCAAGATGCCATTGCAGCGTGGCGCTCAGGGGACAAGGGAGTTCCACTAGGCGAAGCCTTTGCCGCCATCCGCAAGCAAGTTGAGTCGGGCTTGGCCCGCGGGAGCAGGCAGCGATTTGCAGAATAACGAGGGCAGAATAATCTTCTGACCAAGGACCGATTATTCGCCCCCATTATTCTGCAAACTCGAGTTTAGAGTTTGAAGAGAATTGGCGGAGCTATTTCTTCCCCAGCCGCCGCTGCGCCTGAAAAAACGCCGTCAGCATTTGGCCGCATTCGTCGGCCAGAACGCCCGGCACGAGCTGGCAGCGGTGATTGAGCCGGTTGTCCGAGAGCAGACGAAAGAGCGACTCGGCCGCACCCGCTTTGGGATCGGCTGCGCCATAGACGACGACAGGAATTCGCGCTTGCAAGATCGCGCCGCAGCACATGGGGCACGGCTCGAGCGTCACGTATAGCGTGCAGTCCTCTAAGCGCCAGTCGCCGACGGACGCCGACGCCTGCGTGATGGCGATCATCTCAGCGTGGGCCGTCGGGTCTTTCAGTGTTTGCCGCTGGTTGTGGCCGGCGGCAATCACACGGCCGTCGCGGACTATCACCGCACCGATGGGAACTTCATCCTCGTCGCGCGCGGCCTTGGCTTCAGAAAGTGCCGCTCGCATGTAGTGATCGTGTGTCATGGCTGCTGAGTACGCCGCGTCACATTGTCGCGGCAATTCCTGTACAGGTGGCATCCTCCCCGCCCGCCTATCATAATGCGGCCTTGAAACCAATTGCAGCCTGAATGCAAGACGTCTCGCAAAACCCTGCGGAGCCAGCCGCCGATCATGCCCGATGACGTTTCCCCTGAACTGCGAAACTTCATTGCGGAGCAGATCGGGTCCATCGCTCAGCTCGAGCTGCTCCTTCTCCTGGCGGCCGATCCGGGCAAAACGTGGAATGCCGACGAGGCAGCTGCCGCGCTATATGTCACGCCGGATGCGGCCTACGGCTTCTTGGAAGGGATGCGCGTCCGCGGCTTGCTGAAGGCAGCGCCGCAGTCGCAGAATTTTCGCTTCGCGCCGCAGAAATCCGAATGGATTTCGCGCGTCGCCGATTTGGCCCAATTGTACAAGACGCGGCGTTTGACCGTCATCGACCTGATCTACAGCCATCCGGTGGACAAGCTGCAAAGCTTCGCGGATGCCTTCCGGTTTCGCCGTCCCAAGTGAAAGCCGTTTATGTCCGAGATCACTTACATCCTGTGCCTGATCACCAGCATCATCAGCGCGGTGCTGCTCGCGCTCCGTGCGCGGGGACCGAGCGGGCGGCTGATGTTCTGGGGAGCGATCTTCTTCGTCGGCATGGCGCTCAACAATGCGCTGATGTTTGCGGATGCGGTTGCCGTGCCCAAGACCGACTGGTCGGTCGCACCCAACCTGGTGGCGCTGGCGAGCATCGCGGTCCTGTTGTACGCCCTGATTTGGGAATCCACTTGAGGCAAAGAGCCGCTATGAGCGAATTCTCCGATTTCCTCCGCGGGGCGACGGCCATGGGACACGCCATTGCCGGCTTGTTCTTCCTGCGGTTCTACACGCGCACCGGCGACCGGCTATTCATCATGTTCTGCGCGTCGTTCTTTCTGCTGGCGGCGATCCGGCTGGGCACGATCATCGTCGCCGATCCGACCGAGCACCGTTATCTCCACTGGGTCCGCTTCCTGGCGTACCTGCTGATCCTGGTGGCGATTGTGGACAAGAACCTGCCGCGCCGGGAAGCGTCCCTGGAAGGCAAGTCGCCCGTGTAGATCGGAGCCGCGCGCTAGGCGATTCCCCGCTTCTTCAGCTCGCCCACGACGTTCTGCACGATCCGGGCCACGTGCTCAGGATCGATCGACTCGCCGCCGACCGGGCAGCCGCCGAAGGGCTCCTGCGTGAAGCCTTCTGCCGCCAAAAGGCACTGAAGCTGATCGCTCAGCTTTCCAAGCTGCTGCTGCTGCACCATTGACTTCGGCTGCCGCGACGGCCCCGGCTCGATGCCGCGGAGCTTGAGTGCCGCTCGGAAGCCTTCGGGAAATTCCGCCGTGAACAGCATCGCGTCGAAGAGCGTCAGCAGCCGGTACTGCAAATCGAGCGCCTCATCGAGCTGGCGGGCGATCGTCAGGTCGTACAGCTTACGAGTGATCTCCGGCACCACGCCGCTGGTGGCGTTCGTGCCGCCGTCGCAGCCGACCAGCAGCATCGGAACCAGTGCCGCGTCCCATCCGGTCATGAAGCTGAAGTCGGGGCGAATCGGCCGCACGGCGGCAATCATCCGCATCATGTGCGGCAGGTCGCCGGAGGAATCCTTGATCGCCACGACCCGCGGGCACTCTTCCGCCAGCTTGATCACGGTCGGCACGTCGATCGGCGACGCGAACATCGGAATGTTGTACAGCGTCACGTCGATTGGCGAGTGGTCGGCGATCTCCTTGAAATAGGCGTAGACGCCGGCCGGCGACAGGCGGTAATAAAACGGCGAGACGATGGCCACCGCCCGGCAGCCGAGCGAGTGGTAATACTCGCAGGCGGAAATCGTCTCCTTCGCGTTGGCTTCGGCGGCACCGGCCAGGATCGGCACGCGTCCGCGGGCCTGATCAGCCATGATTTCAATGACTCGTCGCCGCTCCTCGGCCGTGAACCGCGTGAACTCGCCGGTCGAGCCGTTGGGATAGAGGCCATGCACGCCGTGGTCGATCAACCAATCGACGTACTTCCGCAGCTCGGCCTCGTGGATCTCGCCGCGGGCGTCGAGCGGGACGATGTTGGGAGTGAAGATGCCGGACAAGCGGCCGGGGTGGGATGCGGTCGGTGACATGCAGTGCCGGGGAGTGGGAGGCGGGGCGGCGGGCCGTACGTTCGCTACAATACGCACGACCGGCGGCCGGGGCGGGACAGACAATCATAGCTTACTCGCATTCCGCCGGGCAGGCATTTCATTCCTCATCGTCTTGGCCAGTGAGCCGCTTGGCATGGCGAAATCGGCCCAACATCTCGCCGACGATCCGACGCGGCCCTGGATCGTGGCTGGCGTCGCAGGGCTATTGACGGGCATCTATCTCATTTTCTTTCTCGCTTGGGGGATCGGCGGACCGGAGTCAAGCCTGACGCGGCTGGGACTGTTCCGACTGCTGCTCCTTCCCGAGGAGGTGTTCCTGAATGCCACGGCTGGCGGCGGTTGGCAGGGAACGATGGATCGCGGTTTCGCACTTTCTGCCGCGGCGGCATTTCTCTGGTGTGCCCTGTGGCTCGGCTGGTGGCCGCTGAAGTGGATCGCGCCGGCCGGTGACTGGCCGCGGTGGGAGCGGGGCGTCATTGCCACCGCGGTGGGACTGCATCTGATCTCGCTGCTGACGCTGCTCGTCGGGCTGGTGGGACTGCTGCCAGCGCCCGTCTTGGCGGTTATGTTTACCGCGGCGGGGATCGGGCTACCTGTCGTTGCTCTGATCCGCGCACGCCGCCGCGTGAAAGGGGTCGGGAGTCTTTTTCGGTCGAAGTCTCTGCCAATAGAAGAATCTTTGGCCGAAAAAGACTCCCGACCCCGCTGGTTGTGGATTGCACTGTGTGCCGTCGCAACGATATTTGCCATCATCATCCTTCTGGGCGGCGCACTGCCCCCCTGGGACTTCGACGTGCTGGAGTACCACCTCCAGGTCCCCAAAGAGTGGTATCTAGCCGGCCGCATCGAGTTTATGCCGCACAATATCTACGCCAACATGCCGCTGGGGGCGGAGATGTTTCCGCTGGCGGCGATGAGCATCTGCGGCGACTGGTGGCTGGGGGCGATCGTCGGCAAAACGATCATGGGGTCCTGCTCCCTGCTGACCGCGGCGGCGGTCTACGGCATCGTCCGTCGGATGGCCTCGCCGACGGCGGCAATGATCGCCAGCCTCATCTGGCTCTCGCACCCGTGGGCAATGCATGTTTCCATCAGCGGCCTGAACGAGCAGGTCTACTCACTCTACCTGACGTGTGCGGTGAGCGCCATCTCCGTCAATCGTGGCACGCTGCGTAATTGGCTGCTCGCCGGACTGTTTGCCGGTGCGGCCGCGGCGTGCAAGTATCCGGCCGTCGTCATGCTCGGCATTCCGCTGGCGGCGTGGGCCGTCATCGCGCCGCGGCTGGAGTCCATTTCCACGACGACGTGGCGCATCAGGCTAGCGGCGCTGACCTGCTTCGTCATCGCAGCGGCACTCAGCGGCGGTGCATGGTACGCGCGCAATGCCGTGCAAGCGGGCAATCCCGTGTATCCGCTGCTGGGAAATCTGCTCGGCGGCCAGACGCGCACGCCCGAGAAGAACGAGCAATTCGCCCGCGGCCACGCGGTTCCACCTTACACGCTGGGCAAGCTCATCGAGTCGGCGCTGCGAGTTGTCTGGCAAAGCGAGCACCAGAGCCCGCTGCTCATACCGCTCATGTTGATCGGCGCGTCAGCGGTTTGGCGAATGACCAATGACCAAGCCCCAATGACCAATGGGCGTTCATTGGTCATTGGTGCTTGGTCATTGGTCATTTCTTTCCTCGCCACCTGGTGGCTGTTCACCCACCGCCTCGACCGGTTCCTCGTGCCCGCCATTCCCTTGGCCGCAATCATCGCCGGCGCTGGGGTCCAATACGCACTTCGCCAGCCGCTGAAATGGGTGCTCTATCCGCTCCTGGTCATCGGCCTCGTCTACAACCTGGTGTATGTCAGTTCCCCGATGCCGCTGGCCATCGCGCTGGCCGGCGACAATCGCTGGCTGGCGCCGCTGGAGGCGCTGCGCAAGGGCGAGTTGAGCGAGCGTGTTCCCGTCTCGCGGATCAATGCCGACGTTCGCTGGCTGAATGCCAACGTCCCGCCGGGGAAGGCCGTGCTGTGCATTGGCGAGGCGGCCGTCTTCGACCTGGAAATGCCGGTCTATTACCACACCTGCTTTGACGATTGCCTGCTGGTCGAATGGATGGCGGGCAAAACGGCCGCCGAGCGGAAGCAACTGCTGCACGACAGGCAGGTCGCGTTCGTGTACGTCGATTGGGCCGAGATCGAGCGCTACCGCGCGCCGGGCAACTACGGCTTCGATCCCCGCTTCTCGCGCGCGCTGCTCGATGAGCTGGTCGCACAGGGAGTGCTTGCCCCGCCGCTGAAGGATGCGCCGAGCGAGATCTACTCGGTTTTGCCGTGATTGCCGGGAAGCTGCCCGCGGCTGTTGTCCAGCACGCAGCTCCCGTCCGGCCCCCACCGCACATCCTGAAACCGGTCAAGGTCCCAGAAGCGGATCGGCCGCAACCGCTCGGGCCACGGCTCGCGGCCCGGAAGGCCGAACTCGTGGCGGAGGTAGTCGGCCAGGTCGAACCCGTAGTGGATGATGTCGGTCTGGTGGACTGAGAACACTGGGTTGCCCGCCTCGTGCGGCTCGTCTGGCATCATCCGGTGCATGTAGATGGGGATCAGTCGCGGAGCGGTCGCGACCAGTTCCCCGGCCGCCCGCAGCGCTTCCTCAAGTGAGTTGGGCCGCGGCCCCCACTCATCCAGCCAGAATCCGTTGTGCTCGACATCGAACAGCACGCCTTGCCGGGGGAGGTCCAGCCAGTCCCGCAGGGCCGCCTCGTCCCCGGTTCGCCAGTCGGGGAACTGCGGGCCGCGAGGCAGCGCGGTCTGAAGGAACTCGCGAAGGTCGGGCGGGAACCGGAATCCGAACCGGCTCTCAACCGCCGCGATCTCGAGATCGGTCAGGCCGGCCTCGAACTCGATCTGATAGTCCGGTGAGCCGGGCGCGATCAGCCCGAACTGGTACGTAGTGCCGCGGAGTTGGTCTACCAGTTCTTGCCAGCCACCGCGATCCATACGCGTCCCTCCTCGGCGATATCTATTCCGTCTTACCCTGATGCCCCGCCTGCTTATCACCTTCGCTGCGTCCTTGCCACAGGTTCCAGACGGCATACACCGCGGCAAACGCGATTGACCCGATTGCCGCTCCCATCACGTCGAACCGCCAGTCGGCGATGTCCATGTGGCGGCCGACCATGCTTTGCGTAATCTCGTCCACCGCGCCGTACAGCGCCGCCCCGATCATCACCAGCAAGTACATGACCCACGTCACCCGCCCGAATGTGGCCGCCGCGACGAGCCACAAAAAGGCCAACCCCGCATAGGCCACGAAGTGCAGCACCTTGTCCCCTTCCACCGCCGGAATCTCTGGCCCGGAAAAGCTGATGTCCAAATGGGTGCCGGCGAACATGGCTCCCCAATACACGGCGACCACGGCTACGGCGACCCATCGCAGGCGCCATTCAAAGTTCGGTCCTTTTGCCATCGTTATCCAGAGGTCGGAGGTCGGAAGTCGGCGCATGCTGATCATGTTATACTCGCTGGCGATCGTCCAAAGTCCTGACTCCTGACTCCTGACTCCTGAACCCCTGAACCCTGAACCCTTCCCCATGCCTTCCATCCTCGTCACCGGCGGCGCTGGCTTCGTCGGCAGTCATCTGGTCGAAATGCTGCTGAAGCAGCCCGAGTGCCGCGTCGTGGTGCTCGATAACTTCAACGACTATTACGATCCGCAGTTCAAACGCAGCAACATCGCGGCATTCGTCGGCGATCCGCGGGTCGCACTGGTGGAAGCGGACTTTCGCGATCCGGCCGTCTGCCGGCAAACGCTGGCCGAGCACCGGGTGACGCAGATCGTCCACCTCGGCGCTTATCCGGGCGTCCCTTACAGCCTCCAAGCGCCGCAGGTCTACATCGACAACAACATCACCGGCACCGTTTCGCTGCTGGAAGCGGCCCGCCAATATCCGGTCGATCGCTTCCTGTTCGCGTCCTCTTCCACCGTTTACGGCCGCGGGGCCAAAGTGCCGTTCGTCGAGGATGCGCCGCTGGGCATTCCCGCCAGCCCCTACGGCGCGACCAAGCGCGCGGGCGAAATCCTTGGCCTGACCTACCACGCCCTGTTCGACATTCCGTTCACGTCGCTCCGCTTCTTCAACGTCTACGGTCCGCGGCTGCGGCCGGAGCTCGCCCTAGCCGTCTTCACGCGGGCGATTCTGGCAGGGACGCCGCTCCCCCTGTATGGCGACGGCTCGGTCCTCCGCGACTTCACGCACGTCAGCGACATCTGCCGCGGGGTCGTGTCGGCGTTGTCCGCGGCGAACATCGCCGGAGAGTGCATCAACCTGGGGCACAACGAGCCGATCGAAATCCGCCGGCTGATCGCCCTGATCGAAGAGGCCGCCGGCAAGCAGGCGCTCATCGAGCATCGCCCCGAGCGGAAGGAGGACATGCCGGTGACCTGCGCCGATTTGACCAAAGCGGGGCGACTCTTGGGCTAT
>DATKDU010000442.1:0-37531 GCA_035512595.1 Pirellulaceae bacterium
AATCGACTTTCAACACTGTCGATTCGACTGTCTTTAGCCCGAGTCTATTTGGAAGACCTGCGACAGCCCGCACAGGCGCGCCACGAGCTGGTCGAGTGCCAATACGAGCTAACTCCTGACGATATGGAAACTTGGCGCGAACTGATGTCGGCGATTCGTTGACGCCGGGAGATTGCCGTGCTACTGTGATAATATGAAGAACATCACAGTTTCACTGGATAACGAGGTTTACCGCCGGGCGCGGATCAAGGCGGCGGAACTGGATACGTCGGTGTCCGCCCTGGTGAAGCAGTACCTGATCGACCTGGCGGGCCAGGAAACGGATTTTGAGCGCCGCAAACGGTTGCAGGATGTAATTCTGGCGAAAGTCCGCGGGCGGGGGTTTTCGGCAAAGGACCGCTTGACGCGGCAGCAGGTGCACGAGCGCGGCAAGAGGTGACGGCGTGCGCTTCGTGGACACCAACATCCTGCTCTACGCGATCAGCGGCGATCCCGGCGAACGCGACAAGTCTGCTGTCGCGGTCAAACTCTTAGAAGCTCCCGACCTGGCGATGTCGGTTCAGGTGCTCCAGGAGTTCTACGTACAGGCCACTCCGCCGACCAGGGCGCAACGCATTTCCCACGTCGAAGCCCAGGCGCTGATTGAATCCTGGCTGAGATTTCCAGTGCAGGAGATGACCGTGGACGTTTTGCGGGCGGCCTTGGAAACCAGCAGCAGATTTCGGCTGTCGTACTGGGATGCCGCCATCATCGAAGCCGCTCGCGTGCTCAAGTGTAGCCAGGTGCTCAGCGAGGACTTGAGCGCCGGCCAGAGCTACGCAGGCATTCGCGTCGTCAATCCGTTCCAGCGCCGGCGACGACCTACTGGCAACCGTTGACCTCGAATCGACTAACCCCGGCTCACCCCTTCCAAAAAAACAACGCCAGCAAATCAATCACAAACAGCACCACAATCGCCGCTTCCAACCACACCATCCGCCGCTCGTAGACGTCGGCGTGGATGAGCTGGTAGACCTGGTCGAGCTGCGCGAGGCGCTTGTCGATGCTCTGCTGCCAGTGATCGAGGTGGAACCGCTCGGAGGCGCCCAGGTAGACGCGGGCCAGGTGCCAGTCGCCGATGAATTTAGTGATGTGCGAGACTTCGTCGGCCAGCTTCGTCGCATCGACGCGGAAACGCCGCAGCCAGGTGAGCATCGAGGTCGGCGCGCCCCATAGTGCGCTCCACCGCCGCTCCAGGTCCCGATACGCCCGCTCCAGGTGCGAATCGAGCCGCCGGTCCATCACCCGCAGCTCCTCGAGCTGCACGTTGGCCAGCTCCAACACGTACAGCACGTCGTCAGCATAGCCGTCCAGCTCGACGACCAGCGACGAGTCCCAATCGATGACCACCAGATCCGCGCGGGAAAACGAGCGGCAGATGCGGAGCGATTCGTCCACCTGCGCATCGCTGAGCTGCTCGGCGGGGGTTTCGGTCAGGAGCCCGGCCGCGGCCTTCCGCTGGAGAGCAAACCAGGCATTCACATCCTGCTCCCCTGCCAGATCGGTGACGCAGAACACGGTATACGCTTCCGGCTGCGTCGGCACCGACCCGCGGATGATTGCCGGGCCGAGGCTCTGGCAAACGTCGGCACATAGATCGCGGGCGAACTCGTCGAACGTCTCGCCCGATGTGAGCCGCGGCTGATGGAGCGGAATCAGCTCGGCCAGCGATTCAACGTCGAACGAGACGCGCATCGTCACGTTCACGACCCCGACTTCATAAACGCGGACCAGCACCCGCACGGCACGCGCGCCCAGTTGCAGCCGCCGCTGCGTGAGGGCAAACGTCAGCGGCCGGTAGAGGGGGACGTCCTTGGGGACCGTATGGTCCGTGCGCAGCTCGAAAGGAACCGACTCCCCCGCCACGATGGCGCGGACGTTCTGGGTGGCAATCTCGTTGGCCACGTCGAAGGCGTAGAGGTAGACCGCTTCCCCTTGCATGCCGGCCAAGTGGACTGGAGGGGCCAGGCAGCGTCAAGCGGCCGATGCTCGGCGGGCGGCTTAGCCCACTGCGCACTTTCGCACAGTGCGCACTGGAAGTGCGCGGAATTCTCCACTCTGGAGGGAATGGCTGAAGCGGATTTTGAACGCTTCCTGGCAAATCGGCCCCCCGAATGGCGTGGAACGTCTCGGTCCACTTGTCGCCAATGATTCTGTGACATTCTGGCCCACCATTTGCGTTATTGACCAAAGCACGTGAGAATTGGTAAAGGCTGGCCGCGCCGCTGTGGAAGCGCGAGATCGGCCTTCACGTTTCTGGAGGACCTGCTATGAAAGCCAACAAAATCCTGGTTCCAGTCGATTTTTCCGAGAGCAGCGATGCGGCGCTCGATTGGGCCACCGTGCTCGCCCGCGATACGGGAGCGACGCTGCTGATCATCCATGTGGAAACGGTGCCGCTGACCACGGGGGGAGGCGAATACATTTACGCGATCCCGGAGCCTGCGACCCAGGAGTTGTTGGAGCGGCTCCACAAGGTCGTTCCCCGGGATTCGAGCATTCCCATCGTCCATCGTCTGCTGGCCGGCGATCCGGCCGAAGCGATCCTGCGGGCGGCGCAGTCGGAGGGGGTGGACATGATCGTGATGGGGACCCACGGCCGCCGCGGCATCACGCGACTGCTCATGGGGAGCGTCGCCGAAGCGATCGTACGCCGGGCGGAATGCCCCGTATTGATCCTCAAGCACACGTCGAAGGTTCCGGCGGAAGCCGGAGCCTAGCGAGCACGATTGTTCATTTGGTGACCGGAGCGAGCTTCAGTCACCAATCGCCAGAGGTTCCAGTTGCGGCCGGAACCAAGGATGGTAAGTGCCATGCGTCACGTCAACGATAGCCAGCCGTTCGTCGATCACTTGCGACGGGAGCACCGTCGCTTGCACGAAGCCGTGCAAGCAACGGAGGCCGCGCTCGCGCAGTGGGCCGGTACAAAGCACGGGGAACTGGACGTCGTGCAGCAATTGACCGCCCTGCGCAGCGAGCTCGATCGGCATTACACCGAGGAAGAGGAAGGGGGCTGCCTGGAGGAGGCCGAGAGCCGCTGCCCGAGCCTGGCGGGAGAAGTCAAGCGGATCGAGGGGGAGCACGCCCTCTTGCGGAACGAGATGGATCGGCTGGTGGAACAAGCCAGCGATGTGGTCGAGACTTCGGGCGAGGTCGATCGGCTTCAGCGAGCCTTCCAGCAGTTCGCCGCGCGGCTGAGAAGCCATGAGGCGGCGGAGAACCGAATCATGGCCTACGGCTTTGGGGCCGAAGCGATGGATGAGCTCATAGAAGATCTCAACCACGTGGACGCCGGGCCGTGCGCGTGTGGTGATCGCCAGGCTGACGCAGCGAGAAACGACAACTTCAAGGAGTAAACGATGTCCCGGTTCATGATGATGACTGTAGTGGTGCTGACGGGCCTGCTCTGGCAATCGGCCAGCGCCCAGGAGACCGACAAGGTGGCGATCTTCATGAAAGCCAAGCTCGAGCACTCGCAAAAGGTGCTCGAAGGGCTGACGATGGAGGATTTCGACAAGATCGCCAAGCACGCCCAGGAAATGAGCCTGCTCAGCCAGGCCTCCACCTGGCAGGTGCTGCAAACGCCCGAATACCACGACCGGAGCGTCGAGTTCCGCCGCAGCGTGGACGGCCTGACCGAGATGGCCCGCAAGAAAAACCTCGAAGGGGCGGCGCTGGCCTATGTGGACGTGACCATGAAATGCGTGAGCTGCCACAAGTACGTCCGCAAGGTGCGGATGGCTCACGTGGACGCTCCCAAGAAGCTCAAGTAGCCTGGGCAGGATGCAAGCCCCCCAGGCCACCCGCCCGTCGCAAAGCTGGCTCTCGCTGGCGATTGCCGCCCTTTCCCTGGCGGCAATCGCCCTGCATTTGGTATGGCGCTACGGATTCGGTGAAGGGCCTTCGGTCGTTCTCTTCGGCCGGTCGATTGTTGCCAGCCAGTGGCCGCTGATCGTGACGCTCGTGCTGGGGGGCACGCCGCTGGTTGCCGAGCTGGCCGGCAAGGTGCTCAAGCTCCAGTTCGCGTCCGATTTGCTGGCCGGCATTTCGATCGTCGTCTCGGTAATCCTCGGCGAGTATCTGGCCGGCGTGTTTGTGGTGCTGATGCTCTCCGGCGGCGAAGCCCTCGAGGCGTATGCCGTCCGCAGCGCATCGTCGGTCCTGGCGGCCCTTGCGCGGCGCGTTCCGTCGGTGGCGCACCGCAAACAAGATGGCCAGATGACGGACGTCGCTCTGGACGACATTCGGGTCAGCGACACGCTGGTCATCTTTCCGCATGAGATCAGCCCCGTGGATGGCACGGTGATCGAGGGGCGCGGCAGCATGGACGAGGCGTACCTCACCGGCGAGCCGTACCTGATGAGCAAGGTTCCGGGCTCGGCCGTCCTCTCGGGGGCCATCAACGGCACATCGGCCCTGACGATCCGCGCCGACCGGCTGCCGATCGATTCGCGATACGCCAAGATCATGCAGATCATGCGGGAGTCGGAGCAGCGGCGGCCGCGAATGCGGCGACTGGCGGACCAGCTCGGTTCGTGGTATTTGCCGGCAGCCATTGCCATCGCTCTCATCGCCTGGCTGGTCAGCGGCGATCCGCGACGATTTCTGGCCGTGCTGGTCGTCGCCACGCCCTGCCCGCTGATCATCGCCATTCCGGTCGCCATCATCGGCTCGATCTCGCTGGCCGCCAAAATGGGAATCATCATCAAGGACCCGTCGGTGCTGGAACGGATCAGCACATGCCGGACCGCCATTTTTGATAAGACCGGCACGCTCACCTACGGCGAGCCGCGGGTCACGGCCGTCGTCGCCGCGCCCGGCATCGACGAAGCGGAGCTCTTGACGCTGCTGGCCAGCCTGGAGCGCTATTCCAAACATCCACTCGCCGGCGCCGTGCTGTCGGCGGCCGACAAGCGTGCCGTGACGCTTCGCGAGGCGTCCGAAGTCCACGAAGAGCCGGGGACGGGACTCACGGGAATCGTCGAGGGAAAGCTCGTCCACGTCACCAGCCGCAAAAAGCTGCTGGCTGCACAGCCCGCTGTCGAATCGCTCCTTCCCGCGCGTGCCGCCGGAATGGAATGCCTCGTTCTCGTGAACGATCGCTATGCGGGGACCGTTCAATTCCGCGATCAGCCGCGCCGCGAAGGAGCGCTGTTCGTCGGACATCTGGGGCGCAAACATCAATTTGAACGGGTGATGCTCGTCTCCGGCGACCGCGAGTCGGAGGTTCGCTATCTGGCCGAGCAGGTCGGCATTGAGGAGGTCTACTACAGCCAGAGCCCCGAGCAAAAGCTCGAACTGGTGCGCCAGGAAACGAAACGCGTGCCGACCCTGTTCGTCGGCGACGGCATCAACGACGCTCCGGCACTGACGGCGGCGACGGTCGGCCTGGCGTTTGGCGGGGCCAGCGACATCACCACCGAGGCCGCCGGCGCAGTGATCATGGACAGCTCGCTCGCCACGGTCGATGAGCTTTTGCACATCAGCCGCCGGCTGCGTACCATCGCCCTGCAAAGCGCCATCGGCGGCATGGCGGCCAGCATCGTCGGGATGTTCCTGGCCGCCGCCGGCTTTCTTCCGCCGGTGGCCGGTGCGATCACGCAGGAAGTGATCGACGTGCTCGCCGTCGTCAACGCGCTGCGGGTGGCCGTGCCGCCCAAGTCGCTGACGGACTACGATTCTTAGTCACCGGCAGTCATCGTAGGGCGGGTCCAGCGATCTCCGATCGCGCCGACCCGCCGGAACATCACATTCTTTAAGGCGGGTCGGCGCTCGCCGAGGCGAGCTTGACCCGCCCTACGCGTTACGGCACGACCACCGGAATCGCAGCCCCACGCGCCGGCGTGAAGCTGTAAACGTTTCGTGCTCGCGGGAAGAATGCCGGCCGGGCGACGACCGTGGGCTGGACTGCCACCGGTGCGCCGTAGTACGACGTCACCGGCGCCGGGGCGTAGTAACCGGTCACCGGCGCTGGGGCATAATAGGCCGCTTGCGGCGAGTAGACGATCGGCGGCGTGACGGCGATCGGTCCGCTGGCCACCGGCATTGCCGCGGCTGGGGCGACAAATGCCGGCCGATAGACGCTCTGCAGCGGAACGCCCGGCGTGTAGACCGGCGTCGAAGGGAAGGAATAGCTCGTCACCGCGCGGTAACGCCCCCCCTGGGCCTGGCACGGCTCGGCGGCCGACAACAAGACGGCAATGCTCGTCACAGCGGCAAACGCAAGGCAGCGGCTATTGGCGGTCATGGCTCCGTTCCTTTCCAGAGAGGGGCGAACCGGTACCGAGGCAAGTATATCTTACGTCCGTCCCGGATGGAGCAACCGGTTTTTGCCGCGGAAAGCAGGCCGCAGACTACTGCCGGCACTGCCGCCAGCGTATTCTAAAGCTTCCCATTCCCCCCCCCAATTGCCAAGGCCAACATGCATTTCTCGCTGTCAACCACTGGAGCGCTTCGCGCCGTCACGATTGGATTTTTCATCGCCCTGTTTGCCCTCGGCGGCCCTGTGGCGGCCCAGCAGCGGCTGGGGCCGTTCACGCAACCGCCGCGGAGCGTCCGCAGCCGGTCGATCGATCAGCAGCACGTGCGGCTGGAGTTCCGCTTTGATTGGGACCAGCAAAAGGTGCAGGCCAAAGCCATTCACACGCTGGCGCTCATCGCGCCGCAGAGCACGCTGGAGCTCGACGCGGCCGAGATGCAGATCATGCAAGCGACGCTGGCCCTTGACGAAGGTCACCAGCAGCCCCAGAAGCTCACCCACCGGCAGCAGGGGAATCAACTCGCAATCGAACTGGGCCGCGAGCTGCCGGCCGGCCAGAAGCTCCAGCTCGCCATCGAGTACACGATCGAAAAGCCGCGGCACGGGTTTCACTTCGTCGTGCCCGATGAGAGCGAGCCGAACCAGCCGCGGATGATCTGGACGCAGAGCGAGCCGGAATTCGCCCGCTACTGGTTCCCCTGCTTCGACGCCCCCAATGACCGCCTGACGAGCGAAATCATCGCTACCGTTCCCAAGGACTACGAAGTCCTGTCCAACGGCACTCTCGAATCGCGAACCCCCGCGGGGGACGGCCAGGTGACCTGGCACTGGCATCAGGCGCAGTCGCACGTGCCTTACCTGCTGTCGGTGGTCGCCGGCGACTTTGACATCCTTGAGCAATCTTGGGACGGCATTCCGGTCCTGTCGTACGTCCCCACGGGGCGGCTGGCCGACGCACCGCGCAGTTTCGAGAAGACCCCCGCCATGTTGAAGTTCTTCTCCGAGAAGATCGGCGTCCGCTATCCGTGGCCGAAGTACGCCCAAATCTGCGTGGACGAATACGGCTGGGGAGGCATGGAGCACACCTCTGCGACGACGCTCAACCTCGGCACGCTGCACGACGAGCGGGCCCATCACGACGTGTCGAGCATCAATCTGGTTGCCCACGAGCTGGCTCACCAGTGGTGGGGAAATCTGATGACCTGCAAGGACTGGGGGGAGCTGTGGCTCAATGAGAGCTTTGCCACATACTTCGCCACCCTGTGGACCGAGCACGACGAAGGCTGGGATGAAGCGGCCTGGGAACGGCGCAACGAAGCGGAGAGTTACTTCGGCGAGGACGCCCGCTACCGCCGCAGCATCGTCAACTACCGCTACGACAACCCGATCAACATGTTTGACCGCCACTCGTACCCCAAAGGGAGCCGCGTCCTGCACATGCTCAGGTACGAATTGGGGGACGAGGCCTTCTGGCGGGCCATCCGCCGCTACGGCGAGTTCAATCGCCATCGCGTCGTGGAAACGGCCGACCTGCGGATCGCCATCGAAGATGCCACCGGGCAGGGGATGAACTGGTTCTTCGACCAGTGGGTCCATCGCGGCGGGCATCCGGAATTCAACGTCGCGTGGGATTGGGATGCCGAGAGCAAGCAGGTCCGCGTCGTCGTCAAGCAGACGCAGAAGGTCGATGAGGTGACGCCCCTGTTTCGCACGTCGGCCGAAATCGAGCTGGGGTACTCGACATCGAATGCCGCGATGAAGCGCGTCAAGATCACCAAGGCCGAAGAGACCTTTCATTTCGAATCGCCAGAGCGGCCGACGCGGGTCTGCTTCGACCCGCAGGACTGGATTCTGAAGAAGCTGGTGTTCGACAAGAGCAAGGAGGAGCTGCTCGACCAGCTCGCAAGCGATAAACACGCCTCCGCGCGGGTGCAGGCGCTGGCCGGTCTGGCCAGTCTCAAGGACCAGGCCGATGTGATTGCCGCCGTTGCTAGGGCGCTCGAAAGCGATCCGTTCTGGGGAGTGCGGCAGGAAGCGGCCAAAGTGCTGGGTAAAGCCAACACGGACGCGGCCCGGCAGGCGCTCGTCAAAGCGGCCCAGGGAGACGTCAAGTCGTTCGTCCGGCGGGATGCCATCAGCGCGCTGGGAAACTTCGCCCATGACGACAGCCGCGCTGTGGTCCGCGAAGTGATCGCCAAGGATCCGTCTTATTTCGCCGTCGCCGAGGCGTTGCGGACGCTGCTCAAGATCGACCGCGACAAGTGCCGCGAGGCGCTGCTGGCGGCAGTGAAGCAGCCGAGCCACGACGAAGTGATCCTGCGGGCGGCTTGCGACGGACTGATCGAGCTCAAGGACGCGTCGGTTGCCGAACAGCTCTCCGGCATGTTGAGCGAATCGCTGACGCCGCAGCGGCGGGTGGCGATCGTGGCGGCACTGGCCCGGCTCAAGCCGCAGGACGCAGCCGCCCGGGCGCTCCTGGAAAAACAGCTCGACAACGACCGGGTCCAGGTCCGCCGCGCCGCCATCGACGCGCTCGCGGCACTGGGCGACGACGCCTCGATTGCCGCTCTGCAAACCCGCCGCGGCAAAGAGGAAGTCCCGCGGATGGTCACGGCGATCGACGAAGCGATCGGCAAGCTCCGCGAGAGAGGGAAGAGCCATGAAGAGCTGCGCAAGGAGCTCGACGAGCTGCGCAAGAAAAACCAGGAGCTCGAGCAGCGACTCCAGAACGTGGAGAAGAAGGGGACGGCGGGGTCGTAGGCGGTGGAACCGGCCGGATGGAGAAGCTCAGCGGGTTCAACGCGGTTTCGCGAGTCAGGCCCGTTCCGTTATCGCACAGAGGCACAAAGGCACGGAGGCACAGAGCAGCAGTTTTTTCATGTCGTCTCTGTGCCTCTGCGCCTCGGTGACTCTGTGTAAAAGCGCAAGACGCTGCGTTCCTGATGAGTGGCGGACATAAACATGTCACGACATCAAAAGCGACTGCGGGATCCATTGCGTTACTCTCTCACGCAGCTTGAGGAGGTCAATTGGGGCCCGCCTGATCACTCATCCTCATTGGTGCAGGATGTCCACCGATTGCGCGATGTGCCGCTTAAAGACTTGAGCATCGGGGATATCCGGCTTTTGATCGGGCAGAGTGTCGGACTGCGGTATTTGGTCCCAGTTGCTTTGGATTCGCTCGAAAGGGATCCGTTGGCTGAAGGAACTTTTTACCGCGGCGACTTGCTAGTTTTCGTGACCAAGATTCCGCCATCTTTTTGGGATACGTACGCAAATCTCAAGTCGCGTGCCCGCGAGGTCGCAATGAATGTACTGGATTCGAATGACGCGGAAGTTTCCGACCACGTGAAGACGTCGCTTCAACGATTTCTGACTCTGACGAAATAACCATGAAGAAGAGTCACGCCGCGTCCGCTTCCGGAGGCCGGGGTTCTTCCTTGGATTCCGGCGGAGCAATGACTGCGACGCCCGGCAACTCAACTTCGAACACCGTCCCAGTTCCCCCCTCGCGGTCGCGGACGCGGATGCGGCCGCGGAGCCGCTCGACGAGCGTGCGGACGATGTACAGCCCCAGCCCCATCCCCGGCTTGTCGCGCTCCAACTCCGAGCCCAGCCGCACGAAGCGGCCGAAAATCTTCCGCCGCTGGGCCGTCGATATGCCGCGGCCGTTGTCGGTCACGTGGACGACGACCATGGCCGGCGGCTCCGGCCGGAGCGTGACCAGCACCCGCGGGCTCTCCTCGGCGGCATACTTGACCGCGTTGTCGATCAGGTTGCGAAAGATCAGCGACAGGTCCATCGGCGTCGAATGGACGATGCACGGCATCAAGTCGAGCTGGACGACCTCCGCCGGCACCTGAAAGCGGAGGCAGACCTCCTCGGCACAACTGCGGAGGACGGCCGCCAGGTCCACATCCTCCGGCTCCGCCTCGGTGCGGTGCTTGTCGAGGCGGGCCGCATCGAGGAGGTGGTTGATCAGCGTGTCGAGCCGCTCGACGTCCTCGAGCATGTACTTGTGAAACGACGCCTGCTCCGCCGGATCGACCTGATGGCGGGCGAGCGTTTGCAGGTAGAGCTTGAGCGAGGCGATCGGGCTCTTCAGCTCGTGCGTCACGCTGTCGATGAAGTTCGACTGTCGCCGGCTCAGGTTGATCGCCTTGATCGACAGCGTGAGGTACATCACGACGCCGACGAGGACGAAGACGAGGAATGCGGCGCCGATGCCCAGCAGCGTCCAAGAGAGCCCGGCCCAGCCGTCGGCCGCCAGAAAGCTCAATAACACCCAGCCGACCAGGAGCAGCACGATCAGCACGATCATGATCACGCCCAGCGTGATCGGCCAGCGTAGTGATCGGCGTTCGAACATGGGGGAGGGTTCAGGGTTCAGGGTTCAGGTCAGAGAGCAGAGGTCAGAAGGCAGAAGACAGAAACCAACGGAAGTATCGAATCCATTTCATCATCGGCGCTGGGCCGAGATCAAGCAAGCTTGCTTGCACCACTTCGTACCATCGCAGTGGTGGACTAAGCTATAGCCATGCGCAGCGCCCCCCTTGCTGGCTCCTGAACCCTGAACCCTGAACCCTGAACCCTGAACCCTGAACCCTCTCCATGCAAGTCATCGGCATCGGCACCGACATCATCGAATGCCTCCGCATCGCCCAGATGATCGAGCGGCACGGGGAGCTGTTCCTGATGCGGGTCTTCACGCCCCACGAGATCGAGTACTGCTCCGCCCGCAAAGCGGCCACGCAACATTATGCCGGTCGGTTTGCGGCCAAAGAGGCGGTGCTCAAGGCCCTCGGCACCGGCTGGACCCGCGGCATTGGCTGGCAGGACATCGAGGTCCGCAATGAATTCGGCGGCCGTCCCCGGATCGCCTTGGCGGGCGGGGCTCGGGAGGTTTGCGAGCAACTCGGCATCGCCCAGATGTTGATCAGCATCTCGCACTGCCGCACGCACGCGACGGCGTATGCGCTGGCGGTGGGGAAGTAGGCCCCGTCTGCCGGACGGGACCTGCGAGCGATCCGCGCCAACACAGGTCCCGTCCGGCAGACGGGACGTACAACTTAGAACGGCGCGTCACCGGCTGCCGCCTGGCTCTTGGCCTTGGCGGCCGGCTTCTTCGCCCCCTTCGGAGCCTTCCCTTCTTTGGCCGTCTTTGCCTTGGGGGCCGCACTCGGTTTCTTGGGGGACGACTTGGGCGCATTCTTGGGCGCATTCTTGGGCGAAGACTTTCGCGCGGCCGTGCGTCCGCGGGCCGGGCGACGGCCGCCATCGGCCGCGACGCGCTGCGCCCGTTCCGCCAGAAGGACCAGCGCCTGGTCGAACGTCAGCGATTCCGGCGCGGCGTCCCTGGGCAAAGAAGCGTTGGTCGTGCCGTCGGTCACATAGGGACCGTAGCGGCCGTCGAGCAACTGGATCGGCTTGCCGGTAATGGGCGATGCCTCGAACGTCTTGAGCGGCGCCTTGGCCGCAGCCCGTCCGCGACCCTGGGCTTTCGGCTGGGCCAGCAGCTCCACCGCCTGCTCGAGCGTCACGTCGAGCGGCGAAATCTCCCGCGGCAGCGACCGCGTCTCGCTGCCGCACTTGATGTACGGCCCAAATTTGCCGCGCATCGCCTGCACGCTTTCCCCCAATTGCGGATGCGGCCCCAGATCGCGGGGGAAGGCGAGGAGCTTGAGGGCCAACTCCAGCGTCACGTCCGTCGGCGACATTCCCTGCATCAGCGATCCGTACTTCTTCTCCTCGTCGTCGTTCTCGCCGAGCTGCACGTACGGCCCAAACCGGCCGCTCTTGAGATAGATCGCTTTGCCGCTGGCCGGGTCGTGACCGATCGGCTCGTCGCCGACGGCGGCGTGATCGAGCATCTCCAGCGCCTTGGGCAGCTTCAGCTCATCGGGAGGCAAGTCGTCGGGGATGCTCGCTTTCCGCGCTCCTTGCTCCAGAAACGGCCCGTATTTGCCGACGCGGATGAAAACTTCCTCGCGATGCGGCCCTTCCGCTGGTTTGCCGAGCAAGAAGCGGCCCATTTCGCGAGGGTCGATCTCTTGCACCTTGCTTTCGAGCTGCGGCTTGAGCCCCGGCTGGCCGTTGCCAAAGTAGAAGCCTCGGAGGTAGGCGACGCTGTCCTGTTCCTTGCGGCTGATGGCGTCGAGCAGGTCTTCCATCTGCGCCGTGAACGCGTAATCGACGAGCGTCGGCAGGTGCATCTCCAGCAGCCGGCAGACGGAGAATGCCGTCCAGGTGGGGACGAGCGCGTTCCCCTTTTTGAAGACATACTTGCGGTGCAGGATCGTGTCGATGATCGAGGCGTAGGTGCTGGGGCGGCCGATTCCCTTTCCTTCCAGTTCGGCGGTCAGCGACGCTTCGCTGAATCGCGCCGGCGGCTGCGTCGTGTGCCCCTTCGAGAGCAGTTCGCGTGCCTCCAGGGGGTCATTCACGCCGACCGCGGGGAGCAATCGCTCCTGATTAGCCAGCTCGGCTCCCGGGTCGTCGGAGCCTTCCACATAGGCTCGCAGAAAGCCGGGGAAGTCGATCGTCTTGCCCGAAACTTGAAAGACCGCGTCCCCGCCTTCGATGGTCACCGTGATCGTGTGCCCGGTCGCGTCGGCCATTTGGCTGGCGATCGTCCGCTTCCAGATCAGATCGAATAAACGGAACTGGTCGTAGTTCAATTCCGGCTTGATGGCGTCGGGCAGCTTGAAGGGATGCCCCGCCGGGCGAATCGCTTCGTGGGCTTCCTGCGCGTTCTTGACCTTGGAACGATAAACTCGCGGTGCGGCGGGCAGAAATTGCCGGCCGTACTCCGCTTCGACCAGGTCGCGGGCCGCATCGATCGCCACCTGTGCCAGGTTCGTCGAATCGGTTCGCATGTAGGTGATGTAGCCGTTCTCGTACAAGCTCTGCGCGACGCTCATCGTGTGCCGGGCGGTGAAGCCAAGCTTGCGGTTGGCTTCCTGCTGGAGCGTGCTGGTCGTGAAGGGGGCGGCCGGCGATCGGCTGTACGGCTTGTCTTCCAGCGAGCCCACCACAAACTTCGCGCTTCCCAGCCGCTCGGCCAATTCCTTCGCCCCGGCCTCGTTGAGCAACAGCAGCTTGGGATCCTTGATCTTTCCCGTGGCTGCATCGAAATCCTTCCCCACCGGCACGCGCCGGCCATCGACACTCACCAGCTCGGCCTCGAACTCTTTGCCGTCGGCAGTGGCAAAGCGGCCGAGCAGGTCCCAGTAACTGGCCGAGACGAAGGCGATCCGCTGCCGCTCGCGCTCGACGATCAACCGCACGGCGACGCTTTGCACGCGGCCGGCCGACAGTTTTGGACCGACCTTCCGCCACAAAAGCTGCGAGACTTCATACCCATACAGCCGATCGAGAATCCGCCGGGTCTCCTGCGCCCGGACGAGCGCGTCATCGATGTCCCGCGGATGGGACAGGGCCTCTAAAATGGCCTCTTCCGTGATCTCGTGAAACACGAGCCGCCGCACTGGTATTTTTGGTTTGAGCACCTCGCACAAGTGCCAACTGATCGCCTCTCCCTCGCGGTCTTCGTCCGTCGCCAGAAACAGCTCGCTGGCGTCCTTGAGAAGCGCCCGGAGCTTGCTGACCTGCTGCTTCTTGTCGGCGGGAATGATGTAAACAGGGGTGAAGTTATCGTCAACATTAACCCCCAGGTAGGACCACTTCTCCCCCTTGAATTCGGCGGGCATCTCTTTCGAACCCTGAGGCAGATCGCGGATGTGGCCAATGCTGGCCTCGACCGTGTAATCTCTACCCAGGAACTTGGAGATCGTCCGCGCCTTGGCGGGAGATTCGACGATCACCAGTGATTTTTGGCTTCCGGCCACTCGTTTTGCCATAGAAAAATAGGCTCTTTCGTGAGACTTGACCCCTACTCCCGGACTACTCCCAGGTGCCCCGCAAGCCAACCTGTTTATCTGCCTCGCCCGACAGGTGACCTGAGCAGACTCCACCTGGATGCTGCAACCGGCCTGCGCGAAACGGTTGCTACGACCGATTCCTACGGTCTTCCTACGGCCTGTGTCAAGGCGCGAGCGCCGTCCGCCAGCACTCTTTGGCGATCAGGAATACGATTCCAACACGACGTTGGATGACGGTCAGTTGCACCCAGTGTACGCGACGTACGCGCCTACTGGGATTGAATTTACGGCGACGAACCCTACAATCGGAACGCTGGGGCGCTGCGACCAGCGGCGCAAAATTTTCTGGGGATTTGTTGGTCCAGGCGGACACTCTCCGTCCCTGGGAACCCCTCCTTTGAGGTATCACTCGCTTTTCATGGCCAGTCCACTTCAGTACTTCCGCAGGCATCAGGGTTACATCCTGGCCGTCCTTGGGGTGATCCTGATCGTCACCTGGGTCATCGGCGACTCCCTGACCAATCTGTTCGACCCCGGCCCGCAGACCGGCCGCGCAGAAGGGAATCATGCCGTCATCGCCCAGTGGAAGCTGGGGAACATCACGCGGGGCGACCTGGACACGGCGGAGTGGGAGCACGACGCGGTCGTCCGTTTCCTGCTGGCCGTGATTCGCCGGGCGCAGGAAAACGACGCCAAGCCGCAGGCCCCTTTCCTGTCCATTCAGCCGGATGGGATCGACCTCGGATTGGCCATGCGGAGCGACGATCCAACCCTCGTTCAGATCATGCTCTTTGCCCAAAAAGGGAAGGAGATGGGGATCGTCGTCGATCAGACGGCCATGATGAATTACCTGACGAACCTCGGGGGCTTTGCGCTGGACGAGGCCGATTTCCATGAACTGGCCCGCGAGACCGTTTCCCAGCACCGGGACCCAACCCACGGCACTCCGCTGGTCACGGTAACCCAGCTCTTCGAGCGGCTGAAGCTGGAGTTGACGTCGCTCCAGGCACAGTCCATGTTTTCCGCCGGCCTGACCGGGTTTTCCACGGGGGAACTGTGGGAATACCACGAGCAACTCCATCGCCGCAACAAGATTGAAGCCTTCCCGATCCAGGTGGCCGACTACCACAAACGGTTCAAGGAAAGCGACGCCAAGGAGGACGAGCTGCGGAAGATTTACGACGAAGGGAAGGACCGGACGCCGCATCCCGAGCGCTACGAGCCGGGCTTCCGCCAGCCGCAAAAGCTGGCCTTTGGCTACGTGAAGATCGATTTCCAGAAGTTTCTGGATGCCGCCAAGAAGAACGTTTCCGAGGAGCGGCTTCAGGAAGAATACCAGAAGGAAATTGCCGCCGGCAATTTTCGCAATCTGAAGTTTGACGCCGGCGACGCAACCACGCCGCCGCCGGAGGGAACAATCCCACCCAAAACCGACGAAGCAGTCAGCCCGCTGGACCCCGCATCCGACGACGTCAAGCCGCCTGCCGGCGAGAAGAAGCCCCAGGACGATTCGAAAGAGCCGGCCGAAACCAAACCGGGTGAGAAGCCCGCCGAAAAAACCAAGGAGGCGCCGGCCGCGGACGAAGAAGCCAAGAACGAGAACAAGGAATGCCAGGAGGAACCGGCCCAGAGCACGGAAGCCAAATCCGAACCGGAAAAATCGGCCAAGGGGGATGAGGCGGCCGCGAAGGATGCGCCTGCCAAGGATGAAGCGGCGGAAGAAGCCGCCAAGCCGGAGGAAAAGAAAGACGAAACGAAACCGTCGGATTCTGCGGCCGAAACCGACGCCACTTCCGAGAAAACGGCCGAGGAATCCAAGCCCCCCGAGCCGGAGTTCAAGCCCCTGAGCGAAGTCCGCGATCAGCTCTTGAACCAACTCGCGTCCCCCGACGCCCGCGGCGCCCACGATGCGGCGATCAACGAAATCGTGCGGGCCGTTTCCGATTACGGCACCAAGTACACTCGCTGGGTCGAGGACAAGAAGGCCGGCAGCAAAGTCGGCGCGCAGGATCCGGGCGAACTGAAGCTCAGCGCTCTGGCTGCCAGGCACGGGTTGACGGTCGGCAAGACGCCGCTGGCCGATCAGTTTGCGATTGCCGCGACCGAGCTCGGTCAGCAGGCCGCCTTCCGCAGCGCGCAAGGCACGCTTCCCTTTGCCGACGGTGCGTTTTACGAGAACCGGCCCCTCTACGCGCCGCAGGAAGTCAGCTCCATCTTTGGCGAGACCACGTTCGTCTATTGGCGGACCGGGAACGAGCCGTCGGAGCAAGTGCCGTTCGACAAGGCCCGCAAGCAGGTCGTGGCCGCCTGGATTCACCAGCAGGCCGCCAGCGCCGCCCAGAAGGACGCCGAGGCAATTGCCGCCAAGGCCGCCAAAGCCTCCTCGCTCAAGGAAGTGCTCACTGAAGACCAGGCGAAGCAGGTCGTCGAGCCGCTCTCCTTCTCCTGGTTTACCCGCGGGGCTTCCCCGCTGGCCTTCGGCGGTTCGCCGTCGCTCAGCGAGGTGAAGGGGATTCCGCTGGCCGGCAACGAGTTCATGAAAGAAGTCTTTCGCCTGCAGGTCGGCCAGGCGGGGGTCGCCGTCGATCAGCCGCACAAGACCGTCTACGTCGTCCGTCTCGTGGCCCAGGAGCCGACGCTCGACATCCGCCGCGAGATGTTCCTGGCCGGGATGCAGGCCGGTAGATTTGGCGATTTAGTTTCTTATGCCCTGATGGCCAGTAGCGACGCGGTGAGGGAAGCGGTCGAGGAGCTCCGCGAGGAATATCAGCTCAAGTGGCTCGATACGCCGCGGTTTAGCGGGGAGATGTAGTTTGCCGGGCGATTGCCGTCGGCGCACGCTTTCTCCGGCTCCAAGTTGCCAAGCGAGCCGGCTCTGGTAGACTGACTACCTTCTCCATCTCGCAGGTTCGATGGCGTCTACCCTGGCATGACCACCCCCCACTGTGAAACGCGGCTGAACGCGGCACTGTCCGGCCTGGTGCCCCAGATCGATGCGCTGCGCGATCTGGGGGCCATGTTCTGGCAGCGCGGCTGGAGCGTCGGCACCAGCAGCAATTACAGCGTGGTGGCGTCGCGCGAGCCGCTGGAGCTGCTGGTCACGGCCAGCGGCATGGACAAGGGGCGGCTGAAGCGATCGGACTTCGTCCGCGTGAGCGAAGACGGCAAGCCGACGATCGAAGGGCAGCCGAAATCATCGGCCGAGACGCTGTTGCACGTCGTTGCCGCTTCGCAGCCGGGGGTCGGCGCGGTGCTGCACACGCACTCGGTCTGGAGCACGATTCTTTCCGATGTCTTTTTCCCGCAAGGGGGGATCGAGATCAGCGGCTACGAGATGCTCAAGGGGCTGGAGGGCGTTTCGACCCATGAGTACGCCGGGTGGATCGAGATTTTCGAGAACACGCAGGACATTCCGTCGCTGGCCGAGCAGGTGCGCGAGCGGCTGAATGATGCGGCGCGGCCGCTGGCGCACGGCTACTTGATCCGCCGCCACGGCCTGTACACCTGGGGGCGCGACCTGGACGAAGCCCGCCGGCACGTGGAGATTTTTGAATTCCTGCTGGAGTGCGTCGCCCGGCGGATGATTTTGGCCGGCGAGCTGAAAACCAACGGTATTCTTTAGCGAACATTCACGGAGAACCGACGATGGCACGCATCCGCATCCAGGACGAAAACCGCGAGATCACAAATGTGGAAGAGATCCGCGAGTTTCTCAAACCCTTCGGCATCTGGTACGAGAAGTGGGACGTGGAAGGGCGGATCGGCGCCGAGGCGACGAATGAGGAAATCCTTGCTGCGTATGCTCCTGAGATCGACCGGCTCAAGGCCAGCGGCGGGTACGTGACGGCGGACGTAATCAACGTCTCGCCGGCGATTCCGAATCTGGACGCCATGCTTGCCAAGTTCAGCAGGGAGCACACGCACAGCGAGGACGAGGTCCGCTTCACCGTCAAAGGGAGCGGCGTGTTCCACATCGATCCCACCGGCGGCCCCGTGTTCGCCATCCAGGTCGAGTCGGGGGACCTGATCAACGTGCCGGCCGGCACCAAGCACTGGTTCGATCTCTGCCAGGACAAGACGATCCGCTGCATCCGCCTGTTCCTCGACGCCTCCGGGTGGACGCCGCACTATGTGGAGAACTCGCTGCACGAGAAGTACACGCCGCTCTGCCTCGGCCCGGCATACCTGCCCGCCGCCGACCTCCAGCCGGTCATCAAGCTGTGACTGTCATTGAGTGCGGCTGACGGCGTGGAAGGAGTCGGGAGTCGTTTCGGGCCGATGACTCTCCATCACCAAAGCGTCTCGGCCCCAAAACGACTCCCGACCCCATTCGTCTGGTCATCAAGCTGTGATCCCCCGCGGCATTCTGCTCGATATCGAAGGGACCACGTCGAGCGTCAGCTTCGTCTACGACGTGATGTTCCCGTTCGTGCGGCGGGAACTGCAAAGCTATCTCCGGGCACACTGGGGTGAGCCGGCCCTAAGCGCAGCCGTCGACCAGATCGCGCGCGATGCCGGTCACGGTGATTTTCACACGATGCTCCGATCGCAAAGTCCGGGAGGGCGCGCTATGGTTCACCCACCCACCGTGCTGCATCGGGAAGTCGAGCGGCTGATGGACGGCGACGTGAAGGCGACCGGCCTCAAGCAGCTTCAGGGACTGATCTGGGAAGCCGGCTTTGCCAGCGGCGAGCTGAAAGCCCACGTCTACGACGATGTGCCGCCGGCGCTTCGCGACTGGCACGCCCGCGGCATTGACCTCCGCATCTACTCCTCCGGCAGCATCCAGGCCCAAAAGCTCTTCTTCGGCCACACGATCGCCGGCAACTTGCTGCCGCTGCTCTCCGGCCACTACGACACAACCACCGGCCCCAAGAAAGAAGCTGCCAGCTACCACACGATTGCCGCCGACTTTGGCTTGGCACCCTCCGAAATCCTTTTTCTCAGCGACGTCGTGGCCGAACTCGACGCCGCCCGTACCGCGGGGATGCAAACGGCCCTGGTCATTCGACCGGGGAATGCAGCAGCAGCGGATGGACATGCCGAGATCAAAAGCTTTTCAGATTTGGAGTGCGGCGACTCGTCGCCGCTTTAGGATTCTGGGACGGCGGGTCGCCGACTCAAATGATTTTCACCGAGATAGTAGTCACCCGTAGACACATTTTGTGTCTTGCCTCATTCACGGCCACTGCGCTCGTCGGATGTCACTCCAGCCAGGACACGCCTTTCGCACCCATGAACGCCGAACAAGTCATCCGTCAGCATGCAAATTCACCTGTGAGTGATTCGATCGAACCAATCTCTAAAGTTCTCGCAGCACAAACGGTGTTTGTCGGAACTGAGGGCGTGACACCAACGCAGGACGGCAAGATCACCGGCAAGATTCGACTCAAGACAGGCGCCGACAATCAAGGGCGCGTTTGGGTCTACGCGTACACCAGCCGGGCAGAATTCCACAAGGCGTTTCCCCAGGGTGGCGCGTTTGCTGAGATGAGCTTCCCGGACCTATTCAAGATCGTCGAGAGCGAACAGCAGTTCGCGGGGATCTATCTTAACTCCGCGTCGGACGCTAGCTATCCGATTCCGAGGGAGCTATTCGACCAGGTAAGGAATGCATTGGCGGACCGGTCCGATGGCTGACAAGTGCGGCCACTTGTCGCCAAGAACCGTCGCTGATTCCTAAAATCCCAAAGCGGCGACAAGTCGCCGCACTCCAAATCCAAAATCAATCCACAAACACAAACTCGTTCGTCATGAGCAGCGCTTGGGCAAGCTGCTGCCACGAATCCTCGGTGGGAGCGGCGCCGAGAAACTGGGCCGCGAGTTGTTTTTCGTCGTCGGTTGGCTGGCGGGCGAAGATCGTTTCGTAGAGCCGCGTGATTTTGGTCTGCGGATCGGCGGCAGTGGCAATTTCGACGCGACCGAGCAGCCGCGTGGTCGCTTCAGTGACGAAGGGCCCGTTCATCCAGTAGAGGGCCTGCGGCGGGACGGTGGTCGTGTCGCGCTGGGGGCTGGTGGCGTTGGGGCTGGGAAAGTCGAACGTGCTGAGGACGCCAGGCAGATCCTGCCGATCAAGAAAGGCGTACAGCGACCGCCGCCGGTGAAAGCCGCCGTCGAGCAGCTTGACCGGCGGTCCGCCGAGGTTGCCGTCGAGCTCGCCCGCAACCGACAGGATCGCGTCCCGCATCGATTCGAAGTCGAGACGCTGCCGATTCATTCGCGACAAGAGACGGTTGTCCAAATCCTTCTGACCTCCGACCTCTGACCTCTGACCTCCATCTCCTTCAACTTTGGACTTTGGACCTTGGACTTTGGACTCGCTCGCCTGCCGATAAGTCGCACTACATACAACCCACCGCTGCATCCGCTTCACCGACCACCCTTCCTGCACAAACCGGCTTGCGAGGTAATCCAAAAGCTCCGGGTGCGTCGGCGGCTCGCTCCGCAGGCCGAAATCGCTCGGCGTGCGGACGAGACCGGCGCCAAAGTGGTGCAGCCACAGCCGGTTGATGAAGACGCGGGCGGTCAGCGGATTGTCCGCCGACACCACGGCCCGCGCCATCTCCAGCCGGCCGCTGTCGCTGGTAAACGGTTTGCGTTCGCGGCTGGCGATGGCCACGAACTGCCGAGGCACGCTCTCGCCCAGCCGGTTCGGATTGCCGCGAAGAAAAATCCGCGGGTCATATTTCTCGCCTTCAAGCAGCACCATCGCCCGCGGGGGCGCGGCTGGACCAGTCATCAGCCACTGCTCGACCTCCTTGAGCAGCTTTTGATATTCTCCTTGCGAAGCCCGGTCGGGGAGCAAACTCAAAAAGCCCCAGCCGAACGTCAGCGGCAAATTGGCTGGGACCTCTTCGCCGTACAATTCCTGCCGCAGTTGTTCCTCGTTGGCATCAGCCAGCGACGTTGCCATGGACCGCTGCTGCTGCCAGGCGTCGTCAATCCGCTTGAACAAGTCGCCGTACCGCGCCGCGACGTCGGCCAGCGACTGCGGCGGCTTGTCGATCAGTTCCTTGAGCACGAGCGAATGAACTTCGACTGGCAACTTTTCGCCAGCGGCCGTTTCCCCCTTGGCCATTGCGGCAATCGCGGCCGGCGCTTGTTCGCTGAACTGGGCCTCGGGGATTGCCGCCAGCAGGTGCCACGGCAGCCAGACCAGATGCGGCCTGGCTTCGGTCTTCTCCAGATAGATGCGATAGCGCACGATCATCGCCGGGTTGAGCTCACCCGGATCGGTCAGGAGCATGAAATCCTCAGTCGAGGGTTTTTTCCTTTCCGTATTCGCCGCCAGCAGATACTCACTGACGCGCGTTCGCGCGCCGCCGACGAGTGCCGCGTGCTTGCCGCGAACGAATTTTTCGAGGCGTGCATTGCGGACAGCCAGCTCCGTGGCGAAATACTCGTACTCCTCGTGCGCCAGCGGTGACACAAACTCCGGCGGCACCAGCGGCTCAACGCAGCTCCGCAGCACGCCGTAAAGCGAGTAATAATCGGCCTGCGGGATCGGGTCGTACTTGTGATCGTGGCAGCGGGCGCAGGAGACGGTCAGTCCCATCAGGCCGCGGGTGATTGCGTCGATCCGGTCGTCGGCAATGTCATGAACGTTCCCCATGAAGTGCGCGCCGATCGTGAGGAAGCCGAGTGCCGTCAGCGGCCGCTGATCGCTCCCTAGATCGAGCTGATCGGCCGCGAGCTGCTCCAGCACAAACCGGTCGTACGGCTTGTCCTCGTTCAGCGAGCGGACGACGTAATCGCGGTACGTGTAGCTCCAGGGATAATTTTTCTCCTCGAAGAAGACGTACCCCTTGTTGTCGGCATACCTGGCCACATCGAGCCAGTAACGGGCCCACCGCTCGCCGTAGCGGGGACTGGCGAGCAGCCGGTCGATCTGCCGCTCGAAGGCATCGGGTGACGCATCTTGCTCGAATGCAGCGACATCCTCAAACGTCGGCGGCAGTCCGGTCAGATCGAACGACGCGCGGCGGAGGAGCATCTGCCGTTCGGCGGCAGGCGATGGTGACAAACCGGCGACGTTGAACTTCTCAAGAATGAACAGATCGACAGGCGTCTTCGGCCATGACGCCAGCGACGGATCGGAGGCCACCGGCAGCGGCGGCTGCACGACCGGTTGAAAGGCCCAGTGTGATTTCCACGCATCTTCCGCCCGATTCACCGCCGACTGCTCCGGCCACGGTAATCCCAACTCCACCCACTTCGCCAGTGCCGCGACCTCTTCGGGCTTCAGCGGCGCGACCGGCGGCATTTGCAGGTCGCCGTCGCGCTTCACCGCCGATACAAGCTGGCTCTCCGCCGGCTTGCCCGGAATTGCCGCCGGGCCGATGTCCCCTCCCTTGAGGACGCCGGATCGCGAATCGAGCCGCAGGTTCGATTCTTGTTTCTTCTCGCCGTGGCACTCCAGGCAGTGCGTGACCAGCACGGGGCGGACGTGCTTTTCGAAGAAGTCGAGCTTGGCCTGGTCCGGCTCAGGCTCGGCGGCATTCAGCGCAGCGGCCGTCCACATCACCAGCAGCGCAGGAACATGAGAACTCCAGCTTTTCATCGCATTATTTTAGCTTGTCGCGCACTGGGCCGCGACGAGCCGGCCATAGTCGCGCATCTGTGGCGCGCGGTAGACTCAAAGTCACCGGCGGGCAACACGGACGGGGACGGGAGTCGTTTCGGGTCTACGACTCTCCACTGCCAAAGCCCTTTGACCCGAACGACTCCCGAGCCCTTTGCGCTGATGAAAAAACCAAGTCACGGCGGCGGCTGGCAAGCCATCTGGTACACGCTCAAAAAAGCTCGCCAGGTCGGCGGCTATTGGAAGCTGTGGAAGGCGATGCGCAGCCGCAATGCGTGCAAGACCTGCGCTCTGGGGATGGGCGGCCAGAAGGGGGGCATGGTCAACGAAGCAGGGCGGTTTCCCGAGGTGTGCAAGAAGTCGCTCCAGGCGATGGCCGCCGACATGCAGGGGGCCATCAAGCCCGAGTTCTGGAGCACGTATTCGACTCCGCAGTTTCAGAGCTTCACGCCGCAGGAGCTGGAATCGTGCGGCCGCCTGACTCAGCCGGTGCTGCTCGAAGCGGGAAGCCAGTTCTACCGCGTCATCACCTGGGAGGAAGCCTTCGGCCGGATCGTCGCCAAACTGAAAACTCTGTCCCCCAGCGAAACCTTCTGGTACTTCAGCGGACGCAGCTCCAACGAAGCCGGTTTTCTCTTGCAGCTCTTCGCCCGCATCTACGGCACCAACAACGTCAACAATTGCAGCTACTATTGCCACCAGGCCAGCGGCGTCGGACTCCAGTCGTCCGTCGGCAGCGGAACCGCCACGCTCGTGCTCGACGACGTCGAGCACGCCGATCTCGTCTTCGTCATCGGCGGCAATCCGCCGAGCAACCATCCGCGGCTGATGACAACGCTCAAGAACGTCCGCCGCCGCGGCGGCCACGTGATCGTCATCAACCCGGTGATCGAGACGGGCCTGGTCAACTTCCGCGTGCCGAGCGACCCGTGGAGCATGCTCTTCGGCAGCCCGATCGCGTCACTCTACGTCCAGCCCCACATCGGCGGCGATCTGGCCCTGCTCACCGGCATTGCCAAGCGGATCGACGAGATGGGGGCGCAGGACGAAGTCTTTTTGAGGAATCACTGCGAGGGTTACGACGCGTGGATCGCCTCCGTGCGAAACACACCCTGGAGCGAGATTCACGCCAAATCCGGCGTCTCGCAGCCGCAGATCGACCAAATGGCCGAGCGGTATGCCGCGGCAAAGAAGGTCGTCTTTAGCTGGACGATGGGAATCACGCACCACGTGCATGGCGTCCAGAACGTGCAGGCCATCGCCAACCTCGCGCTGATGCGAGGGATGGTTGGCAAACCGGGCACGGGCCTGCTTCCCATCCGCGGGCACAGCAACGTCCAAGGGATCGGCTCGATGGGGGTTACACCGAAGCTCAAGGACGCCGTCTTTGAGCGGCTGCAAAGCGAATTCCAAGTCACGCTGCCGACAAGCCCAGGACTCGACACGCTCGGCTGCATGGAACAGGCCCATGCCGGCCGGCTCAAGCTGGGCTTCTGCCTCGGCGGCAATCTGTACGGCTCCAATCCCGACGCCACGTATGCCGGCGAGGCGCTGAGCCAGCTCGACACGCTGGTTTATCTCAATACGTCGCTCAACACGGGGCACGCGCACGGCCTGGCGAAGGAGACGCTCATCCTGCCGGTGCTGGCCCGCGATGAAGAGCCCGAGCCGACGACGCAGGAGTCGATGTTCAACTTCATTCGCGTCAGCGACGGCGGGCCGCGGCGGCACGACGGCCCGCGAAGCGAGGTGGAGGTGATCGCGACGATCGCCCGGCAAACGCTCGACGACGGAGGCCCCGTCGATTGGCAGAGCATGCAATCGACCGGCAAAATCCGCCAGGCGATCGCCAAGGTCATTCCCGGTTTCGAGCAGCTTGCCGCGATTGAGCAAACGAAGAAGGAGTTCCAGATCCCCGGGCGGACGTTCCACGAACCAGAATTTCCTACGCCGTCGGGAAAGGCGATCCTGCACGTGCACCAATTGCCGGAACTCCCCGGCGGCGAGCACGAGTTGCGGCTCATGACGGTCCGCAGCGAGGGGCAGTTCAACACGGTCGTCTACGAGCAGGAGGACATCTACCGCGGCCAGGAGCGGCGGGACGTGATTCTCCTCCATCCGGTCGATATGCAGCGGCTGGCGCTCGCCGAGAACCAGCCCGTCACCGTCCGCAGCCAGACCGGCGAAATGGCCGGCATACTGGCCCGCTCCTTCGATTCGATCCGAGCCGGCAACGCCCTGA
Organism: Pirellulaceae bacterium; assembly: GCA_035512595.1. GTDB lineage: Bacteria > Planctomycetota > Planctomycetia > Pirellulales > Pirellulaceae > DATKDU01. The sequence goes on from DATKDU010000442.1 coordinate 25,002, forward strand.
TGTACTACCCAGAGGCGAACGTGCTCGTCCCGCGGACTGCCGACCCAAAATCCCGCACGCCGGCCTTCAAAAGCGTCCTGATAACGATTGCGGCCCAGGTTCCGGCAGTGGCTCGCCAGGCTTGGTGAGTGGTGAGTGGTGAGTGGTGAGTGGTGAGTAGTGAGTGGTGAGTTTATAGTGATCCTTCGCGACCCACCACCCACCACTCACCACTCACGCCATGTCCAAACCACGCAGCGCCGGCCTCGTCTTGCTGGCGGCCGTGACGATCTTCGTCAGCGCCTTTTTGCTGTTTCAGGTCCAGCCGCTGATCAGCAAGAAGATTCTCCCCTGGTTCGGCGGCTCTCCGGCCGTGTGGACGACGTGCATGCTCTTCTTCCAGGCGCTGCTGCTGGGGGGATACACCTACGCGCATCTGCTCACGAAATATGTCTCGCCGCTGTGGCAGGGGCGGATTCACGCCGGGTTGCTCGTGTTGGCGGTGCTCACGCTGCCGATCATCCCCAGCGACTGGTGGAAGCCGGACGACGGCACGATGCCGTCGGGGCGAATCTTGCTGCTGCTGTTGGCCAAGGTCGGCGCGCCCTACTTCCTCCTCTCGACGACCGGCCCGCTGATCCAGGCCTGGTTCGCCCTGGCCAATCCGGGCAAGTCGCCCTATCGGTTGTACGCGCTTTCCAACGTCGGCTCGCTCGGGGCGCTGCTGACGTACCCGTTCATTTTCGAGTACTACCTGACGGTGGACTGGCAGGGTTGGCTGTGGTCGGGAGCGTTCATCTTGTTCGCCCTGTTGGCCGGTGCGATGGGGCTGTGGATCTGGCGGATTGCGGCGGGTTTGGTGCGCGAGGGGATCGATGCCAGCAAACTTCCTCCCAAGTCGGACCTTGCGTCAGGAGATGGAGCGCCAAGGTGGCATCACCAGATCGGCTGGTTGCTGCTGGCCGCATTGCCGTCGATGACCTTCCTGGCGATCACCAATCACTTGTGCCAGGATGTCGCGCCGGTGCCGCTGTTGTTCATCGTGCCGCTGAGCTTGTACCTGCTGACGCTGATCATCTGCTTCGATCGTGAGGCATGGTACTCGCGCATTTTCTTCGGCCTCTTCGGGGGTCTGGTCATCGCCCTGTTGTGCGGGCTGGAAAACGCCAGCTCCCTCGACCAGGCGATGCTGAAATACCAAGACAAGGTGACGTTCACAGGAGCGGTCAATGCCGTCTTGAGCGTCCCGCAGGAGATCGGGTTCTTCCTCAACCGCCGGTTCGAGACGAATCACGACTGGTCCATTCCGCTGGATGCGGACGATTACGAGGACGACGTCTATTTCCAGGCGGTGATGTACCTGACCGCGCTCTTTTTCGGCTGCATGCTCTGCCACGGGGAGCTGGTCCAGCTCAAGCCGGCCCCCAAACACCTGACGCAGTATTACCTCCTCATCTCGGCCGGCGGCGCGCTGGGGGGGCTGTTTGTGGCGCTGATCAGCCCGTCGCTGTTCGTCCGTGCGTACGAACTGCCGCTCTCCATTGTCGGCTGTTTTGCCGTGGCGATGCTGGCCCTGTTTTATTCCGGCCAGCGGTGGAAGTTCACCCGCCAGGAGATGGTGCAGTGGTCGGCGGCCTTCGCCTGCGTCGGCTGCCTGATCCTGATCGGCGCTTCGCAACTGAATTTTCAAGAGAAGGACGACGTCGAGATCATCACGCGGCGGCGGAATTTTTACGGCGCCATTGCGGTCCACAGGAAAGTGGACCTCGACGGGGATGGCAATGAACTGCCGGAGACGGAAGGGCGGGCGCTGTACCACGGCCGCATCTTGCACGGCTTTCAGTACACCAGCGACAGCCGCATCGATCAGATCACCACGTATTACGGCGTCAATTCGGGTCCGGGCCTGGCGGTGCGGCACCATCCCGCGCGCGTCGCCGGCAAGCCGCTGAGCGTGGGCGTGGTCGGCCTGGGCACGGGAACGATGGCGGGCTTCGCCAATGCGGGCGATTACTTCTGCTTCTACGACATCGATCCCAAGATCATGGCCCTGCACGACGAGGGGATTTTTCAGTTCGTGCAGCGAGCGCGGCAGCGCGGAGCGGAAGTCCCCATCGAGATTGGCGACGCGCGCATCACCATGGAGCGCGAGGCCGATGCCAAATCGAAGCAGTACGACATCATCGTCCTGGACGCCTTCAGCGGCGACGCCATCCCCGCCCACCTGCTCACGCTAGAATCGGTCAAGGTCTACGACGAGCTCCTCCGCCGCGACGACAACGGCAATTCCACCGGAATTCTGGCGATTCACATCAGCAACCGTTATCTCAATCTGGCGCCGGTCGTCACCGCCCTGGCCAAGGAGTACGGCTTTGACGAAGTGCCGGTCGATGACGACGGCGGAGGGGATGACGCGTGGGAAACGTCGTCCAACTGGGTGCTGCTGACCCGCAACCAGGAATTCCTGGACGACGTCGTCATCAAGGCGACTATCGCGCAGAATAGCCCCACTCCCTCGTGGCACGTCCTGCAGCCGGCGTCCTTTGCATCGGCGGGTGGCGCCAGCGGGAAGATCCAACACGATGGCGCCATCCTGGTCGGCGGCAATCGCCCCGCCAACGACACGTACACGATTCGCTTCTCAACGAAACTGGCCGACATCGCGGGGATCAAGATCGAGGCGCTGACCGATAAGTCGCTCCCCGGCGAGGGTCCGGGGCGCGGCCAGAAGGAGGAGGGGAGCTTCGTATTGCAGGAAGTGGAGCTATCGGTCGAAGAGTCGGGGGCGAAGCCCCTGTTGGTCACGCTGACCGAGCCGTCGGCCGACTTGTCGGCGCCCGGTTACGACGTCGCCGGCGCGATCGACGACGACGAAAACACCGGCTGGTCGATCGGCTCGGAAACCGGGCAGGACCATCTCGTTTCGTTCACGCTGGCCGAACCGATTTCCGATCCGGCCCAGCGGACGCTCGTCCTCCGCCTCGAGCAGAATGCCGGCGGGGCGCAGACGCTGGGCAAATTCCGCGTCTCCGTGCTGGCGGTCGAGAAGGAACTCCCGGTGCTGTGGACCGACCAGTACAGCAACTTGCTCAACATCCTCAAGTAGCAGAAAGCTACAGGTCCAGCCCCAGATACTCCGTCGGCAATTCGCGGAGCACTTCTTCGGTGCTGGTGATGCCCTGCGCCACCTTGAGCATCGCCGCGCGGCGGAATTCGACCATCCCCTGGGCGATGGCCTGCCTCTGGACATCGTCGGTGGGCCGCCCGGCCAAAACCATCTGCCGCAGCTCGCGGTTGAAGGTCATGATCTCGAACACGCCTGCCTGGCCGCTGTAGCCTTGATGGCGGCAATGCTCGCAGCCGCTGGGTCCGTAGATGAAGGAGCCCAGACCCGGCTCGAGCAGGTCCTGGATTTCGGCGAAGGTCTCCGGAGACTCGCTGATGTCGTACGCCACGCGGCATTTCTGACAAAGCACGCGGACCAGCCGCTGGGCCACGATTCCCAAGAGCGAGCTGGACAGGAAAAAGGGATGCGCGCCGAGCGCCCGCATGCTTTGCACGGCCCCCGCCGCAACCGGCGCGTGCATCGTCGCCAGCACCAGGTGTCCGCTGTTGGCGGCCCGCACGGCCGTGCTGGCCGTTTCTTCGTCGCGAATCTCGCCGATCATGATCACGTCCGGGGCCTGCCGCAGCACGTGTCTGAGCATGTCGGCAAAATCGACCCCCAGCTTGGAATTGACCTGCGACTGGCGAACGCCGGTCAATTGATATTCGATCGGGTCTTCCAGCGTGTTGAGCTTGCGGGCACCGTTGTTGAGATGCTGAAGGCAGGCATACAGCGTCGTCGTCTTGCCGGTGCCGGTCGGGCCGGTGACAAGAATCAGCCCGCTAGGGCTGGAGAGCAGGGCGGTCAACTTGGCGTAATCGCCGCGCGTCAGCCCCAGATCGTCGAGCTTGCGGAGACCGAACTTCCGGTCGAGCAGCCGCGCGGACAGATCCTCCCCGTGCAGCGTCGGGATGATATTGATTCGCAGGTCGATCGGGCCCTCGGGACGGTCGAAAATCCACCGCCCCTCCTGCGGACGCCGCCGCTCGGCGATGTCGATCCCGGCCTGCGCCTTGATGTAGCTGATCAATTGCCGCCCATGATCGCGGGGGACGGAAGCGAACCGCTCGACGTGCCCCAGCCGGCGAAACGCCACGGTAAGCGCCGATTCTTCGCTCATCAAATACAGGTCGCTGGCCCGCAATTCGGCGGCTTGTGCGAGGATCGCCGCCAGGGCCTGCGAAGGATCGAGGTCCGCCAGTGCGGCCGGTTGAAAATCAATGGGTGCAGCGCTCATGCGGTCACTCCTCGCGCCGTCTGCTCGGCGGCCTTGGCATTTTCCGCAAGCTGGAGCACCCGCTCGAGCTTCAGCACGCGAAGCACGTTGGAAACAAGCGGCGAGAAGGAGTGGACAATCAAATTGCCGCCGGCCTGCTTGATTCGCTTGTGGCAGGTGAGCAGCCAGCCCACGCCGCTGGAGTCGAGGTACGACACGTCCGCCAGATCGAGAAGCACCTGGCGACTGTAGCCGGCCGGGCCGAGCAACTCTCCCAGCGGCTCATCCTGCGGAGCGAGCTCGCGCTGGGTCACGGGACCCGACACGCTCACCTTGACCAGGTTGCCCTCTTCTCCCGCCAGTTTCATTTTCATGGGTTGCTCTCGTGAGTCCGGACGAAGTGCGTGCGGCCCAATCTAGCGGCAATCAGGATTGGGTACAAGAAAACAACCGGAGCCGTTCTTGATCGGAGCGCAGCAGGAGCGATCCGCGAACCTCATTGCGAACGCCGCGCATTTCACTCACCATCTTCACAATTCTTCAATGGGCAGATCAAAGGCCGCGCGGGTGCGACAATTGTCCCGATTGCCAAAGTGCGCGCTGGCCGGCCCTGTGGCGTTCCTCTCGATCCATCCAGGCCGTGTTTGGCTGTTAAATCTGGTTCACAACGGATAGTCGCAACATTCGTCCGAAATGGCTGCGCAGCCACGACAATGTCCATGAATGACATGGCCTTTGTCGTTCGCTGGAGGGGTGATCCGCGAACCAACGATCCCTCCCGCGCGGCTTGAACGGCCAAAGTCTCCCGTGCCTACCCAGATACCGCTCTCGTAATTGTTTACCCAGACTGCTTGATTTACATGCTAGGGTTGCTATGTTTTCGCAAGGTACCTATCGATCCTCCACCCGTCTGGGGATCGCAGTAAGTTCAATCCGTACAAGGGGAAAGAGTCGATGGCACGCACACTTGTTGGCAAGGGCATTGGGGCCGCATTCGCACTCGCGCTGCTGGCACTTTGTGCCGCTCCGGCGAGTGCTGGTTGGTGGCACGGCTCTAGCGGCGGTTCGTCCGGTGGGAGTTCCGGCGGCGGCAATTGGGGGTCAAGTGGTGGCTGGGGGAGCAGCGGCGGCAGCTCCGGGGGCAATCGCTGGCATCACAAGTGGCACCGGCATCGCTGGCACGGCTCGTCCGGCGGCTGGGGCTCTTCCGGCGGTTCTTCGGGCGGCGCTTACCGAAGCTGGGGCTCCAGCGGCGGCTCCAGTGGCGGATCGAGCGGCGGCTCCAACGGCGGCGCGTACTACTACGCTCCCGCCGAAGCTGCGCCGATGGACGCACCGGCAGCACCGCCGGCTGAGACCGAGACCTCGATCCGTCGGGCGGACGGCCTGTTGGCGGTGAACGTCCCTGAGGACGCGAAGATTTACGTCAATGGACAGCCGACGCGGAGCACGGGCGAGCGGCGCGAGTTCGTGTCGCGGGACCTGGAGCTGGGCGCTTCCTATACCTACGAAGTGCGAGCCGAAATGATTCGCGACGGTCAGACCGTGACCGAAACGAAGACCGTTGACCTGCGCGGCGGCGAAACGGCCCGGCTGGCCTTCGCGCTCGCTCCAACGGAGAAAGTCGAGACCAGGCTGACGGTTCGCGTACCTGCCGATGCCAAGGTTTATCTCGCCGGAAACGAGACCTCCGCCAAGGGTGAAACCCGCGTCTTCCGCACTACGGGCCTGCGCAATGGCAAGGCCTGGGACGATTACGTGATCAAGGTGGAGCTCGACCGCGGCGGCCGCACGGTGATCCAGGAGAAGCGGATCAGCCTCAAGGCGGGCGAGACCAAGGAACTGGAGTTCGACTTCGACCAGGACAAGGTCGCCGACGCGCGGTAAATCAGCGGGCAGTTGAAACTGCCGCTTGTAACGATGGATGCCGATGATAACCCTTGCCGCGGCTAGCGCCCCGGCAGGGGTTTTTCATTTCTTGACGGCGGGGCCGGCACGATCCCAATGGCTTGCCGCGCGATCCGCGAAACGCCGATGACATCGGTATGTCCGATCCGGCTTCAACCACCGCTGCCGCAGTTCCCACCTGGTCGCCGACGGCCCGCCGGATCGCCAGCGTGCTGATTACGCTGCACGTCGCGGCCGTCTTTGTGGCGCCGTTTGCGTTCGCCTGCACGACCCCCAGCGGCTCGTCCCCGTTTGCCGACGGGCTGATGCGCCTCTTCCGTCCGTACATCGATGCGCTGTACCTCAACCACGGCTACGCGTTCTTCGCTCCCAATCCGGGCCCCAGCCATCTGGTCCGCTATCGGGTCGAGTTTGACGATGGACGTGAGAGCGTCGAGGGCATGTTTCCCGACCTCAAAACGCAGCGGCCCCGGCTGCTCTATCACCGGCATTTCATGCTGGCGGAGCAGCTTCACAACCTGTACACCCCCGCCGAGCCCCCTCCCGAAATTCCGCTAGACGACGACCTGGCGCGGGCGCTGACCGACCCCCAGCGCCGAGAGCTGGCGGAAAACATTCGCCGGCGGCATCGCGAAATACTGCAAGGATGGAAGCATAGCCGCGACGTGTACCAGTCCTTCCGTCATTCGCTGGAGGAACACCTCAAGAGCCGGCACCGCGGTGACAGCGTCACATTGACGCGCGTTGAGCACGGACTGCTGGTGCCCGAAGTCTTCCGCGTGCTGCGCAGGCTCGACGCGCCGCACACCTATCGCAACCTGCCGGACGGCGCACCGGCCCCCGAAGTCCTCCGTCCGGAAGGCCCCGCGCAGCCATGACGTCCGTCCCCAGGCACCGGATGCAGAATTCCCGCGGCAGTCTCGCGCCCGCCCACAGCTCCTCCCACGAGATATCTGCGCAGCGGCAGTGGCGACCGGCCGCGCTGCTGGCCGCCTGGGATCGCTTCTGGTTTGCGCCGTCGCAGCCGCACACCTTAGCGGCAATGCGGATCCTGACCGGCCTGATGCTCTTCTACACGCACTTCGTGCTGACGCTCGACCTCGAGGCGTTCCTAGGCAAAAACGCGTGGGTCAACCAGAGCACGGCACTCCTGCTCAACACGGACGTCCGTGGAGCCCGGTGGGCGTTCAGTTATTTGTATTACCTGGAGTCGCCGGTGCTCCTGTGGACCGCTCACGTCGCTGCGCTCCTCGTCCTGGCGATGTTCACGGCCGGGCTGTTCACGCGCGTCACCAGCGTTTTGGCGTTCCTCATCACGCTGTCGTATTGCCACCGGCTAACAGGCGCGCTCTTCGGCCTCGATCAGATCAACCTGTTTTTGGTGATGTACCTGATGCTCGCGCCCAGCGGCAGCCTGTGGTCCCTCGACCGCTGGATCGCCGCCCGCCGCGGCATTGCCCCCCCGCTCGCGCCCAGCACGAGCGTGACGGTCGCCACGCGGCTCTTGCAGCTTCACGTGTGCATCATCTATCTCTTCGGCGGGATTGACAAAGCCCGAGGCGAATTGTGGTGGGACGGGAGTGCCGTCTGGTTTGCGATCGCCAACCTGGAGTACCAGTCGCTCGATCTGACGTTGCTGGTCCATCAGCCGTGGCTGGTGGCCCTGTTGACGCACGTGACCCTGTTCTGGGAGGTTTTCTATCCCGTGCTGATCTGGCCCAAGCTGACGCGGCCGATCTTCCTGGCGATGGCGGTGGCCGTCCACGGCGGCATTGCCCTGGCCCTGGGGATGAAGACGTTCGGGCTGGCGATGATCATTGCCAACGTGGTGTTCGTGAGCCCGGAACTTGTAGAGCGTTTGGCCGGTGTGATTTCCGGCCGCTCGAAGCGACTACCTGAATAGCCCAGGTTCGCGGTCGAGCCGGGCCGATGAGCACTCGCGGAGCGAATGCTCTACACTGGCCTAGTGCTCTACTTCAATCCATCCGCGCGCTGGAAATCAGCTTGATGAACTCGGCATTGGTCTTGAACCGGCCGAGCTGCTTGGTGAGCTGCTCCATGGCGTCTACCGGGTGCATCGAGGAGAGCGTGCGGCGAAGCATGGTCACCGCGTGCAGCGTGTCGGCATCGAGCAGCAGCTCTTCGCGGCGGGTGCCGGACTGCGTCACGTCGATCGCCGGCCAGACGCGGCGCTCGGCCAGCTTGCGGTCGAGCACCAGCTCCATGTTGCCCGTTCCTTTGAACTCCTGGAAGATCAGGTCGTCCATGCGGCTGCCGGTCTCGATGAGGGCGGTGCCGACAATCGTCAGCGAGCCCCCTTCCTCGAACGCGCGGGCCGTGGCGAAGAGCTTCTTGGGAATGTCCATGGCCTTGATGTTCACGCCGCCGCTCATCACGGGGCCGCGCTGATCGACGTACTTGTTGAACGCGCGGGCCAGGCGGGTGATCGAATCCATGAGCAGGAACACGTCCTGGCCCATTTCCGCCAGCCGCTTGCACCGTTCGACCACGAGCTGGCTCAGGCGAACGTGGCTCTCGATGTCCTGATCGAGGCTGGAAGCGCAAACTTCCCCCTTCACGTTCCGCTTCATGTCGGTGACTTCTTCCGGCCGCTCATCCACCAGCAGCATGATCAGCTTGACGTTGGGCCAGTTCGTGGCGATGCCGTGGCTGATGTGCTGGAGCAGGATCGTCTTGCCGGTTCGCGGCGGGGCAACGATCAGGGCCCGCTGGCCGCGGCCCAGCGGCGTGAGCAGGTCCATGACTCGCGTGGTCAGCGGCTGTGCGCCGGTCTCCAGCCGGTACCACTGGTTGGGGTTGATCGGCGTCTTGCTGTCAAAGGTCTTGACGTTGGGATACTCATCCGGCGGCATCCCATCCACGTCGAGAATCTCTCGCAGCCGCGGCCCCTGCTGCTTGCGGGCCGGCTGTACGGTGCCGCGGATCACGACACCCTGCCGCAGGCGGTACTTTTCGATCATCGTCCCCGGTACGAAGGGGTCGCTGCGCTCGCGGGTGTAGTTGTTTTCCGAACTGCGGAGGAACCCGTAACCATTGGGATGCAGCTCGAGGAGTCCGATCCCCTCCGTCAGTTCGATATCCGGCGCCTGCTGGCCGAGCGAATCGCCGTCCGGCAATTCGCCAAAACCGCGGGGCTGACCTTCCGCATCATCTACGGGCTGGTCGGATATGCCGCGGTCCGCAGGACCCGGTCCGAGAGGCGATCCGCGCCGCCTTCGCCGCGGCCGGCCATTGCCATAGCCATTTCCTCCTCCTCCTCCTCCTCCGCCACCGCCGCCGCCGTAAAACCCGCCGCCATAACCTCCCTGACCACCACGGCCGCCCGTGCGGGGGCGAAACTTCTTCTTGGCCATACCTCACCCAGAATAGAAATCTGCCAGATGCGCCCAAAGAGGCATCGGGCTATGAGAGAACAAAACTCCAATGGGTCCATCCCGCGTTAGGAACAGGGCGCAAGTGAGCCCTGCCGCCGCATACGCGTTCGGTCCGCGTTCATTAAGGAGACCATGGGGCTGGCGCACTACCAATCAGGTCGCCAAGCGCCCCGTTCAACCGTCAGCTTCTGTACCAAGACGGCAACTGCGCGATGCTGCTCGCAAGCTGCCTGTTTGCAAGCAATCCCGGCCCCAAGTGCCTTGTGCTTCTCCGCCTACTGCGGGTCGTACCGCTCATCCTTGTATTTGGGAGCGAAAGCGAACCACCTTCACTTCACCACCGCATTCCAAAAACTCAGTCCGGTCCACGATTGGTGAGTTGGGAGAGAAGCGTTGGAACTCGTCAGGGAGGATAACTAATACCCGCCCCCCCTAACGAACCCGCGGTGTGTGTGTCGCGGGCTAGAAACGCTTACAAGACAGAAGTCTTACTACACAGAATGTTATCGATTGCAAGCCCTTTGTCAAGCTGTCATTGGGAATGAATGCGAAGAAACCCGGAAATTCCTCGCCAGCCCTACCCTCCTGTTTGCCGGATTGGGGCTGAATTGACGGCATTTTTGGCTTGACCGGCATTTTTGATGCAATCCTCACGACCCTTCTTCCGATAGCGAAAAGCGAGGAACTTGATCGGCTCCGTGCTGCGCGGGACCCCGTTGGGCAGCGGCATGGGTCAGGCGAGGCCGAGGTACACAATCGCCAACCTCAGCCACTCGCTCACAGGGAGAGCTAGGAATGGTCAGGTCGTTTTGGATTACGGCAATTGCCGTTGGGCTCTTGTCGCTTGGAAGCACAGTCACGGGCCAGGATGGAATCGCCTGGATCACCAACTTGCGCGCCGCCCAGGACGTTGCGGCCCGCGACGGCAAGCTGATCCTGGTTCACTTTTACTCCGATAACTGCCCGCCGTGCCGCGCGCTGGAAAAAAATGTCTTTCCACGCCCGGACGTCGCGGCTGCCGTCCACCTCAATTACGTGCCGGTGAAAGTACACGTGGACTCGGCGCCGCAGCTCGCCGAGCGCTTTCGCGTGGAAGGCTGGCCGACCGATCTGATTCTTACTGCCGCGGGGCTGGAAGTCACACGGATGATCAGCCCCCAATCGCCAACGGAATACGCCCTGATGCTCGAACAGGTGGCGTTTCAATCGGGGGTCGGCGCAGGCCGGCGAGGGGGCAATGCCCAATTCGTCCAACCGCGGACTACGGGCCGGCACAATGTCGCGCTGACTGCCGCCACGACCCCGATGGGATCGCAGCCGAGCGCCACGCCGAGCCAGCCAACCGCCGGTCCGACTGCCGGCAGCACAGCGCCGGGTCACACGGCTCCGTACGATCCGCGTGAAGCCGCTGTGGCCCAAGCCAAAGCGCCGCCGTATGCCAACCCTTACGCCGGACAAGCGCCCAGCCAGCGTTATGCTCCGCCGAGAATTCCTCAGCAGCCCGCGACGGCCGCTGCGCCCAACACGGCCGCCTTCCTCCAGGCTGCCGCCGCTCGACCGGCAGACGCTCCCGCCCGTGCGACCCAAGCGGCCGCGCCCCAAGGGCCCATTTCCGCGGGTCGCAGCATTTACGACGACCCCGCCGATCAGTCATTCATTCCAACTCAGCCCAGCTATGCTCCGCCGCCGCCCGCGGGCCCGCCCGCCAATCGCCAATTGCCAGGTCCGGCCGCCAACATCTACGACCCTTCGGCATCCAGCCAAACGCAGCAGCGTCCCGCGGCACAACCGCAGATGCCCCCGCAAAGTTCGCAGCAGCGGCCCATGTACCAGCCCCCCGCGCAAGGCAGTCAGCCCGCTCAGCAGGCCAGCGCCCAATACCGATCACCGCAGTTTGTTGAAGTCAGCAAAGCGCCCCCTAAAGCGATCGACGGCTTTTGCCCGGTGACCATTTTGGAATCGACCAAGTGGCGTAAGGGGGATGTCCGCTACGGCGCGGTTCATGGCGGACGCACGTACCTCTTCGCTTCCGAGCAGGCGCAGCAGAAGTTCCTCGCCGATCCGCAGCGTTACGCCCCGGTCCTCTCCGGCTGCGATCCCGTCGTGTTTGCCGAGTCCAACCAGTTGATCGACGGCAATCACAATATTGGCCTGCTCATCGGCGGGAAAACCTTCTTCTTCACGAGTGAAGAGACGCTCCAGCGCTTCAAGCTGTCACCGCAGGCTTACGCGGCTCGCGCCTACCAGGCGATGTCGGCCGGTCAACTGCGCACCCGCTAGTTCGGCGACTTGGTACACGGGCCTATCTCTGAGCGTCTTCCACGGATGACGCGGCGGATCCTGCCATCGCTTGCCTTAGCGCTCCCAGTCCCACCTGGGCGAAGCTGAACGCCAGGAATGCCGCGAACCCGCCGAGCACGCCGCAGGCGATGCTGCCGACCGAAATGGCGAGCGCTGTGATGTGATTTCCCGTCAGCCAGGCGGTCCAGATGGCGCCGCCGATGGCGCCGGCCAGCGCCCCGGCCGAAGTGACCACGAGAATCGGCCAGCCGAGCGACTGTCGGCGGCCCAGTTCGGTGCGTGGTGCGCAGCGCGGCGTGCGATTCTCCCCGATGGCGAGAGCTTGCTCCGGGCCACCGAGGCGACGCTCGCCAGGCCGCGTGCCAATTTCCCTTAGCCGCGTGCCGATGGCATTCCCCGCCACGTGGGCGAAGATCGATAGCAGCAGGAAGACGAGCCCCGCGATGACCATCGGCGGCAGGACATTCACCAGGGCAAACAAGATCGCAAACGCGGTGACCAACAGCAGCAGCGTCCGCAGCGAGAACTGCGGCGGCCTGAGGGCTGGCGGCATTTCGCTAGCGGGCTTCACAACGGGCGGCCTGGGAGTTGCGTGGGCGGAAGATTTGCGCCTTCGTTCATTCTA